>JAYUEN010000417.1:0-33304 GCA_043739185.1 Bdellovibrionales bacterium
GTGCAAGTAACCCGCAGCCCATTATAAGGAACAACATAAGCATGCTTGTCACCATCACCGTAAAAAATGGGCTGGGTGACATAGGCATATTTACGGGCCTCATCTTGTTCGACAAAACCTGCATCTAAAATGGCTTGCATAAAAGCCTGCGCGCTGCCGTCACATATAGGAATTTCAGGCCCGCTCAATTCGATGAATAAATTATCAATTCGAAAGGCCGCCATTGTCGATAAACAATGCTCGACAGTTGATACCGAAAACTCTGGGCCACCCAGCGTAGTTGCCATTGAGGTGGCTTGCACATGCTGAGCATGAGTCGTTACCGCGGGCGAGCCAGGAAGATCGGTTCGAACAAAGTAAATTCCGGTATTGACCGGGGCTGGACGAAAGATAAGAGAGGCTGGTTTTCCGGTATGAAGACCTATTCCCTCTACTTTTACTCGTTTTCTGATAGTGCGTTGTAGAAACATATTTTATTTAATATAGCAATTAGAGTACCAAAGATATTAAAAACCAAAGCACTGAAATTATTGGATTATACTTGGGGAGAGAGTACACAAATTTTTGAAGTCTGCAACTGCGAAGCTGAAAGTACACAGGATGTCTTTTTTATTACTCAGTTACCTTAATCAGCAATCTAATCAGCAATCCGTTTGCTGGCAGCGGTCAGCCGTTTGCGGTTTTTCTGTTTCAGTTTCTGTTGGCGGGAACAGTTTCGGTGGCCAGATGGCTGGGTGCCGGGCCGTGATCGACTTTACTATCCTAATGTCGAGTGCCGGAATGCTGGTTTGATCTCATCTTTGATTTTGCCGATAACAGAGGGTGCAGCGCAAATTTAATGTTCTTCTTTTAATATTCATTCTGGTTTTCAATCTGCTTGCTTGCGCTAGCCATCCTACTTCTCGATTTGGATCCGAACCCAATCTCGATTCACGGGCAGAAGGGGCTGCTTATGCTGCTGAAGGATTTACTTTTTCAAAAAATATGCCCTTGCACGATCGCTCGCCTTTTGAGTTCTATTTCAGAACTTGCACACACGACGACGGTAAAACCTACTACTCAAAGACTTCGTATGATTGCACGATGATTCCTTAAGAGGCCATTAAACATCAATTGGTCTGAGTGAAAAAGGCTCAGCGGAGGCTTGGATTCCGAGATGTGCGCGTGCAATTTCTGTGATGATCCGGCCACGAGGCGTTTTCTGTATTAAACCTTCTTGAAGCAAAAATGGCTCATATACTTCTTCAATCGTATCACGCTCTTCGCTTAGTGCTGCCGCAATGGTTTCAATGCCAACAGGACCGCCAGCAAATTTTTCAACAATGAGAGCGAGAATTTTACGATCCATTTCATCCAAACCTAAAATGTCTACCTCGAGTTGATTAAGAGCATAGGCCGCAAGTTCAATACTTATTTTACCATCACCTTTTACCTGGGCATAATCGCGCACCCTTTTTAAGAGACGGTTCGCAATACGTGGAGTGCCTCGGCACCTTCTTGCTATTTCAAGCGCTCCCTCAGGAGAAATTTCAATCTCTAAAAGCGCAGCCGATCTGGTGAGAATTTGCACCAATGATTTGCGATCATAAAAATTGAGCGCCTCAGGAATTCCGAAGCGCGAACGCAAGGGCGAGGTGAGAAGACCAGAGCGCGTGGTTGCCCCGATTAGCGTAAAGGGCGAGAGTTGAAAGCGCATACTGCGAGCACCCATGCCGTCACCCATGACAATATCAATACAAAAATCATCCATGGCAGAATAAATATATTCTTCGACCACTTTATTGAGACGATGAATTTCATCTATAAATAAAATCGAGTTAGGCTGCAGACTAGTCAAAACCGCAGCAATATCACCTTTTTTTTCTAGTGCTGGGCCGGAGGTTACTTTAAAGTCGACACCCATAGAGCCCGCGATGATGCCTGCCAGAGTGGTTTTGCCAAGACCTGGCGGTCCGCTTAGTAAGATATGATCGAGCGGCTCGTTGCGTTTTTTTGCGGCCTCGATGAATACCTTTAGTTTTTCCTTGACCTTGTCTTGCCCCGGAAAATCCTCAAATGTTTTGGGGCGCAAAACATTTTCCCAATTTCCTTCGGTTGTTTCGATCTCAGAATTTACCATGCGCTCTTGCATCTCTTACCTCATCACTTTAAAATAAATTAAGCTTGTCCAGAAAGTGCGGCCAAACCTTTTCTTAAGCCCTCTTCAATACCCATTTCTCGCGGTAATGTAGCCACCACTCTTTCAACCTCAGGCAGACGATACCCAAGATTCACAAGCGCTGAAACCAATTCGGATTTAGCAGCCATTGGTGCTTTAAACAGACTCGTTTCAGTTTCATCATCGTCAAAACTCAACTTTCCCTTTAAACTCAAAATTAGTTGTTCGGCGGTTTTTTTTCCTACTTTGGGAATCGACGAAATTGCCTTAACATCTCCGGCCTCAATCATCTGCAGGAGCTGATCCAAACTTGAACCGGAAAGAATTTTCAAGGCGAGTTTTGGCCCCACTCCATTGACTTTTAAAAGTGTTAAGAAAATGCGCTTCTCGAGGGCTGAACTAAAACCAAAAAGTATCAATGCGTCTTCGCGCATATGGGTGTGAACAAAAACTTTCGCGTCTTGATTCAGGCTTAAATTTGCAATTGTATTAGCCGAACAATTCAATTCATATCCGACACCATTCACATCAAAAATGATTTGTTCGGTGGTTTTTTCTAAAAGTTTTCCGCGCAATTGACCAATCACATTTGCTCCTTAGTCGCTAATTTATTTGACTGCTGCGTTTGCTGTTTAAGTCGCTTTTGAAACTCCAAATGACGAGCATGATAAAATGCCAATGCCAACGCATCTGAAGCGTCGAGCTTCAAGGCTTGATTGGCACGTATTTCAAGAGCGGCATATAACATCATTTGAACCTGCTCTTTACTTGAAGCACCACTTCCGGTAATACCTTTTTTGATTGATCTGGCGGCATACTCTACCACTTCACACTTAGCTTTTAATGCTTCAAAAAGGCAAATTCCACGCATATGCCCGAGTTTAAATGCTGAATCCGCATTTTTACCAAGAAATATTTTTTCAACTACACTTGTATCGGGCTTAATTCTTTCAACCAAATTCGCAACTTCACGTCCGATAATTTCAATTCTGCTCAAAAAGCCCAAACTTGAAGGCGCAGATAACACCCCATGCTCAATATATTTGAGCTTACTATTCTCAAAGGCAATAACCCCAAAACCAGTATGATGGCTGCCGGGATCGAGTCCTAAAATGATTTTAGAAGTATTTTGCATTTGGATTCTTTCATACAAACGCGGCGCCCTTAAGGGCTCGTTCAATAATAACTACTCGCTTTTTGCTTGGTATTTTGCGACATTTCTTCGTTGGTCGTCCTCTCGTTTGCGCCTCCGGCAAGCGATTCGTCCTCCCGCCTCGAACTGACGCAAAATCCCCAACGCAAAAGAACGAGTATTTATTATTGGACGAGCCCTAAGCCTTGGCAAGCAAGAATTTGAAATTTTCAAGGCTTTGTGCAAGAGTTAAGACTATGAGCATTAGCCAAGAATTTATTGAACGCTACCAAAACGAGTACGAAAAAAATCCGAACTCGAGGCTTTTTGCTCCTTTAGCTGAAGCATACCGCCGGATTGGCCGCCTAGCTGAAGCCCAAGAACTCTGTAAGAGAGGCACCCAAATTCACGCTAATTTTGCCAGCGGTAGACTCGCATATGCGAAAGTCCTTTTGGATTTAGATATCCCTGAAGAAGCATATTTGCAGCTTAAAAAGGCAACTGAATTATCACCTGATAATATTTTGGCTTTTCATCTTTTAGGTGAGGTCTGCCTTAAACTTAAGCGTCCAAGAGAAGCCCTTCAAGCTTTTAAGATGTTACTATTTTTACACCCCGAAGATGATCGAGCGCAAAAGGCAGTAAAGAAGTGGGAGTTTTTGGGAGCTCAAGACTTTCCTGAGGAAAGCTTTGCAACTGAAGAAATTAATAAATCAGCTGGCGATCAAGCCGCGAAACCAAACCCCGTACCCGGAAAAAAATGGTCTCACCAAAGAGAACTCGATCATGCGATTTCGCTAGCTGATGCGCTTACCATTCGCAACGATATTGAACGCGCCCTTGAGGTCTTAATTGATGCCCAATTGCGCTTAGGACAGGCAGAAGAAATTGAAAAGCGACTTAAAATCCTAAAACGCAGAACTCAAGCCTATGCAGAGCAAAGTTTGCCGGACAAAAACCAAGAGTTTGAGGCCAACTTAAAACCCAAAATGAGAAGACAAAAGCTCGAAATGCTTCTGCGGCGTATTAATGAGAAGCACTCTTAAGCACGCGCTTAGAGCCCCTAACTCCTTTCAAGTTGACGAAGCTTGCAAAATTATCTGATAATCCTATTTTTGCGATTAAATTCGCAAAAGATTCTATCAAAATTGACAAAGAGGATTTATGTACCAACTGACTGATTTCAAAAGAGGCCTTAAAATTATGGTTGAAGGACAACCATTTGCAATTGTTGACTTTCAACACGTAAAACCAGGTAAGGGCAATCAATTCACGCGCACCAAATTGCGCAATCTTTTGACTGGATCAAATCTTGAACGCACTTTTAAATCAGGTGAGAAGTTTGATGTTCCAGATGTCAATACCCAGGACATGACATTCTTATACAAAGACGATAGCGGCTACAATTTCATGAATCAGACAAATTATGAGCAAATTTGCGTTACCGAAGATGATATTGGAGACGCAAAAAACTACTTAATTGAAAATCTACAGTGCGTTGTTATGAACTATAACGGCAAACCTATAGGAATTGATTGCCCCAATTCGGTTGCATTAAAAGTGGTTAAGACCGACCCCAACTTTAAAGGCAATACTGTGACTGGCGCAACCAAGCCAGCGGTGCTTGAAACTGGGCATACAGTGAATGTACCAATGCATATCAATGAGGGCGATGTTTTGAAAGTCGATACCCGAACTGGTGAATATGTTGAGCGTGTAAGTAAATAGCTCGAGCTGATAATAATTCTCCTCAATTTTAATAAGTTACTACATAATCATGGCTTAGAGCGTATTTCTGGTCATAGGTGAGTTTTGGTTTAGCTTCTTTGGAGAATTTGTGAATTCAATCGAATTGAAAATTCGAGATTTTCTCAACGACAATAAAGATGTCACAGCAGCCGCCAATGCACTTTCAAACTCTTGGAAGAAAAATTTATTCAATGCAAAAGAACAATATGTAGTTGCACAATTTTTTTTAAACGCCGGCCTTAAAAGCACATTGATCAAAGAAGTTCGAAAGCTCATCGAACATGAGCGCCATCTCCCGTGGGCGCAAATCTCTGAAATTTTAAATGACCTACAGACCATGCCAAATGCTGAAGAACAGAAGGCTATAGTTCAAGGCATTCGCGAACAAGAAGCGATGACTGAAGTTTTGCTTTCTCCAAAATCAGACAAACTAGCACCGCGAATTGAAAAGGCTCGAACCATTTTAGAGACACAAGAATTTGAAAAACAAAATGAAGAGAAATTGGCGCTACGAGAGAAAATTGAATTCTTAAGATCGCAACGCATGATGGATGACGAGTCCAAAGCTCTCAAACAATATCACCTCACCTATCCCGACGATATGGACGCAAGCCTTGATCAAAAAGCATTTGATGAACGTTGGGCCAGGCACATAGTAGGAGAAAACATCGATCATCGCTCGCTGCAAACGGTGATCGAAGAGAAAGGCCCTCCCTTAAGCAAAGAGCAACAAGTCGTACGCAAGCTAATGGTTGCGAGAGCCAAAGATATTGTTAAAAAAATTCCTGAAAAAAATTATGACTTAGCCCTCACTCTTTCGTTTATGGATTTTTACGAGGATGCACTTGATATTTTGCGTATGAGTGCGCGCTCCAATGATGCCGAATGGTTTGAATTGGAACTCCTTTTAAAAAGCCGGCGGTTTTTAGAGGCCCTTGAACTCAGTCAGCAACTTGAAATCAAATTCGTACAAGAACCTGAAAGTAGTTTTGCGGCCGTGTATGCAAGAGCGCGCGCGCTTTGGGGACTCGGTCAAAAACCTCAGGCAATCGAGTTTATGAAAAGTATTGTAAAAGTGAAAGCCAATTACAAAAATGCCACCTCTCTATTGAATCATTGGGTGGGACAATCTTAGATGAAATCTCTACCTCGTAAATTTTGGATTGCCATTGCGCTTTTAGCGGGAACCGGCTTTTTATTTGGGGCGCTTGTGGGCTTTGGCGTACCAAAATTAAAAACTTATATTTTATTAAAAACCGAAAGTTTTTCTCAAGCAAGATTACCACTTCGAATTTTGCCTAAAAGCATTCAATTTCATCTCTTCCCAGTAGCCGTATCCTTTGGCACATTAAGAGTTGCTCCAAAAGAAGAATTGCAAAGCCTCATAGACCCATTTGAAATTGGTGAAGCTGAAGTTCAAATCAGTTTGTTGAAACTGCTCACCGGCAAATTGAAAATCAATCGCCTCGCCATTCGAAAAACCAAACTTAAATTGCGCTTACCTGAATCAAAAAAAACCAAATCAAATAAACCTCTAGCCGGACTCTTCGCAGCACTTCAAAGTATTCCCTTACAAAATTTAGATATTGAAGACTCAGATATCAAAATTTACTTACCAAATCCTAAAACTGAAATCTCAATATCTGGACTTCTTTTAAATGCTGAAAAGTACAATGACGAAGTTGGGCTGCAAGTGAGTGCCGATTCAATTTACTTGAAGGATCTTGTGAGCAAGGCGGACTTAAGGATTGGCACGGATTGCAAGATATTTTTATCTCCAGATAAGATCATCATATCTCATTTCAATTTGGTGCGAGGCGACTCTCAATTTGTGATCAATGGCACTGCCCAAGGAGATATTGAGGCATTGCAGGTTCGAGAATATGATATGAAAGTGCACGGCAATTTTAACCTAGAATCAATGTCGACATGGGCAGCCAAAGCTCTTGGCAAATCGAACCAATTCCCGAAAATGAGTGGTGCTGCCGAACTCAGCGCAGACTTTAAACTAAGGCCTGGACAAACCGAAGAATATAAATTTAATTTAAAAACCGAGAACCTCAAATTGCGGGGGTATTATTTCGGTAGCGTTCAAGCCAAGGGAAGTCTCCTCAATAAAGAAGTTTCGATACCAAGTTTGTTAGTTAAAAATGATAGCTACAAAGTCGAATTGCAAAATCTAAAGGTAAGCCTAAACGATCAAATTCGCATGACCGCAACGGCTAAGGTGAGTGAACTCTCAATCTTTGAGCTTTTTAAGAATTTAGGTTTAAAAGAAATTCCACTTTGGTTAACTGCAAGCGGCGAACTCCCTTGCGAGGCTGAAATCAAACCAAGTTTTGCGCTTAAATGTGCCGGCTCGATTCAAGGAAATAATTTATTGCTAAGGCCCAACCTCAAGACCGATCGAACCATCGTTAAGCTGGCTAGCTTCAGTGCGACCGGAAGTTTGCAGGTCAATACCGAGGCAGTTTCCTTCGACGCACACTTAAGTATGCCGAATTCAAATGGTGCCACGCAAGGTCGTGTTTCGTACGACGATGGCTTTCATATTAAATATCAAGCTGATAAACTCGACTTTAAAGATGTCAGCAATCTTTCAGACCTCAAGATTGAAGGCAGCAGTCAAATCAACGGAGAAACCTCTGGCGATAGTTCTGCGGCTACCATGAGTCTACAAATGAGCGGAACGGATTTTTGGCTGAGTGATTTTTGGCTCGGAAGCGCTAAAACCAATCTCAGTTATGCTAAAGGCAAACTCAACTTTTCAAATATGTCCGGACATTACAACAAATCAAACTATCAAGCCGATGTTGTATTGAACCTTATTGAAAATCAAATTTCGGTTATGGGCCGCTCTCAAAAACTCGATGGCGCAGATCTTTTACAAATTTTTGGCCGAAAGGTAAAACTCCCATTTGCGGTGACCGGAACCGGAAGTCTTCAAGCGAAGGTTTGGGGACCGCTGCAATTCAATGCCCTCAGTTATGATATCAAATCTCAAATTTCAAGAGGTAGCATTTGGCGTGAACCTTTTGAGCAATTTCTTTTTGATTTGCATTCACGAGATGGTGAGGTTGAAACTGATCGCGTACAACTTGTGCGCGGCGGGCAAATCATAAATCTCTCAGGCGTTGGTCATCCCGATGGCAATATTAATGTGAGTGCCCATGCCCAAAACATAAAACTTGAAGAATCACCCAACTTTGAGGATTTTGGTTTGAGTATTACCAGCTTAGCTGAATTTGATTTGAAACTTGAAGGCTATGTTTTAAAACCAGACGCCGATCTATTCGGAAAGCTTTCTAAAACATCGGTTGCAGATCAACCCGCCGGAGACTCAGACTTTCATATTAAGTTTCGTGAAAATACCATTGAAACACAAGGGCATTTTCTAAGCGATACGGTGCTGACGGATCTAATCATTCCACTCAATGCGAATGCGCCATTTGCACTTAAACTTAAAACCAAAGAATGGAATTTCGCGCCGCTATTTGCGTCGCTGAAGGCTGTCAGCGCGAAGCGAGATTTTGATTCAAGACTAACTTCAGAAGTAAACTTAACCGCTCCAAACGGCGGAATTTGGAATTCATCGGGTAAAATTGGCGTACAAAAATTTGAGCTCAAGCGCGGAGCTCTCTCAATGTTTGCCCCGAAAGATGTTAAAATCAAAGTGAACGAAGGCCAATTTCGAATCGAGAACTTTAACTTGGCAGGACAAAATACCAGTCTCAAAATATCAGATGCCACCCCTCCCACGGATAAAATTGATTGGCAAATCAATGGCAAATTGGATATGAGCCTGATCTCACTCTTGCTTCCATTTTTTGAAGAACTTAGAGGAGAACTTTCGTTTGCCTGTAATATCAAAGCGAATCCTTCTCGCGTCGACTTACTAGGTTCAGCTTACATTGATCATGGCTTTTTGAAACTCTTTGATTTTGTTCATCCCTTTGACGAAATCAAAGCGGATATTTTATTCAATAAGAAAAAGGTTCTGATCAATTCAATTAAAGGAGACTTTGCTGGCGGCCAAATCACTGGTGACGGAAATTTAGAATTTAAATCCTATCACCATTTACCGTTTCAAATAAATGCGACGTTAGACAAAGTTTCTCTAAAGGTCCCCGATGGATTTTTGACCAAGGGTGATGGCAAACTGACTTTGAGCGGAACTTGGTTTCCCTTTTTACTTAAGGGAAGCTATGAGGTTAGTGATGGCTTGGTTTCAAAAGAATTTGGTGACAATGAAGATTCGACCAACGCAAAATTCAACCAATACCTGCCGAAAAATATCTCAGAAGAAAATCAAAGCCCTCTGATATTAGATCTCGACGTCAATTTTAATAAAGGCCTTCCAATTCGAAATTCTCTTATGGAGGGAACTCTAAAGGGAAAAATGAATATAAAAGGCTCGCCACAAAAAGCTTCGCTGATAGGAATTGTCAGTGCTGCGCCCGAAAGCAAAGTGAAGTTCAATGAACGCCCCTTTGATGTGATCACAGCCAATTTTACCTTTGATGATACCAAAGAGATCAATCCCAAACTTTACCTAAGTGCGAGGACCCATATTGATCCTTCGACTCCCAATTCAAAAGACATTGAATATGACATCAATTTGCTTGTACAAGGTACAGCCTCAAAACCAGTAGTGGTATTGACCAGTTTGCCTGCACTTGTCCAGTCCGACATCATATCTCTGTTAGCGCTCGGTACACTTTCGACAAATGCCAGCCTCAATTCAAATACCTCGCAACAAAATGGCAACCCCGGATTTATGCTTCCGTCATCCATTCTCAAACAAAGCCCCATTGGCAAGGGACTGAAAGATCGCTTCGACGTCGATCTGCAATTCACCAGTGGCTTTGATGAAACTGAAAACGTTGCAGTACAAAAGATTTCACTCAGCGGAAAACTCGCCGACAAACTTGGCTGGGTCTACAATCGTTCAATTGGTTCGAGATCTGACAACGAGATTTCTCTCAAATATAATTTGTCAAAACGCTTTCAAGTGGTTGGTAGCTTTGTCAATCGACAGGCGGATGAAACCGAAATTCAACAGCAAAAAATCGACAATCCAAATGTCCTAGGACTGGATCTCGAATATAGGTTTCAATTTAAATGATGAAACCTGCGGCTCTTATTTTTTTAATTTTCATCCTATCCTGCAGTGCTTGGGCCGAACATCATATCTTGAAGTTCGAGGGTGTTCCGACCCAACTTTCGTCAAAAATCAAACAAAATTTCTCATATGTTTTTGAGCGCGAAGTCAGCGCCTCCGAAGCAGATCAGATCATGCGCTATTTGATGAGTACCGGTCAATTTTCAAATATTGAAGTTCATGAGCGCTTTCCTGATACCAGGCCTGCAGAGTATGTAATTGTCGCAAGCCTTTTACGAACCATCAAAGAAATTACGGTTGTCGGAAACAATCAATTCAGCAAATCTCATATCATCGAAAAACTAGGAATTGCCAACAATCAGATTTTCTCGCGAAAAGAAATTCTTGCCAATGCAGACGAATTGCAAACTGAATATGCCGAACAAGGATATCTGAATCCACAAATTGATATTGATTTCGAAACTCCCAAAGAATCTGAAATTATAATTCATATTAAGATTCACGAAAGTGAACCAAGCACGATCACTCACATCAATTTCGACTGTGTCAATCCCGAGATTCTTCTTCGAGCAAAGAAGTATTCTAAGTACTTAATAGGGAGCAGACTATCAAATTCAAATCTAAAAGAATTTGAAACCTCTATGAAAGAGTTCTTTTCAAAAGAGCGCTTTTTGAGAGCAAAAATATCTTCGCCCAATTTGGCCTTTAATAAAGAGCGAAATAAAGTAAAAATTAATTATGTAATCGAAAACCCTATTCAGTATGAATTTATTTTTGAGGGAAACCAATACTTTACCGATGGCCATTTGTTAGATGCCATTGAGCTTGAAAAAGTCATTGGAGCCACAACGAGCTTTGCACCAGATCTGGCAGATCGCATTCGCAAGGCCTATTTGAACGTAGGCTTTGCAAATGTTAAAGTTGATTTCAAAGAGAAATCATTTTCAAAACTCTACAAAGATCAAGTGCGTTTTAAAATTGAAGAAGGCTTGCGGGTGCGCATTCGAGAGCTTTCAATTGACGGTCAAATATCTCGACCTGCAAATTATTATTCAAAATTGATTCGAAGCAATAGTTCAGACACGGTTTCTCTTGGCTATTACAACCGCAAAGATCTTGAAAATGGTCAGAAGAATCTAACCAACGAACTCCGAAACCAGGGTTTTCTACAAAATAAAGTTTTGGCTTTGAGAACCACATTTTCTAAGTCGAAAGAGTTTAGTGATACCAATTTGACAATTGATGAAGGCATTCAAACTCTCATCAAGGATATTCAATTTAAAGGCAATATTGATATATCAGGGGCCGAATTATTAAGACATATGAGCGTCGCGGTAGGCGGCCCACTATTGCAAACCGAACTCGAACTCAGTATTCAAGCGATCAAAGAGTATTATCGCTCCATTGGCTATCTTGAAATGCAGATTTTAAATGAAGATTCAAAACTCGTTAGTTTCAATGAAGCAAATACTGAGGCCAAATTGAATTTTGCAATTCAAGAGGGCCCCAAGGTCATCGTTTCGGATATCGAAATTCAAGGACTTAGTTTAACGAAGCGTTATGTCGTTGAAAGAGAGTTGAGCTTTAAGGTAAATGATGTGCTCACGCAAGAAAAGCTGAAAGAGACCACCTACCATTTGCAAAAGCTCCAGTTGTTTTCATCTGTCGATATTCGAACAGATGCCGATGGCACCAATATCCCTCGACGAACAGTCATCATAACTGTAACTGAAGACGACGCTGGACTTCTCAATCCAGGCCTTGGTTTGAACAACGAACACCAACTCACCTATCGCGGCTTTCTTGGCTTTGGCTATAAAAATTTAGGCGGCACTGGCCGCGGAATAAGTGCGCGTGGTGACCTCTGGTACTCAATGGACCCCACCATTCAATACCTCGAGAATCGAGAAACACTTGGCTACTTTGAGCCACGCATCTTTAAAACTCTCAATAATGGTCGAGTCAATCTGACTCGAGAGGACCGCTTTGCCTCTGCTGTAAAGGGTTCTGGCTTGGCCATTATTCAAAATAAGACGCAAGCTGATTTTACAATTGAGCGAGAAATCTCCCGACACTTTAAAATTACCTTTTATGCGTGGGAGTTTTCTAAGATCAAAGACTTCTACCGCTTTGATGCTCCAACAGGAATTGACCCGGTAACACTTTATGTGGACGTCGCTAAAATCGGACCAACATTTGAATTTGATTACCGCGATGATATTTTCAACCCAACCAAAGGAACCTATACCAAAACACAGTTCTTTTATTCCGATCCTTTTATTGGGTCTTCAGGTGACGCTCACCAATTTGTGCATTTCTTTAAATCCGACAATTCAATTACCAATTATCAGCGGCTCAACAAAGAGGCGAGTTTAATCTGGGTCAATCAATTGCGCGGTGGCTATGTCGGCAATTTGAGTCAAAATTCAGATACCTATACCCTTGCAGGCGCACAAGTGCCGGTCTCAGGCTTTCCTTCAACTGAAGCCTTCGCCTTGGGAGGGCCGACCACTGTGCGCGGCTTCGGACCAAATGAGCAATTTCCAAACGTTTATGATTTAGACCCAAAAGGATCTGGCGATATAACTTCTTTTAAATACACCAACGAAACTTATTACTATTTGCTTAAGAGCGAAATGCGATTTCCACTTTTGAAAGTTAAAGGATTTTCACTTGGTGGAGCTATCTTTTATGATGCCGGTGGGGTTATGGTTACTCAAGCGACGTCTAACTCCCCTGATCAATATCGTGATTCAGCGGGCTTTGGCATTCGCGTGAATACTCCCGTAGGCCCTGTCAATTTAGATATGGGATTCAAACTCAATCCAAGAACTAGGTTTAGCGGGACTGGCAATAAACCAACGCCGGAGTCACCTTTTGCGGTTCACTTTACGGTCGGAAATTTTTAGAGTTTATCAAACCTGAGTTCAACTTCAAACTTGTGGCCCTTTGTCGAATTGCAAGCTTTGCAACTCGGAACAACGTTCTTTTTGTTTGATTTTCCGCCACGAGAAAGCGGAATCAAATGCTCCATCGTCAATTCACTTTTTAGAAACTTCTGACCGCAGTGATGGCAAAGGCCTGGGCCAATTTGCTGCTTCCACCACTGACTGGCCCTTAGCTCCTGAGCCTTCTGGCGCTCTTTTTTTATCTGTTCAGGGTTCACGAAGCCTTCTAAAATCATGCTGCCAATTTAGCACAAATTTATGACGCCAGCAACTCGTCCCCCTTGCTAAGCTGGCCGGCCCTATGATATTTACATGATCTATGACTCCTTTAGAAATTCAAAAGCGCCTTGAAAGCGCTTATCCAAGTGCTAAAATAAATGTAGTCGATTTGACCGGCACTTCTGATCACTACTACGTTGAAATTGAAAGCTCGGCTTTTAAGGGTATGAGCCGAATTCAAACCCATCAGCATGTTATGGGAGTTTTTGATAAGGAATTAAAGACAGGTGAAGTTCATGCTCTCACCATCAAAGCGAGTGTAATTTAAATCTTAGCTAAAATTTGAGGAGATTAAAATGGCAGTAAAAGAACGAATTGAAGAGATTTTAACAGCAAATAAAATTGTATTGTTTATGAAGGGCAATGCACAAATGCCACAATGTGGATTCTCCGCCAGAGCAATTGCGATTTTAAATGAACTCGGCGCAAAATACCAAACGGTGGATGTGCTGAGCGATCAAGATATTCGCCAAGGAATCAAAGAATATGGCAATTGGCCGACGATTCCACAACTTTATGTAAACAAACAACTCATTGGTGGCAGTGATATTATGATGGAGATGTTTGAAACCGGTGAGCTTAAAGAAGCGATTAAATAAGTCGTCTCGGGCAGCAGGCAGCGGCAAACGGCCGCTTCAGTCGGCCAGGTCCATATACTTCGTTTTCCCTCAACTCAACGCTGGCATTAGGCAGCAGAGATCCTGGCGACTCGGTTTCTGGACTGTCTCAGATGCCGGTTTCGGCTTCAGGTAACAGTTTTCAGATTGCCGGCCCCTGTACTCTGAGCCTTAATTATCCTTTTTGCTTTTGATCATATCCCACTTCTTGAGTTGCCATTTTGTTTTAGCAACAGCTACCATCTCCCCTTTTTCATTTTTAATTTCAGTTTGCATATCAAGCCACAATTCACCATTTTTTTCTTCAGGCCAAAATTGTGGAGCATTTGCTTCGGCGATTAAAGTCCCGCGCCCTTGCTTATGATAGTCAACTTCGAGTTTGGTTATGATCATGCGAAAATCCTGCATTGAATAAGTTTGGCTGATAAGAACGCCTGCCGGATATTCTCCTAAAAGCGCAAGTGCACATGCATGTGCGCCGCCCACGTGATTTTTCCTTAGGGTTCTTGGCGGCGAACTCACTCGAACCTGAACGGCACTCATCGCGATGATCTTCATTCCGAGCCAACGATTAAAAGGAATTGCTAAATTGATAGCGACGTCCATTACGCGATTTTTTATTTGCGGAATGGTAATGAGGTCTACGTATTTGGTGAGTCCAATTAATTTGAAATCCATATCTCGCCTCTTTTTGTTTGATGTCTCTAAAAAGCTTCTGCTATCATCTCAAGGATGTCAGCAAATCTTAACTTTTTTGATCGATGGGCACGACTTTTTGTCGGTTGCTTTTTATTTTCATGGGGAATTGCTGGAGGCCCATGGTGGACCTTCGGTGGATTTTATTTAATTGCCAGCGGGGCGGCTCGAGTCTGCATTTTTTATGCGCTTTTTGAGAATGGGAGGCGACCTTCGTCTAGATAATTTTCAAGCTTGATAATTAGTTCGACAATTTCACCTCAAATTTTCTTCAAAACCAACTCAAATCCTAACGCATTAATTTGGAACATAAATAAATTTTAAAAGTGAACCAACTTGGTCATATCTGAGCTTTCAAGCCTAGTTTTTTTTGTTGAAAATTCCGATAAGAAATATGGACTTAGAGCTATTGCTCATAGGAAAAAAATGGCCAATATCTTACTCGTAGACGATGATGAAGACCTACTTCATCTCGCACGAAATTTACTCGCAAGCCAGAAACATACGGTTATGGTTGCGCACGATGCTCTCGAGGGAATTGATCTCTTGGGACGCTATCCTTTTCACATGGTCATCACTGACGCCAATATGCCTCAGTATTCGGGATTTGATTTTGTTAAAACCATTCGCAATCAAGAGGCGCTAAAAAGTGTGAAGATCGCAATGCTCACCGGACGCCGAGAGAAGCGAGATATTGATCGCGCACTTCAAATTGGAGTCGACGACTATCTCGTAAAGCCAATTGATCCGATTTTGTTTTTGAAGAAAATTGAGCGCCTGCTTGAAACTTTATCGGACCAGCAAGGTAATGAAGTTGATTTTGCAAGCACTCCCGCCCTTGCGGCCGGCAAAATTGAATATAATATTCGGCTTAAGTCAGTAAGTGAAATGGGGCTCGTTATTCAAAGTAACCACCCAATGGCTGAGGGAAAATTAACAAATATCGTGAGCCCGATATTTGAGGAAATGGGAATTGCAACTCCCCATCTAAAAATTCTTTCGTGCCTTCCATTTAAAGGTCATCAAGAAGTCTATGAAATTCGTATGGCGTTTATCGGGACCGATGATACCACTTTGCAAAAGATTCGTTCATGGATTTTTCGAACTCAAGTTCAACGAAAGGCATCATGAATATTTTATTAGCTGAGGACGACCCAAGCATCGTTTATATTACTCAAACTTGTCTTGAAAAAATTGGTGGCCATTGTGTGAGCGTTGCTGTCGACGGCGAACTTGCACTCACGCAAGCACTTAAGGTTCAGTATGACCTTCTCATTCTAGACGGCATGATGCCCAAAAAAACCGGCCTACAAGTTGCCACTGAGTATCGCAAAGCTTGTAAAATTAAAACGCCGATTATTTTTCTCAGTGCACGAAATGAAGAAAAAGAAATTGAGAAATACCTCGATCTTGGTGGGGGTTTTATTGCCAAACCTTTCGATCCTTTAAAGATTTGCAGCGAAATAAATGATATCTACTCTAAACTTCTAAAGGTTGCGGGATGAATTTAATCAAGTTCCGCGTATTATTTCTTTATTGGAGCGCCCTTTTTTGCGTGGTTTTTTTTGGAGTGAGAGGCTATAAATCTTATCTGACTCTCAATCACGAATACGAACAGCTAAGTCAAAGTGCAAGTATTCGAAATGTGGTTTTCGATCTCGATCCTCAAAGTTTCAATCGTGACATTAAACGCCAGCTTCAAGACCTCAAAAAGAATCTACCCGCTACACAGCGATCAGAAAGTCTGAGCGATCTCATTCAGGCCTACTCCAATCATGACACTCACTTGACAGAGTTAAGAAAAGTGGGCGTCTTAAATGGCGAAAAGCTTTTCTTTCAAAGAGCAACTCAAGATATTAGCTTCTGGCAAAAACGTTTTATCTTTAATCTTCTTTGTGCAAGTCTTGGCCCTCTACTCGGATTTACGCTATTGGTTTTGCTTCTCAAAAATTCTCTTTTCAAACCGCTTCGTCAGCTCACAAATCGCATGATGGATTTCTTGGTCGATCGCTATTCCTTTCAATTTTCGCAACCTGCAAATAACGAAATTGGCGCTCTACAAAGAACCTTTAGTTCTCTGGCCCAAAGAGTGATCAATAATATGGACGAGCTCAAATCACTGGATCAAGCCAAATCTGAATTCTTAAGTATTGCGAGCCATGAACTGCGAACTCCCATGACTTCGATCAAAGGAAGTCTCAGTTTACTTGCTGCCGGAGTTGCTGGCCCAATCGATCCCTCGGCAAAGAAATTAATTGAAATTGCTGAAACTGAAACCGATCGCCTCATTCGTCTTATCAATGATTTGCTTGATCTTGCTAAAATTGAAGCCAGGAGACTCCCCCTCAACCTTCGGTGGGAATCATGGCGCGAGATCGCCTCAAAGACTGCAGAAGGACTATCTGCATTTGCCTACAATGCAAAGGTTCAACTTATTTTCGAAGCCTCTACCGATTATGAACTTTATATCGATCCGGATCGCATCCAACAGGTATTGACGAATCTCATTTCAAATGCAGTCAAATTCTCTCCCGAAGGGGGCAAGATCTTCATTCGTCCGATTGAATCCTCAAATAGTGCCTTAGAAATCCAAATTCAAGATCAAGGACCCGGCATCGCTGCTGAGGATCAAGAACTTATCTTTCAAAAATTTCGCCAAGCTTCTAATGCGGAAAATCCAATTGTCAAAGGCACCGGACTAGGATTAGCTATTGCTAAGGCCCTAGTCGAAGAACACCAGGGAGTCATCGGAGTATATTCTCAAAGAGGAAATGGCGCGATGTTTTATTTCACCCTTCCTGAATGGAAAAAGAACTCGGTTACTCCGCTTCGACCAATAACTGAGGTCCCGAAGGCAAGAGCAGCTTGATCATTGACGATCTGATGAAACAACTGAAGAAAGAATACATCGACACTCTTCCTGAGAAGCGTGAACGCATCTCCCTACTTTTTGAAAAGAAGAAATTCGAAGAACTTGAGACTGAGTTTCACAAAATGAAAGGGACGGGTAAAACCTACGGCCTCAGTGAGGTAAGTTTGCTGGGGGAGGTTCTTGAAAAACTTTGTATAAAATTTCCTTCGAGCCTTGCGAGTGCCATTCCGGTGGCCTTACTCCTCATAGAAGAAATTTTTAAAGCTCGAATACTCGATCATGAATTCTTAATTGAAGACAGTGATGCCTTTCAGAAATTAAAACTTAAAACTCGCAAAACTCCTGAGACTGAAGGTAAATAAAATGCCACTAAATTCTCTCTATGAAATTATTCCGAAAGAACAGGTATTGACTGATCCCCAAAATTTGAAAATCTACGGCAAAGACTGGCTCAAATATTTCGAGCCCAAAGCACAAGCTGTAGTATTTCCGAAATCGACATTAGAGGTTCAAAAACTCGTAATTTGGGCGCGAAAAAATAAGGTAGGTCTCATACCATCAGGCGGTCGAACCGGCTTGAGTGGCGCAGCAGTTGCTCTCAATAATGAGATCGTAGTGAGCTTTGATAAGATGAATCGGATTCTTGAATTAAATGAAATCGATCGCGTGGTTCATCTTGAGCCTGGCGTGATCACCGAAACATTACAAAAGTATTTGTGGGATAAGGGTCATTATTATCCTGTTGATTTCGCAGCCAAAGGATCAAGTCATATCGGTGGGAATATCGCGACCAATGCGGGCGGCGTAAAGGTTTTAAGATATGGGCTAACTCGAGACCAAATTTCAAGTTTAGAGGTGGTAACCGGCGCTGGTGAAATCTTGCAGTTGGGGCATGACCTAATAAAAAACGCAACCGGCTTGGATTTAAAACATCTCTTTATTGGATCAGAAGGTATTTTGGGTTTTATCACAAAAGTTGGCATTAAGTATTCTCATCAACCAAAACCACTATCTGTGATGATATTAGCCGTGCCACATTTAGACTCTATTATGAAGATTTTTGAAAAGTTTAGAAATGCCTTACCACTCACCGCCTTTGAATTCTTTTCAGATGTGGCCCTAAAGCTGGTTGAAGAACACACGGGCTTAACTTCTCCACTCAGCAGCTCAGCCGCAAACTATTTACTAGTTGAAATTGAAAATACCGATGACTCAGTCCCTGATAAAATCATTGAAATCTTCGAAGAGTGTTTAGAAAAGGGCTTGGTCCTTGACGGTACAATCGCACAAAATGAAGCCCAGGCTAAGACTCTTTGGCGCTTTCGTGAAGATGTAAGTGAGTCAACTGAGCGCTATTCTCCTTATAAAAATGATGTTTCCGTTCGAATTTCGCAAGTTCCTCAATTTCTAAAAGAAGTCGATACGGTTTTGAAAAAAAACTATCCTAACTTTCGAGTAGTCTGGTTTGGCCATATTGGAGATGGCAATATGCATATTAATATTTTAAAGCCTGACCAATTGAGCAAAGAAGAATTTGTTAAGAGCTGTGAAAGCGTTAACGATTTGCTTTTCAAAGTAATCGGCGAAATGAAGGGTTCAATTTCAGCTGAGCACGGAGTTGGCCTTACAAAAAAGAAATATCTAAAATATTCAAAATCTCCTGAGGAAATTACCCTCATGCGCGAAATTAAAAAGGTCTTCGATCCAGACGGAGTTATGAATCCCGGAAAGGTGATTTAATACAGGACTCGTGTTTGAATGCTGGTTCTCAGGCCTGCCACTTGTTTTGAAACTTGATCGGCCGAGCCTTTCTCCATATCCATGACTAGGAAGCCAATCTTAGAGTCGGTTGAAAGATACTGCGCCTGAATATTGGCCCCTAAGTCTGAAACAATTTTGGTAATATCACTCAAAACTCCAGGAACATTTTGATGCACATTCAAAAGACGATGAGAATCTGCATGCAAGACTGGTAAATCGACATTTGGAAAATTGACCGCACCCCTTGTATTGCCAAGACGTGCAAAACTGAGAAGACTTGCTGCAACCTCTGCTCCAATTGCTGCCTGAGCCTCTTCGGTACTTCCGCCGATATGAGGCGTGAGGATCACATTTTCAAGTCCCTGTAGTTCAGAGACAAACTTTTCATTGTTTGAACTTGGCTCGGCGGGAAAAACATCGATGGCAGCACCGCCCACCTGATGTTCTTTAATGGCTTTTACCAAATCAGAAACCTTCACCACACTTCCCCGACTTGCATTTATAAGAAATGCACCTTTTTTCATTTGCGCGAATTCTCGGGTTGTCATCATTTCTTTGGTTTGCTTGGTGTCCGGAACATGAAGTGTTACGAAATCTGAATTTTTCAAAAGCTCGCCAATTGATTCACAAACCTTTGAGTTACCAAGCGGCAATTTCTTGACCACATCATAAAATAAAACCCGCATCCCAAAGGCCTCAGCAAGCACACTGACTTGGCTGCCAATATGCCCATACCCTACAATGCCGAGTGTTTTCCCTCGAACTTCATGAGACCCCGCGGCTGATTTTATCCATTGTCCTAAATGAGCTTGCGCGCTTCGATCGCAAACTTGCCTACTCAAACAAACAATTTCGGCCAGAACCAATTCAGCAACACTTCTGGTATTTGAATAAGGTGCATTGAAAACCGGGATTCCCAATTGATTCGCTTTCAATAAATCAACTTGATCCGTTCCGATACAAAAACAGCCAATGCCTAGCAAATGCTGAGATGATTTCAAAATATTCTCAGTGATTTGAGTCTTGGAGCGAATACCAATAAAATCGTAGTTTTTTGCAAGTGAAATGATTTCGGATTCTTTTGGCGAGTGATTGAGAAGTTCGACTTGATAAGCTTCGCCCTCTAGGATTTCTTTTGCACTTGGGTGAATGGCCTCAAGCAAGAGAAAGCGATATTTTTTATGACTATAATTTTGCATTGCTAAGCACCTCATAAATATAAATCGAGCGAAAAGAGAATCATCCAATATCTAAAATGCCCTAAAACATTTAATTGGAGCTCGATCTACAGATCATCTTGTCATACCGAGACCTTGTTGAATAGAATAATATTAACCTGTTTTCGAAAGTTCACGCAGGCCATTTGCTCTAGGGAGGATTTCAGTGTCTCAGCCACTTAATTCGAAAGACGATCGCCTGAAGTTGTTATTTATAGACGATGACGAATTGATCGTTCAAAGCATAAAAATGTTGCTGCCAACAAATTGGCGAATGGTGCATAGCCTCTCGTCAAAAGGCCTTGAAGCAAAAAATTTCGATGCCGCATTTGTGGATATGCATTTGTCTTTAGACTCACTTAAATCAAAAAAGCCTGAGGGCCCAGGTTTTATTGCTGAGCTCCATAGTCAAAATCCTCACCTTGAAATTGTGGCAATTTCGGGAGATCTCGATCGCAATCTCATGGAGTCTTGCCTGCAAGCCGGTGCCTCTCGCTATCTTGCTAAGCCACTAGCTCCTGAAGAATTCAAACTAGTTTTAGAAAAAATTGAAGCCCTCATCTTGCTACGAAATGCAACTCATCGAGCTTTTCAAAGTACGCAAATTTGGATTGGTTCAAGCGCAAAAAGTCATGCGGTTCGCAAACAAATTGCAGCATTACAAAGTGAAAGTGGCCCCATTTTAATTGAAGGTGAGTCGGGCACAGGCAAAGAAGTCGCGGCTCATTTGATTCATGGTCCAAAATCTGAAAAGCCATTTATTGCTGTTAATATCGCTGCAATTCCTGAAAAACTTTTTGAATCCGAAATGTTTGGCCACGTTAAAGGAGCATTTACCGGAGCCGATCAAAATAAAATTGGTTTAGTTGAAGCTGCCAGTGGGGGCGATCTTTTCATAGATGAAATTGAAGCACTTCCGCTTTCACTTCAGCCCATACTCTTACGCTTTTTAGAAAGTGGTGAAATCAGACGAGTTGGCGCAAAAGAGAATTTAAAAATCAATGCACGCGTCATTGTAGCGACCAACCAAAACTTGAATCAACTGGTAAAAGAACAAAAATTTCGCGATGATCTTTTGTGGCGGCTCAATGGTAAAAAAATTGTTCTTCCGCCTTTAAGAGAAAGGCGCGAGGACATCATTGAACTCTGCGAACATTTTTTGAATAAAGAAAGGCCCAAGCGAAATAAAAGTTTGGGTGAAGACGCAGGCCTTGCACTAAGCAGCTATGATTTCCCGGGAAATGTTCGAGAATTAAAACGATTGATCGAGCAAATGAGTCTTTATGCTCCCCTACCAATTATTCGAAAAGAAGATGTCGCCAACTGTTTACCACGCAGTTTTAGTGACGGAGCAAATGAGCGTATCGACTTCAGTCTTGGACTTAATGAAGCAATGCAGACTTTTGAGGCAAATCTCATCTTAAAGGCACTTAAGCTCCATCCTGAGATTGATGAATTGGCACAGGTGCTAAAGGTTTCACGCTCGAATTTGTATAAAAAACTAAAAGATCATAATATTGAGCTACCGAGTTAGGGCCCGTCTAAAAATAAATGCCCTTTCTTTGCGCCGTGGATTTTTCGACAAGTCGAGGCGGAAGGAGGAACGATTAGCCAGGGGCTTAATCGGACGACGACTAACGAAGAATTGTCGAAAAAGACCAAGCAATGAAAGTGTAGTTATTTTTGGACGAGCCCTTAGAACTGCAAAAGGAATAAAGCTGATATGTTTGTAATGTGGAATGACCCGCTCTATCGACAAACTGTTTATTTAGTTTTTGGAACTATGCTCGTCATTGGTCTAGGCCTCTTTGGATTGAGAAATAAAAACTCTCAGTTTCAGGCTGGCTGGGCAAGTTTAAAGAGCTGGGTATTTGCAGCACCCGTATTGGTTGGTCTCCTTGGCCTCAGCTCGCCCTGGCCGATGATCGTCCTAACTATTTTGTCTATTTTTTGCGCCAAAATATTTTTTCAAATGACCGGAATGTATCATCGAAGCAATTTTGTTTGGGCCACTTATATTGGCATCATTCTTTTAGGTTTTTGTATTGAACTTGATTTGCACTCACTTTATGAAGTCGGCCCCATGATATTTCTTGGCTTTATATGTTTTATTCCGATCTTAAGAGATTCAACAAAACATATGATTCAATATTTATCGCTCACCCTTGTCGCCTTTAGTTTTTTAGGCTGGGCATTTATGCATTTGGGTTGGCTAATCAAACTTGATCACGGCCCCTATCTGGTTTTGTATATTATAATTCTAACTGAAGTTTATGATAATATGTATATCGCGATCAGTCGCCGGGTTGGGAAAATTAAAATTTTTCACCGCATTAATCCCAAAAGAAATTTAGAAAGTTTTCTCATAGCCTGTGTTTTGACTTTTGCCCTCGCTTGGGCGATGAGGCATTTGCTACCTGTTCGAAGTGAAGTTTTTTGGATGGCCTCTGCGTTTGTCGCTTGTTTTGGCGGAAGCCTTGGCGATCTTACTCTTTCGGTAATCAGACGAGACCTTGGCATCAAAGACGTGGGCGCATTTATCATAGGGCGAGGAGATCTTCTCACTGTAGTTGATCGTTTATTATTCGTAGCGCCCATTTACTATTACGTTATGAGCTACCTCCTCAATCTCTATGCGCAGGGAAGACTTTGAAAGATTTTGATTACGAAAACGATCAATGGATGAAGCTTCCCTCTCATCTCAAGCATTTGCCGCTTTTCACCAGGCATTTCGATCTCTTTAGCTTACTCATTCGTTTTTTATGGCGGATTATTTTAAAAGGCTGGTTCTTTAAGCTTTATATTCGCCTGCATGTCGTCGGTGACTTTGAAGAGATTCACAAAAACTATCCTAAACTCATCATTATCAGCAACCATTCTTCACATTTAGACGCGACCTCAATTGCTGCCGCCATTCCGTTCAAATACTGGCTAGATGTTTATATTGCTGCTGCCAAAGATTATTTTTTCTCAAATGCACTCTTCACTTTTTTCTCTAAGCATTGCCTCGGCGCCATCCCTATTGATCGCAAAGAACGCAAAGGTGAAGCTCTTGATCTTTGTATCAATCTCCTAACCAACTTAGAAAATATTTGGCTGATTATTTTTCCTGAAGGAACGCGTTCACCCGATGGCTATATTCAAGAATTTAAAAGAGGGGTTAGTGTTTTTTCAGAGCGCACGCTCACGCCACTACTATTTATTTATATCGATGGCGGTAGCGAACTGTGGCCACGAGGAAGAAAGTTTGCAAAAACTGGCAAACTCACATTGTATGTAGGCCCAGTTCATCCGCCAGGGCCTATCGAACTCATTTATGAACACTACCGAGATTGGGTCATGACCATCAATCCAGAGGCCTTTGAAGAAAACGACCAATAAAAAAGCTCAGGGGCACTGCACCCTGAGCTCTGTAATCTGAAACCGAAACGGCCAAACCGTATCGGCCTACAGCTGCCCAAAAACAGCTGCCTGAACTTTTTAAAACATATATGTCATACTGGCATTGGCAAGAAAGTTGTTCCCGTCAATACGGCCCTGTCCGCCTTGACCTGAACCCGGAGCAGTATTACCGCCAGCAGTTCCCGCAAGGGTTCCGTCAATGCTGACTTTCTTCCAGTTGATACCAACCCCGCCTGAAACAGTAGTTGAATTTGGATTATTGGTATTGGTCACCCGAGTTACTTTTTGATCTAAAACTACATTTTGCATAACCGAGCCTCTCAACTTTAGCCAATCAGTTGCTATTGTTTCAAGACCTACAACTAACGGAATGCTGGTGCTCTTAAGTGTCGCGTTGCTATTATTAGTATAGGCCAAAGCTGCTGAATAGAAAAACTTAGTAGCCGCATCTGGATTTAAGAAGTGAGCATAGCCAACGCTAATATCATTCATACTCGCCGTCGTATCAGCGCCAGCATTTCCCGGAGACGCCTTGTAATTCATAAAACGTGACTCAAGATAAAATTTCTCTTCATTACTAAACTCATAACCAGCTCCAAGTTTAAAACTTGGATTAAGTGTCAAAGTATTTGTTCCCGCACCAAAATCATTGTCCGCGCGGCTAAACATATCAACCGCCGCATAAGCATCAATTTTATCTCGCTTGATACCGCCATGAATTTCATACGTACTTGCTTTTTGAGTAGCTGCTCCGGCGCGACTTTCAGTCATTCCATAAATTAAGCTCACTCCCCATTTGAGGGAACTTCCGCTACCAATTTGCAATTCAATGGTATTTTGTGGATTTACAAAAGTGCTGCCATTAAATGTACCAAGGTCAGCGACGACTGCATTGAAATCAGACTGGCGACCCAATTGAAGCCCGACATGATATGCGCCCCATTTATGAAAAAAACCACCTTCAGAGTTTGGAGTTGCAGCCGATGAACCAGCTTGATTTCCAAATTCAAAATTTGCGAAATCGCCAAGCATATTGATATAAGCGGGATTTAAAAATAGCGAACGTGAATCATCAACATAAGATGAACCATCTGGATTTTGACCCAATGAAATTAAACGCGCTTTCGATGCAAAGGCATTTGGCGCAATCAGCATAGCCAAAGCTGCAAATATTAAAAACTTTTTCATAATAAATTCTCCTCTTTACTGTTTACGTACTTAAGGGCCCTTGAGTTCCAAAACTAGACCAAATTGAGTTTTCATGTCTAGCAGAAACATTCAAAGGTAGGCGCATATTGCGAAAGCAAAAACTGTCTGAAAAAAGCCTCAGTTGTTGAAAACTAAAAATCTTTTTGTAAAATGGCTTCACCGCCGCGCCCATCGCGCAAAACAAAGACAAAAGTATTATGCCCAGTCACCGGGGGCGATTTTCCTGGGGTAAATTGATTAGCACTTATCGAATCGGTGCGAATATATTGAAAGTCGCCAGCATTAGTAAACCAAGTGAGAAGTAGATTTTCACTTGCTGCGACCAGAGTAGCTGATGAATCTAAATAATTGAAGGCTTCAGCGGCAGCTGCTGGAATTGAAGGCAATAATGAGCTCGCAAGCGTTGGCATTGCCGCAAAGCTTACTCCTGATAATAAAACATCACTGATACTAGGATTTGAATTGAGGCCATGCCCCTGAGAAACAATGATTCTTTTAAATGCAGAAGTCGAAGTTCCGTCTGAGGCAGAAAGCTCATAAGTAACCAAGTAACTCACTCCGTTGTAGGTATTGATAGTACCTTGACCAATCAAGAGATTTGCGGGAACGGCCACTGAAATTACATTTGCAGCACCGGTATAAGAATGCGCAAGCGTTGGTAATGTAAGTGCCTGTGATGCAGCAAGCGTCACGGCTTGCGTACTACCCGTACAACTTGGTGTTGCGCCAAGTGAAATTCCGGGATCAGGGCAAGCCACTGCAGAATACTTAAGCGCACGCCCCGCACCCGTTGCATCGCTTATATAGGGGGTAATATTCACACTCGCACCTGGTGCTACTTCTGGCTGATCCGCAATCAATGCTAAGACCCTGAGCGAATCAAGATGTGAGTAAATTGGCAAATCATTACCTGAGCAAGAAGTCAACAGAATGAGAAAAACGACGCTCAATATTTTCTTCATTAAAATTCTCCCCGTACGCCAAGTGTCGGCAAAATCGGAAGGCCATTCACAGTGGTATTTTGTAGATAGTTAAATGAATAAGTAATCGACTCTGGATTCTTATTATTCGTAATGTTTTGAATATCGAGATAGGCGGACAAGATCCAAGTATCGTATATCCACTTTTTATCAATACGCACATCGAGTGAAAAAAACGGCCCGAAGCGAGAAGAATAAATAGAACCACGAATGGGATTGTAAACATCATTGTCACTATCAAATACAGAACCCAGCACTGGAGTATTTGGATCACCCGTGACATATCGAAGCCGGCCTGAGTACTTCCAGTTTTCATGATCTCGACTTAGCACCCAATTGAAATTATGAGTTTGATCATATTGAAAATCGAAAGTACCAAAATTGGGCTGAGTTCGCGTGCTCTTTGATAGGGTATAAGAAATAAAAGAATTCAAAGCTTTGGATTGCCAACGAAGCAAAAACTCAACTCCGTAGGCCTGACCCGAGCCATTATTATTGTAGTGCTCGGGGATACCAAGCGCGTTTAGATTTGCAGACTGAATCACTAAATTTCGAAAATCTCGATAAAAAGGTCCGGCGCTGAGATTAAAGCCACTCGGATTATTTTGCTTAAAATCTTTTTCAATGCCTAAGGCCGCGTGAATGGCATAGGGTGCTGTCAAATTTGAGTTGCCATAGACCGCATCGATCTCTTGCGCTTGTGGCGGTTGATAATAAATTCCTGTAGCCGCTTTAAATGAGAGACTTTCTGAGAATTGATAATGATCGGCTAAGCGTGGAGCCAGCAAGGGCTGATGAGTTTCAGTAAAATAATCAAAGCGCAAACTTGGCATAAATTTGTTTTCTGGTGCAAACATTTCAAAAACATTTTTAAAATAGGTCCCAAAATCTAAATCATCGCGGCCAACATCTGCATTCAAAAAAGATGAGCTTGAAATCGGACTTGCGACTCCTCCGGGGCGACTGACAACCGGCAATCTAAACGCATAGTTGATGTGGTCATAGCTTGTATCGATGCCAAAATTCGAAATCCAAGATTTTGAAAATTTTTGTTCGAGATCGATTCTCAAATCGAGAGTATACGTAGCGATTTTAAAATAGTTGGAGCCAAAATCAATTTGAAACCAATCGCGCCCAAGTCCTAGTGCCATTTTAGTTTGAGTTTCATCTGAAATTTTATGCGTCCATTGCGGCATCAATCTTACAAATGAAGTCTCATTGTCAAAATCACCCCGAATCGAAGGATCGGTTTTAACCGGCTGTTTGAAAACAAATTTGAGCTCGTCATGAGAGGTGATGCTGGTCAATTTAAAATCATCGGTCGAAGACAAATGATTGAGATAAATCGCCGAGAAATCATAAAAGCTTGGCGCCACCGTCAAATCAACTTGATCATTTCCTTTGAGTGCCGCCGCTAAAATAAAACCAAGATAAGAATAGCGCCCGCTTACCAAATAAGTGCTATGATCATTGATTGGGCCCTCAATCAGTCCGCCAGATTTCATCGTATCAATAAAGGCAAGACCTTTGAGGCGATCACTGGCAGGGGACTTGGTATGAAGTCCCACGATGCCACCCATAGCACTTGAATACTCAGGCCCATAGCCTGCGCTAAAATAATCTACTGATTCAATTTCTTCTGGCATCACCACTGAAGTCAAACCTCCAAAATGAAAAACCAATGGGACATTGAGCTCATCTATAAAATACTGAGTATCCTGGGGTGCAGATCCTTGTATAATAATGTTTGAAGAAAACCCGGTGCGCGCGACCCCAGGCAAATTCTGCACAGCTTTGACCGGATCGCCATTGGCCCCTGGCATAGTTAAAAATTCTTCGCGCCCCAAGGAGCGAACCACAACATCACTTCGATTTGCTTTCTCGGTAATTGTGGTTTCATAAGTTTGATAGGATTGCTTTTCAAGATAAACGGTGATTTCGACATCTTCTTTTAATGTCATCACTTTCTCTAATTTTTTATACCCAGCTTGATTGATTAATAAATTGATTTCAGCTTCAGGCACTTGCTCAAAACTAAATTCACCCTTTTCATTGGTGGTGGCTTTAAATTTTTGCGGCAATATAAATATATTGATGCCTGAAAGTCTTTTCTTTGTACCTTTTTCTTTTAAGACGCCAATAATCTTTCGAGTTGGTACCGAGGCGACAATTACCTGTGCTGAAATTGAAGTCTCACTTTGCGCGAATAAACTAGTGGCATAAAATAAAATGAGTACCTTTAAAATAAAACTCTCCTACTTCTGCAATAAAAATCGATAGGTATAACGAATGCGCGCCGCCACCGCCCCAGTTTTTACTTTCGCTGGTGTAAATTGAAACTTCAAAATCGCTTCACTTGCAGCTTCGTTTAGGCCATGACCTGGGCCTCTCATAACATCGACCTTACGAACCTTGCCGGTTTGATCAATCAGTATATCCATAACTACTGGCCCTTCGATATTTGCTTCTTTAGCTTCTTTTGGATAAGGAACTCGAACCTCACTTGTCAGAATCGGCATGGCATCGACCAGGTATTCATCTGTAGGTATAGGCAAATCGAGATCATTGTCATTTAGCTTTATATGATCTGGCTCTTTTGCCAGCGTATTGCCAGCTTTTTCGCTTACAGCCTCGCCCTCAACTCTCAACGCCTGTTTACTAAGACCAAAAACTTTGCGCGCTTCATTCAAAGCCTTTTTTGGTTGGCTCACCAACTTTGACTCGGTTTTAGCAAAAGGTTTTTCAAAAACCTCAAAATCAATTCTCTCTGTTTGCCTAAAGTGAAAGTGAACCAAGCCCAAAAACAAGCAGACAACTAGGCCATGAAGAAGGCCTGAAAGCACCACGGGATTTTCGATATTCAATTTATTTCTTTTCAATTTGTATGGCAAATTTACTCAGCCCTGCTGACTTAATGATGTCGATGGCCCGAACGACATTACCATATTCTGTATTTGTATCGGCGCTAATTATCGCTTGGGTTTCAGGTTGCGATCTCATGGTATCACCTACCACCAATTTTAAATTTTCTTCGCTTGAAACTACGCCATTCAAAATGATTTGCCCATTTTTGTTAATAGCGATCGCAAGATGACTCATAGATTTTGAATCTGAGCTTGCCGCTTTCGGCAAATGCAGATTTAAAATATCCTTCGCAATAATAGGTGCAGTCACCATGAAAATGACCAATAAAACCAAAACCACATCAACAAAGGGGGTTACATTGATACCGGCAATCAGTGGGTCATTTTCTAAATCTGAGGCTGAATTTTGAAATTGCATTTAAACTTTTTCTTTATGCGCAATAAAAAAATCTTTTAGGATTTCTGCGCTCAACATTTGGTTTCGAATATGAGATGAAAATGAATTATATGCAATGACTGCGGGAATAGCCACAAACAATCCTGCTGCGGTTGCATAAAGTGCTTGAGAAATTCCTGACATCACACTTGTTGCGGCACCTTGATTATCTGCAAGCGCAGCAAAGGATCGAATAATTCCCAGAACGGTCCCAAAAAGACCAATAAAGGGCGCATTGGCTCCGAGAGTTGCAAGCACTGACATCCCTTTTTCAAGCTTCATTTTTTCTTTTACAAGAATGCATTTTATACTGCGATCGATGGCCTCGGCCTTAGCGCCACGCATGGCCATAGCAGAATTAAGGACCTGAGCCGTAATCAAATCTGGATTATTTTTTTCCCAAAGCTCAAGTTTGGACCACTGCGCCTGACTTATCAAAGCTTCAATTTGCGAAGATTCAGTCTCGCTCCAACGCTTAAAGCCATTTAGTTTTCTCTTGGTGGCAATCATAATGCTCACCGACCAAACTGATAGCCCCATTAAGCCCAGCAGAACCAGTTTCTCGAGCACTTCGGTTGCGAGAAGTAGAGCGGACATTGAAATTTCCTTACTCGAAGCCCCATTTAGAGCAACGCATTTCTTAAAATCTATTTCACAAATCAAGATGAGTTATGGTCCAATAAGTCTAGAACTGAAATCGGTAAAATTGCCAACAAAATAAGTGGGTCTAATCAATATGCAGAAAAAAATAAATGACTTCGTGCTCGAAATTGCAACTGTCAACGGCAGCGGGAGCCAATCAGCCAATAATATTTTACTTAAATCCCTTTTCAGAATGGGAATCCCAGTTGGCGGAAAGAATTTGTTCCCGTCAAATATTGCAGGTTTACCGACATGGTTTACGATTCGTGCCAATGCAAAGGGCTATACTGCCCGAAGGGAAGACGTCGATATAGTCGTTGCGATGAACGCCCAAACTCTTCTTGAAGATGTGCGCAAAGTAAAACCTGGTGGAGTTTTCATTTACAATAGTGACCTCAAGATTAAGGTAGAAGGACTAAGACAAGATATTCAAAATATCGGAGTCGATTTCAAGCAATTGGTTGATCAAGCCACTGATCAAATAAAAATCAAAAAACTCTTAATCAATATGGTTTATGTAGGAGTGCTCTCTCATCTTTTAAAAATTGATTCTGAAATCTTGCATGCCACAGTGAAAGATACTTTTAAGGGTAAGGACAAAGTCTTAGATAGCAATTTCAAAGCGCTCGAAGTGGGTCGCAACTATGCGATTGCAAATTTGAATACTGAATTTCCTTATGGTTCAGAAAAGATGAATGCAAATCAAGGGAAAATTTTGGTCGAGGGCAATCTTGCCGCAGCTATGGGAATGGTTTTTGGCGGCTGCACTTTTGTTTCTTGGTATCCGATTACTCCATCGAGCTCAGTTGCTGAGAATTTTATTTCGCTTGCAGAAAAGTATCGCAAAGATGCTACAGGCAAAAACACTTTTGCAGTTGTGCAAGCCGAAGACGAACTCGCAGCCATTAGTATGGTTGCAGGTGCTAGCTGGGCCGGTGCGCGCGCGATGACTGCGACCAGTGGTCCCGGATTAAGTCTCATGTCTGAAGCCGCCGGATTATTTTACTATGCTGAAATTCCCGGAGTGATCTGGGACATTCAAAGAGTCGGTCCGTCAACCGGGCTACCAACTCGTACTATGCAGGCAGATATCACACTTGCGCACTATATGAGTCATGGCGATACCAAACACATTTTATTATTCCCAGGCACAGTCGAAGAATGCTTTGATTTTGGTGGTGTCGCTTTTGATCTCGCCGAACGCTTGCAAACTCTTGTCATTGTAATGAGCGATTTAGATCTTGGGATGAACTATTGGATAGCAAACGAATTTAATTATCCTGAAAAACCCTTTGATCGTGGCAAGGTTTTAACTGCCGCCCAACTCGATAAAATGACATCTTATCAACGCTATGGCGATCCGGACGGCGATGCGATCAGCCACCGAACTTTACCCGGAACGCGCTCTGATAAAGCCGCATTTTTAACTCGTGGATCAGGTCACAATGAAAACGCACAGTATACCGAGAGCTCACCTCAATATCTCAAAGTTCTTGAGCGCATTGCGCGCAAATATGATACGGCCCGAAGCCTCGTGCCAAAGCCATTTGTTGATTCTGCTGCCAAAGCAAAAGTCGGAATCATTGCCTTTGGTTCAAGCGATGCCCCGATGAAAGAAACAAGAGATCTTTTGACTGCTCAAAATATCCCAACAGATTATTTGCGTCTGCGCGCGCTCCCTTTCACCTCTGAAGTAGAGGACTTTATAAAATCTCATGAGCGCATTTACGTTGTAGAGCAAAACCGCGACGGCCAAATGCTCGATCTTTTGCGCGCTGAATATTTTGAATACTCTTTGAAACTCCGAAGCGTCAGACACTACGATGGCCTTCCAATTTATGCGCTCACTTTGCTTGCGCAAATTTCAGAACAAGAAAAACATGGACCAAGCTGGGCAAAGAAAAAATCGCCAGCGTCAACGGAGGCTTCAATATGAGTACTACAGAAACAACGACTCCCGTCGCCACCAAAAATCGCATCGGTCTTGAACGCGCCTCTTATACCGGGAGCAAATCAACTCTTTGTACCGGCTGCGGTCATGACACAATTACGAACCACATAATCTCAGCATTTTACCAATCCGATATTGATCCTTATGATGTAGCCAAAATGTCAGGTATTGGCTGTTCGAGTAAAACCCCTGCCTACTGGCTTTCAAAGTCATCTGGTTTTAATTCGATTCACGGTCGAATGGCTCCGGTTGCTACTGGCGCCAAAGTTGCCAATCCAAAGTTGATTACACTTGGAGTAAGCGGAGACGGCGATACTGCAAGCATCGGGCTTGGCGGATTTGTGCATATGATTCGCAGAAATATCCCAATGGCTTACTTAGTCGCCAACAATGGCGTTTACGGACTCACCAAGGGTCAGTTTTCAGCAACCTCTGATCTCAATTCAACGCAAAAAAACGGCTTGGCAAATCCCTTTCACAGTATTGATTTGTGCTCACTTGCAATTGAGTTGGGATGCACTTTTGTCGCGCGCTCATTTTCGGGCGATGGCAAACAATTGGTTCCACTTATTCAGGCAGCACTCAAACACAGCGGAATGGCTTTCATTGATATCATTTCTCCTTGTGTGACTTTTGCAAATCACGAAGGCGCCACCAAATCCTTTACCGCTGTTCGCGAACACAATGTTCAACTTCAAGAGCTGGGCTTTGTGCATGCCACAGAAGAGAAAGTCGTCGACTATGCCGAGGGCACGACCGAAAGTGTTGAAATGCAAGATGGCTCACGCTTAGTTCTTCGCAAACTCGATTCACGAAAACACGATTTGCATGATGGTAGCAATGCCATTTCAGTTTTGCGGGAGTCGCGCGCGAAAGGTGAAATCCTCACCGGCCTATTTTATTTTAAAGCCGGTGAACAAAATTTTATGCAAACTTTGAATCTTTGCGATACTCCCCTTCCCTTTTTAACAGCTAAGGAAGTACGACCCTCTCGTGAAGTTTTCAGTAAACTCATGAGTGAATTGAAATAGTCGTCGGGAATGGTATTAGCTTGTTCGTCCCCCCCCCAACTCTCCGTTGGTATGCGGCAGCAAGCTGTTCAAAGGCCATAATTTTTTTATTTGGTCGCGTTTCCTATGTAGAATTCAAAGCAGTTTTCGCGACAGCCGCAGCGGGTTCTTTCTTCTTATAGTTGAATTCCTGTGGATAAGTATTTTTAAGCTTTTGCGTTATTTGGGAGTTTTTCGGGTCTGGTTTTGGACTTAAAAA
>JAYUEN010000418.1:0-1148 GCA_043739185.1 Bdellovibrionales bacterium
ATTGAAAACTCGCAATTCGATACAGAAATTTTGTCGAAATTCTGTCTCGGCAAACTGTAAAATCGTAAGTTGGCGTTTTCTTCGAATCAAGTGAATTTGAGGATCTAAGATGGAACAGATATTATTTTAGAATACAAAGATAGCTTTCGTAGGAATAGCCGCCACCAACAAAAGATATAAAGCCTCCAATTCGACCACCGCCAAGCCTAGCGCCGCCAGTGAGCATTGCGGGCTGGACAAAAAAAGTTTGCGCGAGATCCCAATTGTAGACCGTCGATATTGCTTTTGACCAATCATACACAATCTGGTCAGCCATTTTACCAGAACCACCCTTAAGACCCTTATTAAAAAAACCTAGGTTCCCTCTTTTAACAGATCCGTTGCCTTCAACGACATCAAGAATAGTCATTTGCTTTTCATTAATTTGAAGCCGCATAGGAAATTCCCCGCCCTTTTGAGCACATGCATATTCAAAAGTGGCAGCGTTAGCCTGACTGGCGATCAATAGTGCAACAATGGAAATAGTGGTTTTCATAATTTTCTCCGCAGATAAATGAATGGATGAGAGTCATACCCAATATTGTCGTAATTTTCCAACTTTAAATGATAATCTCTAAAGGTATGAATAAATTCTAATAACTGCACACCACCTCTAGCTCGACTTAGTTGATATATTCAAGTATTGAAAATGGGTCGATTCACCGAGGATCACGACGGCAATCTGAAGGCGACCATCATTCATGATCGCCTGTATCGTTTCAAAATCTCCAGGTTTTTATAACGATGATTCTGGAACTAAAAACTGGCTAGATCACGAGTCCGTTAAAGTAACTTATCAATTAGTTTGGGGCTCTTGTTATTAGTATCGTTTGACGGGCAGTAACTTCCAAACTCACGGAACATATAGTTCTATTAAATATTGACAAACTTTAAGGCTCTCGCTAAAAAAGGTTATGGATGCGAATTTTAACTATCGATTGTTTTTAAAAGAAGAACTCGAAAACCGATGCCGTAAAAATCAATCGTATTCTCTGCGGGCCTATGCCCGAGATCTTGGCCTTACGCCAGGCCGTTTGAGTGATGTGCTCAATAATAAATCGGGACTTTCGGTGACTAGAGCCAGCGAGATTGCCAAAATCCTGGGACTC
>JAYUEN010000419.1:0-3728 GCA_043739185.1 Bdellovibrionales bacterium
ATTTAATTTTAATCGGCATCATATTTGCTATAAAGTTCAGAATAAGTTAGCCGTTTTATTTAGGAGCATAAATGCGTCTTGATTCAAAAATCTGCGTCGTTATTTGCGCCGTATCTGTAAGTTTTTCATTTTTTGCCAGAGCATATACGGCCGACAGTTCCCGCACGAAACCTCTGAGCAAACAAGAATTCCAAGAAATAATTCGGATGTATACCGCCAAGTGCGATACTGCCGAGGGTCTTCATAAGGATAATTGTTACTTGTCTGAAAAAGACATTAACATATCTGGGCATGCCGACGAGATCCTTATCTTTCGCGGAGAAGACCGGATTTACCGCGCCCCTGAGACTTCAAGCTATTTTCGATGGTCAACAAGTAGCCTCGGCTTTTGCGAAGCCGGCTGCTCAGATCAACGACATTCGGAGTTCTTTTATTCAGCCATTAAAGATTTAAATGACTCCTCTTCGCGTTTTTTCAGGAAAGAGGATCTGAGCTGGCGCGATAATGATGGCAAGAAAAATGACATAGGGGGAAACTCAAACGCTATGGAAATCGTGTTTAACGATCATAAGGCTTTCGACCATTCTCTTTATTTTGAAAATAGTCGATCTATAGAATTTGATCCCTTCGTTTCTTTTTCTCCTGACCCACGAGTGGCTCAACGCTTCGGCGCTGGACAAGGTAATAAAAATGGTATCGTCTGGATCGCAAAAATCCCTCGAGCAAAATTACATATTGTAACGAAGTCAGAATGCTCGAATTTAAAACTTGAAATGAATGAAATTTACGATCTTTTAAAATGTGTTAAAGTCGCAAATTTCGAGTTTGAAGTTGATGCCTTCATGTTCCTGCCTCCGACATACTTTTACGGTTCGGCATCGGGTGAAGCAATTTGGTAATATCGTCGCAAATTTGTCACATTCTTTTTCGCGGCTAACAACAAAGGATCCAAAATTACTTGTTCTTAGGAAATCCGGCGCACGCAAGGTCAAGCGCCAGTAGTCAAATTCGAAATTTTAAAAGTTTAATCAACAAAGTCTGTCTTTTGTTCGGCAAGCTTCATAGAGCAGTGAATTTGATATCGAAGCGCGGCAATTTTTTCAGAGAAATTTTTTATCTCCAGAACAATTCAGAGTGGTTACGAACCTCCCAAAAGTCGCGCGAGCTCTCGAAAATTTTCGAATAAACAAAATTTTGTATATGAAGTGCGCGCTCTCTGAAGCTTCGTTTGGACGCGATTTTACTGACTCGCTAGACAGCTTCCCAAAAGCGTCTTCCTCGTCCTAAAATACGCAGGAAGTTGACTTTGCTGCTTCAAAATCAGGTCTAATTGGACCGACAAAACTCGAGCATGTCTCCTTGGCTTAAAGCCTTTTTTGGTTTTGACTCTCTACCAAATGGATCTAGAGGAAGGTTCTCATATTGCAGAAAATTCTTAAAGCCAGGTTTGAGCCATAGACTTTTGATCAGGCTTTCACATTGTGATTTTGTAAGCGAATCTAGTCGGACGGAACCAGGCACATCTAAGTTATCGCACAGGTTTTCTAAGATAGTCCAAATTGGAGAGAGTTTTGAAGTCATTTCAGGCCCATTCATTTCGCATCTATTAGAATGAACTGAGTGTGGGGGCAATATAGAAGTTGGCCGAGAGGGATCGAGCCGTAGAACTGAAGTTTGCATTTTACCATTCACGATTTTTTGCTGAAAAGCATTGAGTGTGCCGTCACTGTTAAAAGTGGGAAATACAAAATTCGAGTTCGGGTCGTTTGTAAGGAGTTTGGATTTACCGCTTTCTAGATCGACGATAACAATGTCGCTTGTCGGAGAGCGATCCCCACCTTCTGCCAATGCCTTTAGGCCTGACAAGTTCGAATTTAAACGAAGCTTTAGCCTTGGCACACTGAGGGCAAGTTGTTTACCATCGAAGCTTATGCTGCCCTTTCCTCCGTATAAACCCAAGTCGATTTTTCTTTCTGTACAAGCACCTTTTGAAATATCAAACACCTTTGTATCCGCTTTTTGTTTTACTGGATCATATTCAGTTGCAACAATTTTTTTTCCATCAGGAGATATCATGGGCAACTGAAGTAGGTGTCCTTTGCATATTTGTTGTGGCACGGAGGTTTCAACATGAATATTTTCACCGGTACCTTTGATCACCGCCTGACTGATCATGAGCCCACCTGTTGGCTTCTCGCTTGCGTAATTTGTATCTGATAAGATGCGATAGGTTGTCTGGTTCGGTCCTCCAGAAAGCTTACCAAAAGATTGATAAGTTCCGGATATTGACGGCTCTATGTGAAGAAGGCGTAGATTAGCCCGATCTTCATCTGATGCTCTGACTAAATTGAAGTGAAGGCCTTCCTCCACCATCATGGTAGGGCCTATATCGACAGAATAACGCGGAAAACTAAGGATCTTGTCACTCGAATGAAGACCAATGAGAGGTACAGCATCAGTTGCCAAATCATTTCTAATAAGAGTGGCTTTACCACTCAAGAGATCGAATTGGTAAATTCCATGCCTATCATTACCTTTAAATCCCTTAAAATCCCCTAGCACTACAATTTGAGTGCCCTCAGCGTTGAGGTTACGAAAAAAATAATTGGGAGTAAACCCATCTAGTACGGTGCTCTTAACCTCAAAAGGATTCTCGCTTTTCTTAATTGAGCTATTGCACAAACTATCAATCTGCTGCTTTTCAAGCGAACTCTTCAACTGATACAAGAATTCATCGGCCTGACCGCGTTTGTTGCCTTGGGCATTTGCAATTGAACAGAGAAATAAAGCTCCAGCTAGAAAAGTTGATTTAAAATTCATAGCTTCTCACGAGCAAATATCTTTTTAGCTACAAAACTATAGTGTTGGTGATCTAAAAAGCCTGGCAAACCAGTCGATACAAGTTGACCTGAGTCGTAGAGAAATAGCGTGGGAAAATGTACATACGTGAGCTGATCTTTGTGCAATCGCGATAAGCTTTCGTATAGCAAGGGCAAAACGTCCCCCTCATGTATTTGTTTATTCTTCAAAAGAATCTTGAGGGATGATGCGCTCGCATTCTCATCCGAGACAATTGTGAGATCTAAATTCATCTCCTTTGCAGTGAGCTTTGCTTCACTTATTCCAGAAATAGAGAGCGGCATATGCGGCGACCAAAGATAAATGAAACCCTTGGATTTGTCTTGTTGGCTTCGCTTGAGTTTAAGATCGAGATCAAATTCAGTAAAACTTATTTTTGGCAAAATACGGTAATTTACTTTTAAGTGACATTTATTCGTAAAAGAAAATTGAGTCATCGTATGTTTTGTAATTCTTGATAGTGCTATTCCGCGCTCAGATTTTTCTGTTCGAAAAAATTGATGTCCGTCGGATTTCCATTCGTTGACAGCAGAATTAGATTCGGGGCGTATTGTCGAATGGTAGCCATAAGATTGAACAATAGTATTAATCTGAGCTTCACACTTGAGGTTTTCATTTGCGTGAGCGTAAAAAGTAAAAAATAGAATGGAGAAGAACACGCTCAATGTCATAATAAAATTATACATTTGAACCAAATCTTTAAGTACAAGACAAAAGTCGTAAATTACATGGAAAGCCGGCTTCGGGAGCGAATTAGGGCCCAGTCAGCCAAGATGAATGGGATATATGCATTCCGATCTTTAAGGCAGCAAGCATGATGTTTCGATCAGACCGTGACGGCCGTTCAGGATCCTGAATAACAAGGCTGC
>JAYUEN010000420.1:0-1141 GCA_043739185.1 Bdellovibrionales bacterium
TCGGCATCGCATTGACCGGAATGATGAGTTTTGGCATTGAAGCCAAACTTAAAAACCAGAGAACCATTCCAATCACGCAGACGACCAAAATTGCAAGTGAGATGGTTGCGATTTTTTTGCGTCCGCTCATGTTCCCAGTCTGTGCAGTCATACGATATTCCCACTCCTAATAAAATTGCGTTTCATCACTTGACGTTCGTTCCGAGTAGAATATCGCCCTTGCTTTCCTCTTTGGGCATGTATCGCTGAGCAGGATCCTGACCTTTTTGAAATTTTTTGGTACTGTCCTCAATAGGAATTCCCCCATCGTCTTTCCCATCCGGTCCCACACTGTACAAAAGATAATCACTTTTATCATGTCGATACTGAAAGGTTCCGGAAAGTGCGAAGGGATCGATTGGCAAGACAGGGAGCACGTTAGGGACAAGTTCTGTCAGCTTCAATGGATATCCGCCGTGCTCGATTTTATAAATTTTGAGCGCTATTCCAATGATGAGAAGCCTATTCGCTGCAATCGTTTTTTCCAAGCTAAATCGCCCCATTGAGCCGCCGGCGATCATGCCTTGATTCAGCGGGTCATTTGGGGTTTCCGGAAAAGGCAGGCGGGCTGCATACGGGTGTTTAGAATTGGCGATGATCTGATCCATATATTTATTGTAGTGATCCAAATAGCTTTTTTTATCTCCGACAAGGTATTTAAAAGCCTGCAGATTTGACTCGGTTTGATTCCCCTCATCGAATGATTTTGCTAATTCACTAAAAGTTCGCCGTTTGTTGATAAACTCTAAAATAAGCGCTTGTCCAGTGTATTTCTCTTCCGTCAAAATCTGCGAAAACGGTATAGCCTCTTGATCGATCTTCATCAAGCGAACTAACGCAGATTTCGATTCCAAGTTTGATAGAGTGTCGATCAGCCTCGCCATTCCCTTTTGTCCAATCGCTTCACACGCAATTCCTACCAGAGAGTGAATCAATGGCCCGCCTTTTTTGACCTTATTTCCGAGTTCAATCGAATCGATATGACTGCCCATCGCTCCCTTCCAATCTCCGCGCTCTTCTCTCACAAGCGCCTCAAGCCTTAGAAGTCGCGCCAGCTTTCGGTCATTCGCAAGATAAGGAAAAGCAGTGTCTGCAGAGCGAT
>JAYUEN010000421.1:0-1136 GCA_043739185.1 Bdellovibrionales bacterium
TAGGGACTATTGTGGTGGCGTTGCCCGCTTGATGAATGCAACACCAGCGTGATTCTCAATAATCTTAATTGTCGGCGTGTTCATCATCGTGTGCATGTAGCAATGATGGACGGTTAGAATCAAGTCCTGAAGCTTAGGGTCCTTTTCAAACAGCTCAATTTTTAGCCCCATCTTTTCACAATCCTCCGCGTGAATGTGGCGATCGTGAGTTTTATTGTTTGAGTAATCCGAGAGTTTTTTTGTAATTTGGCTGGCCTTTTTCGAGGCTAGTTTATCGCCTTTAAACATCACTGCAGCTAGCTGTTCGCGAACAAAAGCATTTGACCATTCAATTGCGTTCTCACATTGACTTAAAAAGGTAGGCCTGTATTGACGAAGTATGGGTTCCCACAAAGCAAGTCTGGTTGGGTCGGCCTTTATTTCTTTGTACGCTTGTTGAAATTCTTCCAACACGCCGTATGTCGGGATGCCCCGCAAATGTGGGTCAATTGGACCAAGGTTCGAATGGGTTCCCATTAATATAGATTTGCACGAACATGCGATCATTGTTCCGGCTGACATTGCGATTTGAGGAACAATTGCCCTAATGTCTTGTTTAAACATTTTATGCAGATAGTTCACTATCGATTGCATCGCGGCGATTTCACCCCCCGGAGTGTGGAGGATAATATCAAGCCCTTTTGACCGATCTAGATTATGTACGGCCATCATGAACCCATTTTTGTCCTCATCAACGATATGACTTTGCGCTACGTTGGGTTTCGACAAAAAACCAGAATAGTACGAAATGACGTTACGGCTGGTATGTTCTTTAAGTTGTCCTAGATATTTTTTTCGGACGAGGTCAATGGTTTGGTTAGCGATTGATTGATGATGCTGAGTTAGTGTTCCAACCTCATTAAAGACTTCGTTCCAATTTGGCATTTCGTAGCCTCAAAAAGAGAAAATCGGCACTAGGCCGATTTTTCGATAAATAATTGCAAAACTAAATCAGATCAACTTACGTCAACCTGAAATCCGTAGATAGTTGTCGTCTCAACATTGACCAAGTCTGATGGCTGCTCCAAACTAGAATCAGGTTCTCCTTGCTCTCTTGACGAACCGTCATTTATTCTTGAAACCAGTTCTTTATACAT
>JAYUEN010000422.1:0-3694 GCA_043739185.1 Bdellovibrionales bacterium
AAAGCAATAAGTCCTTTTACAATGAGAGCGTCACTATCGGCAGTAAAGCGAATTTGCTTGGCAGCATTCAATTCAGCATGTAGCCAAACTTGTGACTGACACCCCTTCACTTTGTTCTTTTCAATGCGATGAGTTTCAGGCATCGGTGCTAAAGATTTACCAAGGCCGATAATATATTTGTACTTTGATTCCCAAGAATCAAATTGCTTAAACTCATTTACAATTTCGCTTTGCTTTTCTGCAATGGATTTCATGCCGTATTTCTATCTCAATCTACTGAGATTTACAAGCTAGCTCAAGGGCTCGACGATAGAGCTCTTGCTGAATTTGCAACGTCTCCTCACCAATTAATTTTTGAAAGCTCTGCTTGGATAAGCTCATCACATAGGAATAGGATTTTTCAAAAACCTGCACCCTCTCATCCCCAAGCTCCCGCCATAAGTCATTTTGAAATTTAAAAGGCTTTGTCGCTAACTTAGGAAGAGCCTGCAGGCATGACTTGGCTTCGAACTCATTGAATCCAATATTCAATAAGGCATCAAAACCTAGGGAGTTTTCAATTACTAAAAAATATTTTTCAAGATCACGCCAGAACTCGATGCCTTTTAAACCATAGGAGCTTTCACAATAAAAACTGGTGCAAACCCCACCCCGCCAGTTCCAAATTCCACAACGTGTGTGCTCTTTATCAAAATAGGGGCATAGCAATTCAGCGTCGCGACCGAAGGCTTCTACTCCACGCTTAGTAAATTTTTTTTGGTAGTCAAAATCAGGCGCCACCCCTAAGGGTTGAGCTTGATTCGTGCAAATGAAATTCTTAAGTCGATTTCGTATTTCAATTGAAATAGTCTCCTCACAAAGAATCGCCCCGACTTGAAAATTATATAAAAATGGAAAGTATGTGCAACATTTAAGCTCGGCTTTATAGGCAAAGCCGCCAGCACTTCTTGCCATTCGACAGTCCTCACAGGTTGCTTTTCTTTCACTTAAAGAGAAGTCAAAATCACTTAAGAGCATTCGAAATGGATGCGGAAAAACTTCCATGTGGTTAATGATCCTTGTCAGATTTCGGTAAGCGCCTACTAACTTTAGAATATAGCAGCTACCTCAAATTGAGCTTTTCGTCCATAAATTAAACATACACAGGCGCCTCAGAGCTTCACCTAAAGACATTAAAGGCGCAGCCAGTAGCTATAAATGCTGGTACACTTTCTGCTTTATCAAATTCATATGAAAAATAAATTACTTTTTTGCGCGATTGTAGCTTTGGCTCAAACTTCCTCTGCCTTTATGGTTTCAGTGCCTATAGAAACGCCGGCCATTCTCTTTCCTCTTGGCTTTGCAACAGGAAGCACCAGCGGCCACGAAGAAATTACGAGACAGGCCATGAATCGACTAGAAAGCAGTTTATTAAGCGTCGGAATTGATGCCGCGAAAATTAGTCCTGAATTTCTTGGCGACCGCGAAGTTAGTATTTTATCGTCGCGCGGTCTTAATACATCAAATATGATTATCAAAGGAAATTATTCTACCGATATGCCAGCGGGCTTGGTCGATATCTTCAACGTTCCTGAATTTCACGATCAAGTGGTTGCCGGTTGGACCAATAATCCCAATGTTCAAGTCTTACATTTTTTGCGAAATATTAATCCCGAGGATGGCTCACTTTATTCACAGTTTGATACCTGCAATCTTGCGAAGGAACAAATTCTTAAAAGTACAATTGAAGGATTAAAACGCTGGAATAATAAGGATCAGAAAACCGCCTTGTTTCTTTTTGGGCACGCAACACATACTATACAAGACTCTTTTTCTCATGCGCATACCCTTCGTGACAGGGATGCAAATGGCAATAAACTTTTAAAAATTTGTTATTATGGGCCCCAGCGAAAAGTAAGTGATGATGCTTGCTATCATGATATGATTGATATCCGTGATGATATTTGGTTTTCAAATCCACTATTTGCAATCAATGCCTTTTCAAATCTCATTCCAATTGAAGCCTTAAAAGAGGCTAATCTAAAAGCAGAAGCAAAGCTGGCACGTACAGCCACTATGAGGTATCTTTATTTGATTGCAACTTATATCAAAAATGAGTCGGCAGAATTAGATGAGGCTGATGTAAGAAAGACTTTGAATGATAAGTTGTTCGAAGGCCTTACCGGCATGCTCGCTGTTGACCAAGGTGCTGCTGTAGGTGATCCGAATGCAATTACCCCAATGCAAAATGGTATCATTCGCTGCGAAGGACTCAGCCCAAGGCCTGATCTTGGCGGCTTATTGACCAATTCAAATAACAGCAATGGTCAGTAATACTTTAGAAAAATCACCAATCTGAACTTGCACCGCCACCACCGGAAGATCCGCCGTCGCTCGAACTACTTGAGCTACCTGAATCGCCTGAACTGCTAAAAGAAGAACTATCTGAAGACGAACCGCTCGAATTAGAAGAGGCAAAGTATTTTCGCGTATAGGTAAAATTTCCTTCGGAGTCTTCTGTCATAAAACCTTGATCCACTAAAAGTCGATTTTTTGCTCGCAAGCGTGAAAGATAAATCTTAAATGATTCAAGTGATCTCAAATGACGAATTCTAGCTTCAAACAGCACAAAAACCACGCTCAAGATACCGAGGCCCGCGCCAGTTACAAGACTCTGAGATAAAATAGTTCCGGTATTCCCTAGTATATTTCCGAATATAAAAACAAAGATTCCAGGATTAAGCGTCAAAAAAGCTTTCAGCAATCCGATTGATTTCGTTGTGTTTGAATCCTCAATCAGTTTTTGCTCATCCTTTGTCAATTTCAATTCAGGATGATCTGGCAATATTCTCGCTAGATTCGACGTTCTCTTTTTTGCCATATTTTTTAAAATGGGTCCGATACCCCAAAGGAAAGCAACAAAAGTGAGCCAAAGATAAAGCCCAAGTCCATACACTTGGTCAAACAAGCTAGGCTTCTTTTTTAAAATAATTTTGTCTCCACCTTTAAGTCGCGAGGACAAAAAATTCAGGGTGTCTTGAATTCCTTCTCTGTACTCGTTTCTTCGAAAAGCAGGCCTTAAATACTCATCTAATGCTCGCTTTGAAATTAGGTCGGTAATTTCCCCCTCAAGACCATAACCCACTTCGATGCGGCTCTTGCGGTCTTTCAAGGACAAGACAAGAAGCAGACCATTGTCTTTTCCTTTCTCGCCCAATTTCCAAAATTTAAAACTTCGAACTGCTAAGGCTTCAATGCTTTCGCCATCAAGGCTATCGACCATAAAGACTGCCGCTTTCATATCAACACTATCTTGCAAGCTTACGATCTGCTGATTGATAGCGCGCCGATCTTGTTCACCTAATGACTCGGTTAGATCAATGATATTGGGAGTAAATTCAGGTAATGAAATCACAGCTTTTGCAGGGCTACTCAAGACCATAAATAAAAATAATACTAGCTGCATTTTTATTACCTCAATAAATAAATTCACAATGTATTTGAATTGTAATATCAAAGAAGAGCTACTTGAAAGAGAAGTTTAGCGAGGGTCTAGTCTATAATCTCAAAGCTGCCCACAGCCTATTTAAACTGACCCGCGAAAGGCTGATCACCGAAACTGCCAGGCAGTTGACTGCTGCTGCTGCCGTTAAAACCGCTCTGAATTCTAAGAGTTCAAACTGGACCAACAAAAAGTAGAAAGAGACACAAGCCT
>JAYUEN010000423.1:0-3691 GCA_043739185.1 Bdellovibrionales bacterium
AGCGGTCAAAAACGCAGGGTCGCTTTGCTTACCTGGAGGACCTTACCCCTCAGTTGCCGCCTGCGATGCGGCTCATGGTGGTGTAGCCCACGCTTGCGAACCCTTAGAAATCTATACCTGCTTTTAGCTATTTGCTAATATTTCGAACCAAAAGCTTTCGAATCTCTGGGTAAAATCGCTTTTCAAAACATTTCCTATTAAATTCGACGCATGAGCGCCCCAATTATTTATTTTAAAAAAATAATTATTACATCTCAATTTGAGAAAAACTGGCCTCATATTGAGATTCAAGCTCTCAAATGACATTTGTCTTATCGATAATGCACTTTTATAAATAAAAATAAAACTTCTTCAAACTGAAAAGATTTTCAACATGTCAATAGATCTGAGCCTTAGATCCCTTTACCCTCCTTTGAATATGGCCGCCTTTTTGCATTTTTTAGTGATTGTAAAGTATTTGGAGTTTATGCAATGAGTACCATTAAAATTTTGAAATTATTCTCAGTTCGAGTCACTTTCTTTTTGTCTTTGGTGCTTTTACTTCCACTTTTCCAAAATTGCTCGCGTGGTTTTTTTACAGTCGTCGACAACGGCTCCGGAAGTTTCTTGAGTTCAGCGCCCAGCAATTTGTCTATGAATGCACTTCGGAGACTTTCGAACCTAGAGTACAAAAATTCAATTTCAGATGGCCTCTCATACCAGTTCCTGAAACAAGGAAATACGACGTCTGCCAATATCATTATGAATTCCGATGCAGTTGTCGGAAGCATATCGGAGCTACCGGTAGACGCGCCCCAAAGCAGATTAGGAAGCGATCAAATCCCAACCGCAATTTCGACGGCTCGCTTTTCTGCTTACACTGATATCTCGCATGCAATTTCGCAAGTGATAGTCCAAGATTCGCCTACCTTGATGGCCTTTGCCGGAACTTGTGCCACGAGTAATAATTTGACGGACTCCAATTGCTCAAAGGCCTTCATAAATAGTTTTGGACTCATTTTGTATCGGGCGCCGATTCAAGCCTTTGAGGTCGATGAGCTTTTAGCTGGCGTTTCGACTTGGCAAGAATTGATCGGACGTATGCTGCTTCATCCACGCTTTCTGGTGCATTTCTACCGCGAAGGAATTAAGAGCACACCAATTCCTAATCTTTATCAATTAACAGCTTATGAGATCGAAGCCAAAATGACTTCTCTTTTCTGGAAGAGTATTCCGGATCAAATCGGTTTGAATGCTGCTGCTTCTGGTGCGCTCTCAACCCCCGATGGTCTTAAAACCGAGATCGCGAGAGTCTTAAATTCGCAGAAGGCAAAGGATGTACTTTGGCTATTTTATCAGGAGTGGCTAGGTAGCTCGCGGCTCCCATTCGAATATGATACAAGTTTAGGTTTCGAACTATTTGCAGATCCTTTACCTTTTGCGACCCAGCCCCTACTAAAATTCACTCTTCGAGATGCCGTCTTTCAAGATGCCAAAGATTTTCTAGATTACCACACTTGGACTAACGACAGTAATTTAGAGGCTCTTTTTCGAAGTCCCCTCATTTTTACCACGGACTCGACATTGGCGAGCCTGTATGGAGTCAGGCCACGAGTGTCTGAGCCCGTCGCCGATTTGTCAGGTCACTACAAAGGCATCCTGACCCGAGCTTTTATCACGCAGCAAAAGCCTTCAGTTGACGGGAACACGAATCCCATTCAGCGAGGCGTTTTCTTAATGACAAATATTTTAGGACAAAATCTTGGACAGCCTGCAAACTTTGCTGAGCAACAAATGAATGTAGGATCAATTCCATTGACGGCAAGCACACGAGAAGAAACTGTCATCAAAACTGCTCCTATAAATTGTATGTCCTGCCATTCACGCATCAATCCGTCTGGATTTGCTCTTTCTCATTTCGATAGCTTGGGAAGATATATCACAACTGAAAATCGTTATACCAGCGCCGGCGGCGCCCGCCTTCTGGCAAGTAATCCCGTCGACTCCACAACGAGTTTGTATCTCGACGGGATTAACTACAACATTTCAGATGTTTCTAGCTTGGTAGATGCTCTTGTTCAAAGTGAAAAATTGTACGAAGGCTTTGCACGCTATTATTTTAAATTTGCCTTTGGCCATGTTGAAGGTTCGCCTGAAGACGAGGCCTACATTGCAAATATTAAATCCGCTTTAAAAACTAAGTCAATTCGGGCGACACTCGAATCTATTCCTCTTCAGCCTGATTTTGGACAAGTGCTGGCACCAAACTAAAAGGATTTTTTAATGAAATTAAAAAATAGTAACTCCAGTCCTGTTCATGTCGATTTTAAATCTCGGAGGATGTTTTTGAAATCCTCAACTGGGCTCAGTTTAGCGATACCATTTTTGCCTTCACTGTTAACTTGTTATGGCGAAAACGCAATAGCTTCAGTTCCCCCTCCGCTAAGATATGTCGGCGTTATGACTCCAATCGGTGGCTTACAAAATAAAAATTGGTTCGGAACACAATTACCAAGCACTCCATTTGAACTCTATCCGGGACAAAATGCGAGAGTGAATTCGCTGACGTCTCTGGCGACGGCAAATGGCATCTCCCCAGTGCTTAATTCGAGTTTTAATAACTTATGGCCATCAATGAATCTCATTGCTGGAGTCGATCAGCCCATCTACTTGGGACACAATCGCATCGCTGGTGTCGGTGCCTTTGCTAAAAATACTCAAGGGCTGAGACCTCTTTCAGATCAAAATGATCTAGGAGCCAGAGGCGGCATCATCGGTGAAACTCCTAGCATCGATCAAGTGATCGCCTTTGCAGGCGGCAACGGAAATTATGGTTCTGCACTTTCGGGACGACGTAGAAATTTGAATATTGCAACCGGTTCTTTTACTTGCTCTTGGGGCCGGGATGATTATTTTACGAATGATCCGATTACAGCAAGAGATGCATTGAACTCTCCAGCAGGAGTTTTTAATTATCTTTTTGGCTCGGTACCATCCGTCGCAGGACAAGCCAATCCTTTATTGAGTCTAGTCAATGCCTTTTGGCCGAGTGGCAAATCCTTATTGCGGTTTCTCTCTAATCAAGATCGAAGCGCCATAGATCAATTGTTTCAATTGGCCCAGGATGCCTCGGGCCAATATTCTGGACAGGGTCCCGTTTGCCCTGCTTCACCTCAGCCTGTGGGCTCGAATTCAACTTGGGCATCTGATGGATCGAGCTTGCGGGCACTTGCCGATATTATTGCAATGGCTTTTAAATGCGATGTAACCCGAGTCGCAACGATTTATATCGAAGGCAATGCTGCCGGTGTTTTGGATTGGCATGCGCTGTCACATCAACCTTCAACGCCAAGTCCTGATCTTGGCCAAGATGGGATCGTCACTCTTCACGCATCTGTTGCTCAGAATTTTATGGCTCGTCTCGGTGAAAATTTGCGAGTGAATGACCCTTTTGGTTCTGGCACGACCATTTTAGACAACTCTCTCATTATGTGGACTCATGAAAATAAGTCGGCACATTCGAATTTCAGTACCCCAACTTTGTTGATGGGAGGAGCTGGCGGAAGAATTCAGACTGGGCTCTTCGCCGATTTAAGAGACACGACTGTAGCCTCATTTGTAACTGATAATGTTGGCGATCTTCACTACAAAGGTGAGTTGGTGAATCGACTTTGGACTTCGATTTTTTATGCGATGAATATTTCTAAAAAGA
>JAYUEN010000424.1:0-1131 GCA_043739185.1 Bdellovibrionales bacterium
TGATTAAATAATCTTCAATTGAAGTGTCAAGTGCAAGAAGTCGTCCTTTGGTGGATACCAATTTGGTTTTCATCCCACTTGAATTCATACATTAATCCAAATGGATTTGGGATGATTGTTTGATATTCATGACTCCCTATGAAAAATCTAAGGTAGAAGTCCGAATACTATTATATGAAACAAATTTTGACATTTTAGGGTATGACTACTTGCAAGTTAGGACTTAGCTAGATGTTGAAATTCTATGAGGGGGCCTAAATAAATTTAACTCAGATAGTAAATTTTTCTCTTCAATCTAAATAGTTAAAAGGTGAGGGTGATCGTTCATCATCTTGCATAAATTGCTACGTAAATAATTTGACGTTCGAATCGTTCGTTGAGTTGAAAAGTTGGCCATTGGATTTCAATTTTCTAAGGGCCTATTTAGCTAACTTCAAACTTTCCTTAGTATTGGTGCCGGGCCTGAACTTGGGCAAATTCCTATTTACATTTAGAGTGGCATTTGCATTTTAACTCGAAGCCTTCACATTTCCCATTTTTTATTAAGCACCACGGATTTATAAGAATCCAGCTTTTGGGCCATGACATAAATCGGGAATTAGACCGAAGGGCTGTTGACCTCAACGCACAGTATGCGATTCGGCGGCTTGGGCCACTAGTTATGTCAGAAGAGCAACAGATTTTTAGTCGGCGAGTCTTCAGTTCAAGTCTCTCTGGGACTCAATTTGATACGTATTACTCCCCTGATTCTTGGCGAATTATTTTTGGTTGATCGCATTTTCCTATTCGGTTGATGGTTGACACTCTTGCAAACTCAAACGCTGCCAGGATCGACTGAGTTGCGTGGTCGATGTCACGATCTGCAAAATCGGAAAACGAGACAAAGGATGCGATCCGTCCCAGGTCGAAATTTATTAGCTCTCTAATGAAATGGCAGGTGCTCGGATCTCACGATGAATTGGTAAACGCTCCATAGCTAGAAAACATAGATCCCTTCATTGAAATTCAATGCTTAAATCTCTCTTCAGGGGGATCTCTTTACAAGATTTTCCATCAATTAATTTTTGCCTTGCGAATTCTTTGAAATAATCGCTCCTTAATCGCTCCTTAATCGCTCCTTAATCGCTCCTT
>JAYUEN010000425.1:0-33014 GCA_043739185.1 Bdellovibrionales bacterium
TTAAATTCCCTGCTTCTCTTTGCCGCTCAAACCTCATTCATCGTCATTGCCGTTCTTTTGGTAATCTTTGCGATTGCAATTTTGATCGCTCGTGGAAGATTTAAGCCCGAACTTGAAATTCAAGATCTTGGAGAAAATTTTGATCGCTTTAAAGAGATTTTAGAATTTGAAATTCTAGATAAAAAGAAATTCAAACAAAAACAAAAACAAGAAAAGAAAGAGCATAAGAAAGCTGCGAAAAAATCAGAGGAGACCAAACGCAAAATTTACGTCATTGATTTTGAGGGAGATCTCAAGGCTTCAGCCGTTGAATCACTCAGACAAGAAGTTTCGGCCATACTTTTAGTAGCAACAATGAACGATGAAGTACTCTTAAGACTTGAAAGTCCCGGTGGAATGGTAACTGGTTATGGCCTTGCGGCTTCGCAGCTCATGCGCTTAAAAGAGAAGTCGATCAAACTCGTTATTACAGTAGATAAAGTGGCTGCCAGCGGAGGCTATATGATGGCTTGCGTAGGAAGCCAAATTTTGGGTGCACCCTTTGCAATTTTTGGCTCGATTGGAGTGGTGGCGAGCCTTCCTAATTTTCATCAGCTTCTAAAAAAGAATGACATCCGCTACGAAGAAGTCACGGCAGGAGAGTACAAACGTACTGTCAGCGTTCTCGGTGAAATTACAGAAAAAGGCATGGAGAAATTCAAATCACAATTAGAGGATACCCATATTCTTTTTAAAACTTTTGTCGGTGAAAATCGCCCTCATCTCAATCTTTCTGAAATTGCAACTGGAGAACACTGGTATGGCACCCAAGCACTGAAGCTTGGCCTTATTGATCGCATTCAAACAAGCGATGACTACCTTATGTCGCAGGCAAAAGACGCCCAAATTTTGAAAGTTAAATTCAACCATAAAAAGAATTTAAGTGAAAGGCTCAGCGGAGGAATCTCTCTCATTCTCACTCAAGTCTTTGAGAAAATTTTATATAAAATGAGTCACATCAGCTGAATTCAGAGGGGCGAATTCGATCGGTAATTATGGATCTCACTCCATATCCAATCAATTCCCTTGCCCTTTTTTGGTCATTTACGGTCCAGGCAACAATCGGAATCCGACGTCGATACAATTGGGCACATAGTTTTTTATTTAAATAGGATTCTTCAATATTGAGCATATGAGGATGAGCCAGAGAACAGTAAAGGATATGGCCCGGAACGAAAAATCTCCAGCCAAGGTGACTCACCAAATACGCACGCAGGATTTTGGGATTTTGCAGGGCCAACATGCGAAGCACAAAGGGATTGAAACTTGAAACCAGAACTCGACTTTCTGAATTTGTTTCTGCAATCGCCTGTAAGACGCCTTTCACCAATCGATGAAATTTGAAATCATTGCACTTAATTTCAATATTAATAAAAGGCGTCACTTGAGAAGATCTTAAAACTTCTTTCAGTAACGGGGCTCCAACTAACTCTTTCAATTCATGAGCCATGGTTTTTAAAACTTTTTTCTTCATTTTCAAAAGTCGTTTCAAATTGGGATCGTGAATCACGACCACCTCACCGTCCTTTGAGAGTCTGACATCGAGTTCGGTAATCTGGTAGTTTTCAGCCTGAGCCTTTTCAAAAGAGGCCAAAGTATTTTCAGGATACAAGCCTTGAGCAGTAAATCCTCTATGCGATTGCAAAAGCGGCAAATGAAATTCAGCTTGCGACCATGGGGCTGGTTGCCAAAAAAAAATGATTCCTAAGATCCAAATGAGCGCGGCCAAAAGCAATACCCAGGGACAAATCATAAGAGCCTGTGACAAATCAGAACTATCTGAAACGGATCCGATGAGCGTTCTAGAAATCCCATCGCCAAGGAGATGAATTAAAAATAAATCCCAAGCCATTGCCATCGATCTGATCTCAGGTCGAACAAAGGAAATAACAGCGGTATCTAGTGGACTCAAACAAACAAAGAGTACAAATTCTAAAAAAAATAAAACAACGCAGAATTTTTCAAAATTATGAATTCTCAAACACCACCAAAAAAGCGGCATTGAAATGAGCAGTGACGTAGCTGAAATTTTCAAATAAGCATTGCCCCGTTTTTTCTCCCACCAATCCGATAAAAAACCGCCGACAAGAGTTCCGCAAAATCCCCCGGCAACCGTCAATCCACCAAAAGTCAAATTGGCTTGCGCCAGACTTATATTGAAATAGCGAACAATATAACTCGGCATCCAAAAGGCCATTCCTCCCACTACAAAGGTATAAGCGGCATATCCTAATACGGTGCTCATATAGCCACCGTTTTTAAGTAATTCCTTAGAGCTTTCTATAAAATATTTTTTCTGATCTAAATTCTGAAATTGAGCAAGGCCTTCTTCTTCGAGGCTTCCGCGCTCTGGATTCTTTAGAAACAAAATCAAGGCGGCTAAAATAATTCCCGGAATACCTACGACGAAGAAACTTTTCTGCCAACCGAACCTGGGCTCAAGTACTCCTCCGACTAAATAGCCCATTGCACTTCCCACTGAGATGGCACCTGAATAAACGGCAAATACTCTTCCTCGCTTGGACTTAGGAAACAAATCGGCCAAAAATCCTGGCGACACAACCGTATAGGAGGATTCACCAAGGCCCACAACGAAACGAGTGCTGAGTTGACCGAAAAAACTTCTCGTCATTCCTGAAAAACTCGTTGCCACACTCCAAACAATGACCCCTAAAGACATGATGCGGGTGCGATCAAAGCGATCTCCGAGCCAGCCAAAAAGCGGCGAAATAAAAATATAGGCAATGATAAATCCCGACCCCAATAGGCCAAGCTCAGTATCACTAAAATGAAGATCGTTTTTTATTGCCGGAAGTAGCGCTGAAAATATATATCGGTCAATATAATTGAGAAGATTCAAGCCAGTCAGCAGAACCAATGCAAACAATGGCGCATTAAATTTTTTACGAAATTGAGAAATCATAATTCTTTAGAATTCAAACCTAAGAATTTAAAATCAACTTTTTTACTCAATAGATTTTTTAAATTATTTGAGTTGGGATTTAAGTTTGGATGCTCCCAGCTGCCATCGACTTTCCAAATCAACTTTTTTGCTTTCGGAAAATCTAAATTAATTTCTCCACTCAATGAATCATTTGATTTCACCTCGCCAGAACTCATCAATTGGATTCGATCTTCTAAAAGACTTGCTTTCAAGGCATTCCAGCTCCACTTTCCCTCACTTTGAACAAGATCGGCTTTGAGATTTGTGAAAATCAAATTTTCATTGCGATCTTCAAAGTTAAAAAATATTTGCTTTTCAATTTTGCGAAGTTCAGAGCTGTATTTGTATTCGCCTTCAGCGACCTTGGCATTTATACTAAGGCGATCACCACCAAAATGACTTAAGAGTCTGGCTTGTTTAAAACTCAATTCATCGGCCTCGAGAGATTTAATCTGTAATTCGCCATCCCAGGATTGAATTATAAATTTTTTAAGATTCATTTTACCGTTAAGTTTCACGCCCGAAACTGCCCCATAAAACATATTTTTTTGCACACTCGGGTCAAATTCAATATTTTCATTTACAATTTCAATATCGCCTTCATCAAAGGCATGATCAAAATTGAGCCGAATTTCTCCGTCAAAATCTCCATTTTCAAGTTCAATTTGAGATATTTTTCCCTTCCAGCGGTTTTCGGTAAAAGTAAAATCAAGCTGGATACTTTCAATGACTTGTTCACTTCGACTTCCTCGTCTTGAGAATTTAAGAGCAGCATCCTGCCATTCACCTTTGAATTCGAAATGCTTGGTCGATTTGAATTGCAACTGACCACTCAATTCGCCGAACTGAGAAAATATTCCGTCGGGTCCTTTGGTGCCAAATAGGTCGAGAGCTTTTAGAATCTGAACTTTTGGTAGATCGAGAACAAATTCAGAAAGGCCACCGTCTGCATTGCGCACCAAGTGTGATATTTTGGCTTGACCGAATTCGCCATCAATCAAAATATCACTGGCTTCAATTGGCAATTGTTTGAGTTGATCGAGGCGCCCGTTGACATTGGCAGTAAAACTCAACCAAACGAATTTAGGCTGAGATTTTTGCGGAAGAAGTTCAAGCTTAGTTAAATAACTTGAAATCGCAGACACGGGCAATTGTTTAGCTTTAATATTCATTTCGACCAGCGGACTGTGACTTCCGGGTGAAATGATTGCATTGATCTGAATATGACCCTCTGCAATTTGCGTTGAGATATCAAAATTCATTTTCTCGGAAGTCAAATCAGCTACAATATCAGCTGTCGGAATCACCTCGCCTTGAGAAAATTCTGGAGGTAAAATAAATTCGGATTTCAACCGGTATTTGGATTTGGAAAGACCCTCTGATTTATTTTGTCGCAAATTAAAATTTTTCAGGATTAAAAATTTTTGGTGCTGATCAAAGTAGAGTTTTATTTCGTCAAATTCAATACCACGAACCACTTCATCAATTTGACTCAATTTCTGATCATCCCAAAAACTAAAAGCTTCACTCGCTGTTTTAACTGCAGAACCCGAACCCATGTCTGGTGCCGCTTGCGCAACAACTGGGGGAGATGCTTCTTGATCTGGCTTTGTTGCAACCGAAGCACCACTTCGCTCTCCACAATTATTTTGAAAATTTTCAATATCGACTTCAAATTTTTGTATGCTAATAAGAGACAGAGCGAATTTACCTTCTAAGAGTTTGAAGAAGTTAATTGGTAAAGTCGCCTTTTGAATACGAATGGGCGGAATCACTCGGCCACAATTCTTTCTTTGAGCGAGCTCAATATTCTTAATTTCAAGGGACAAAACCGGTAACCAGCCATTAGCGAGCATGAGCTCTGCTGAACTAAAAGAAATTTGAAGTTGTGGTACGCGTATCGAAATCTCTTGGCGCAAAAGCTGAGTTAGGCGCGCAGGCGCGAAGTAGACCTTGACGCTCAAGCCAAGCACACAAGATATAAGAATAAAGGCAAAAAAGGTTTTCAGTCCTGAACGATTCTTTTCAGAAGGAATCCCAGGCAAACGTGACCTACTGGATGCTAGTTTCATGTCTCATATGTCACCTCAGCGTAAATGAAGTGTCAATGCTCGCTAAGTAAATCACGAGCATTTTAAGGCGTGTCCTATTTAAATTCAAAACTTACGACTTCAAATTCTTTTTCAGTCTTGGGACTTCGAACCTGTACAATATCACCTTTAATTTTCCCAATAAGTCCGCGTGCAAGCGGCGACATAATTGAAATTTTGCCTTGTTTGACATCGGCTTCATCAGTTCCGACGATTTGATAAGTTACTTCCTCTTCGGTTTCTGTATCACGCAACATAACGTGCGCACCAAATACAATACGATTGCTTTTAATTTGAGCGGGATCAACTATCTGTGCGCCAGCCAATTGCCCTTGGACTTCAAGAATTCTTCCTTCGACCATTCCTTGACGCTCTTTTGCCGCCTCGTACTCTGCATTTTCACTAATGTCGCCATGAGCACGCGCCTCTTCGATGGCTTTGATTATCGAAGGCCGCTCTTTTGTAATCAAGCGTTTCAGCTCTTCTTCAAGCTTGAGCTTTCCGCGGATCGTTAGAGGGAGATTGTCGCTCCCAATTTTATCATTTTCAGGCATGCCTGCTCCTTGGTCATTTAAAGGCTAAACTGTATAGCGAACTTGCTTTGATTGCGCAACGTCAAATATCCCAGATCAAACAGGTTGGCTACTGCGCCCGATCTTTGGCTTGATTTCATGCAGCATGACTGTCTTATGTCAAATTTAAGATAGGACTTCCGATAAGATACCAGTAACCTGACAGCCTAGATTTTACAATCGTCCGCGTTTGAATGAGATTTCACGGTGTGAGCACGATGCTAAGTAAGTTATCGCAAAAAATTAAGTCCGCGCAAAATATAATTTTAAGCACCCATCGACAATGTGATGGCGACGGCTTGGGTTCTGAAATTGCCCTTTATCACGCCCTCAAGCGAATGCAGAAAAATGTTCGAATTTTAAATGTCGACCAGACGGCCAAAAAATACCATTTTTTGGGAACAGAAAACCTCATTGAGGTATATGAGAATGAGCCTCGTAGTGTTGGCAAAACCGACCTGGTTTTAATCTTTGATACCAACGATTCAAGACTCCTAGCACCACTTTTTTCGGAGTTCGAATCGCAGGCTAAAGAAATACTCTTCATTGATCACCATCCGGTTTTACTTCAAGGTCCGAGCCCAACAAATGGCTCTTTTATCGATACTTTGGCCGCAAGCACTGGCGAAATTACCTATGACCTTATTCAAGAACTTGGAATTACACTTGATCAAAATATTTCACGTGCGCTTTACACAAGTATCGCTTTTGATACCCAACTTTTTCGCTTTGTAAGGAACTCATCTCGGTCGCATTTGATAGCAGCCGAACTTCTCAATCATGATATTCAAGCCGAAGAAATTCACTCGCGCTTATTCGGAAATTATAGTGTTCAAAAAATGGAGTTTCTTGCCCATGCCTTAAGTCAAATTGAGTATTTCTCAGACGGGAAACTCGCTATATTAAAACTGCACGCCAAAGATCTTCTAAAATTTTCGCTGGATCACGACGACAGCAATGATGTCATTGATCTTTTAATGAATATTCAAAGTCTTCAGGCCGCAGCATTATTACGTGAGGACGGCGGACACAAATTCAAACTTTCTCTTCGCAGCAAAGGAAAGTTTGATGTTTTAAAAATTGCCGAATCGCTTGGTGGAGGTGGGCACCTCTATTCTTCAGGAGCCTATTTGACCGGAACTTACGAGAATATAAAGCAGCAAGTATTGTTGGCACTGAAAAGTGCCCTCGACAATTCAAGAAAACAAGTGCCCTCAAACCACAATAAAACTCATGAATCCGCCTGATTCAAGATCCCGAAAAAAAAAACCATCTGAAATTATTTGTTTGTGCAATAATGTGACCCGCGAATGTATTGAAGAAGCAATTATTGGAGGCGTTAAAAGCCTCAATGAAATTTTTGATAAAACAACCGCTGGTGTAGGTCCTTGCGGTGGCTCTTGCAGGCGTAAATTAGGGCCGATGCTAGATCATTATTTGGCAACAGGAACGCTTTTGCCGCCTGTTGAAAAACAGAATAGTAAAAAGAAGCCTTAATATACTTTTTGGTTGGGCTAGTTTCAACGCGAGATTTCAATTCAGATTAAAGGGCAGCCGCGACCGCAACAGTCTGGGGGAAAACGATCCGTCTGACATTCTATCGAAGCTGCATTTAATAGATGTTATTCGGATTCTTCTGAACCATCATCTAAACGATGATCGATCAACATCTGCGAGACCGGCCGACAAGTCCCGCAAGCAGTTCCCGCCATCGTCTTTTCTCCTAATTCGATGACTCGATGAACGCCCCCGATAACAGCCGCATCGACAATCTGAGTTGTCACTTGTCTACAATGGCAAAGCTCGGCTTCTTTATAAGGAAAATTCCACTGATTTCTCGATTTCAAAATGAGTTCACGCACTAAGATCGCAGAGTGATGCGTTCCTTTGGGTAGAGGCATTTGAAAATAATCGTGCGCAAACTCTTTAAGGCTCAATTTGAGTTTAGCAATTTCGGCTAAACATTCAGGGCAAGCAATTGATTTTATTTCGGCACGAAGTACTTTTTTCCCAGCAAGACTCAATTTCATATCAATTTCGTCTCTTGCTAAAAAGCTCACTTGCGCATGAACTTGAGTTGCCGTTTGGTTTTTCATTTATACCCCTCGCCCCTATAGATGAGTCCAAAATTAATGCGACCGAGGCGTCCGAGGAGAAGGCGCGGAGGCCTACTTCCTGTAGGCCGCACAAGCTGACGACGAAGGCAACAAAGGTCCCATTAATATTTGGACTCATCTCTATTTTCTCACATTCTCATGTGATATTACAAGTATCAGGATGAGATTTGCGCTTATGTCTGCTGAGTATATTTTGATCTCAAATTCTCAACAATTCCTCGGACATTTTGAACCAAATCAGAGCGTATTGCCACAAAGCCAGAGTTGCGAAATTGCGGCTTGCCATATTCAAGAGTCTTAAGTGTCACAATATCAAAAACTTCACAACCCGCCTCTTCACAAATCAATTGCCCGGCGGCTGTGTCCCATTCTGAAGTCTCGCCAAAACGAGGATAAATGTCCGCATCACCTCTGGCGAGGTGACCAAACTTTAAAGCTGAACCGTAGCGCGTGAGCTTTTCAATTTTTGAAATATTTAAGAACTCTTTCATTCGTTCGGAAACTTTAAGCGCACCACTTGCAAGCCCAAAGAGCTGCTTTCGCTTGCTAGAATTGTAAAGCTTGACCCCATTCAGATAACTACCTTCATTTCTTTGCGCAAAAAATATCTCATTTAATACGGGAGAGTACAAAATACCTACAATGGGGGACGAGCCGTCGATCAAAGCAATACTCACGCAGAAACTATCATTTCCTGCAATAAAATCCCGCGTCCCGTCGAGCGGATCAACTAACCAAAATTTCTTATTTTGAAGAGATTTCGTTTTATTCAAATCAGATTCTTCAGATATTATGATCTCATTACTTATTTTTTGTAAGCCTTCACAAATCACTCGATGAGCATTTAAATCTGCATGAGTTACCGGAGAGGAATCAGACTTTGTTTCAACAAATAGGTCTGGGCTCTTATAATATTTCATGATTTCATCACCAGCACATTTGGCAATATCAATTAATTTTTTCTGTAACAAGACCACCTCATTAGTCTAAAGACCTGGGACTCTGTTTTGCCTGCTGGCACGACTCACCTTAAAGCATACTAGGGAGTGTAAGTCTTGACAGCTAAGACGAGACTCCTTCTAATAATATATAAGTTATTTAAACAAAAAGTCCTATTAATTTGATGCAACATTTGCCCTGCAGCTTTGAGAAGAATTTAAAAAGAAATTCGAGGTTACATGAAATTAAATCACTACCCCGTTACGCTTTTCGCAATTTTTAGTCTTCTCATCGCAAATTGCACTCAGTCTCCCTCTTCTCAAGTTGCACCAAGCAAGCCTGAAACTAAAATTCTTGAGAGCTCAACTGCCATTAGTATTCAGGACACTGAGGGTGCAGCTATTGCAAATGCGCAAATTTTAATAGGTGATAGTTTGAACAGCCCATTTAGTAACAATTTATATACAGCAGATGCAAAGGGACTTGTGGCGGTGCCTACCGACTGGACGACGACCACAAGCTTAAATATTTCAGCCAATGGATATATAACTGCTAGCTACCTACATACCGCGCCCGGAGCAGGCATCTTCAAATTGAGAAAACAAAATTTATCAAAATCAGTTGAATACTCAGGTAGCACCATAGGCTATCCCCCTTTTGATGACTATAGCCAAGCACATATTAGTTTGGTTTTTGAAGCCTTAAAAAAATCGGAGTTGGCTAATTTTAGCCTTTCGCAAATGATTAGCCCGGAGATTGATACTTTTTCTGTTTTTGGAAGTAAAGTTTCAGTGCCCAGCAATCTCGCGATACCCGATCAAATCTTGGCCTATATACTTCCCTTTCGATTTTCCAAACCAAATTTTCACCTCCCCTTACCTGTTCAATCGGATCATGTCATGGTTGGTTTACACGCTCAGTTTGCAGTTGCTGATTTGGTAAAGGGCTCGCAAAACAAGGCGAGCATTTTTGAAATGATCAACTACTTTAATTTTACGAGCTTCTCTCAGCAGCTCCAACATATTGATAGCAGTGATGTCAGTCGAGATCTTGATATTTCTTCTCAGCAGCTCTATCTCAAAAATCATCTACAAGCACAAAAATTTGACCCAAGCCTATCGCTCTTGGTGATCAGCTGCCTGGATCAAAATTCAGGGATGCTGCCACTCGATATTAAGTCTGGTGCAAGCGGCGGCAGCATAGACGTCAATACGCTCTCCTCAAAACATAGCTCTGAAAAAATCATTGGAGTACTTAAACCCCAGAATTCATCTTCAGGAGTTTCTGGGGCTGCCCAAGAATTAATGAGCATAGCTGTTCACGATGCCTCAGATTCAGTTTTACCCGACCAATTGAATATGCTTTCAGCGCCTAGCTTTTCAAGCAATACAATTAAGCAAACTCTGCCAACAGCGACAGCCTCAAAAATTGCTCAAGCCGGAATATATTATAGCCTCAATGCCGTAACTTCTGAAAGTATTGCAGGGGTGGTGATTGAGTCTAAGACTCCACTCTGGGACGTATACAATCCCAACTGGGAAGAATTGGCCAGCTTACCAAATTTGCCAAGCCAAATGACAACACTCAATCCAAATGCGACAAGTCCTCATCGCTGGATAGTCAATTTATTGGGACAAGACCATTCTGAAGTTTCAGGTTTGGGACCCGACCGCCTTAAGTCCGTAAATTATTTTTCAAAAGCTGCAATTGATCTCAAATGAAAAATCAAATTTGCTTTCTAAAAATTCTATTTTTACAAAGTCTTCTAGTTTTACCAGGATGTTTTAAACAAGACTTGAAACCCGATGGCATGACTGCCGGGATCCCCATTCAGCGAGTTTACTTCGGTGAATACAATGATGTCGAAATGGCGATTCGTGCGGCAATGAAAAAATATCCGGTCAAAGAAGACAACTTAGATGCAGGAATATTCGAAACCGACAATATTAGAGGCGATAAAATGTATCGCGCACCAGGTAGTCATGAAAGAATCGAATCAGGCATCCGTTATCATATTCAAATTCATACGATAAAAGGCAAAGTCGACGGAAAGTCCGCTATTCAACTCATTGTAAAAAAAGTGGTCGAGCGTACGCGAGATTTTTTTGCAGACACTGAATCCCTACCGAGCGATGGACTAGAAGAAAATATTATTTTTTATCGAGTTCAAAGAGAATTGGCTATTGCAAAGGCAGTCAAACGAGCCGCTGAATCCCCAGCAGCTGCAGCTGCCGAAAAATAAAGATTTTAAAGAGTAGAATTTTGTCGTAACCAAGCTTGCCATTGAAGGCGCTTCAACTTAGGCGCTTCATCCTGCCTACCTAGTTTTTGTTGGGTTAGGCGCTCAAGAGCTTTAATTGCTGCAGGGTAAAGACTTTCATCACGATCCGAAAGGAGTGCCCCAAACTTTTGTTCACTGCCTTTATCTTCAATTTGTGCAAGGCTTTCGACAATCTTTCGTCTAATCCAAAGACTTTGTTTTCCCCTGAAGTTTTCTTTTGAATTGAGCTTCTGCCATAAAATATTTTTGCTCTTACTATCTTTTAAGTCACTAATGACATCGACGGCCGCCGAACGAACTACCAATGCTTTGTCAGATAGCAACTCCTTTGCCCACTCCAAAGCTTGTACATGATCAATTTGCACACTACTTATCAAAGCGGCATTGCGAAGATACCAAACTTTTGAATGAAGAGCCTGCTTCAGTTCAGGCAAACTTAATTTTCCGCCGATTCGCCCCATGGCCGTGACCGCTCTCCATCTGGCCTCCATTGCTGCCGAATCGTCATTCATAAGTGCTATGAGATTTTTATAACCTGCTGCTCCTTCAGATCTTAAGCTCACTATACGATTTTCAAGCGGGAGCCCCAAAGCAACCAAGGTTTCTGTGCGCGTTGAAGGATTCGAACTATGAAGCGCAATTGCCGCATGAGCAGGGGCCACAAAACCAAATATAACGCCCGCCAAAACAATTTTTGAAAAATAAGGGATCATGCTTTTGCCTTTATTTGTTGTTGCTCGGCTTCAAATTCGCTCATCAAGTCGTCCACGGCCGATTGTTCTTTTTCATTTGGATTTTTAGGTCCGCCGAGTTCGCGCACTTCAGCTAATAATTTTTCGGTATCGAGTAAACCAGCCATCGGATCAGCTTCTGCATCTTCACCGCCGCCGCCCAATTTCTCAATTTCTTGAAGCATTTTAGAAGTATCCACACTGCCATCTAAAGGCGAAACTGATGAAGTATTTGGCATCGAAGTCACCACCGGGGGCACAAATGACGCCATTGGCGGAATCACATCAACTGGTGGCACACTAGCATTATTTGAAACTTCATTGGTGACTGAAATCTTTGGAGCCGCTTGCATATCAACTACTTGCTGAAAGTCTTTCAATACTTGATCTTCTGCCTCAGCTACTGGGGCCTTGCTTGGAGTAACGACCGTAGCTTCAACTGGTGCCTCTTGAGCTTGTACCACAGGTACTTCAGCTTCAACAGGTGCTGATATTGCGGGCGGTGCGACTGCGGCGGGCCCCTCTGTTACGGGCGGAGCTGCAGCAACCGGAGTAGGTGCGACTTGCGAAGCAGGCTCGACAGCTGCAACTGGCGCAGCTGCTAATTCGGCTGCGGGTGCTCCGCCACCGCTTGCTTTAATTGTTTCAATTTCTATTTTTAGTCTCGCGTTTTCTTCTTTGAATTTCGAAATATCGGCAAGCTCTTCTTCAATAATCGCATATTCGCTCAGCTTACTTTGCAATTCTTGAATTTTCGCAAGCGCATCATCCGAGGCCCCGGCCGAAATGGCAGGCGCTGATTGAGCCGCCTGTTTTGCTTGCGAAAGCTCGCTCTCAAGTTGCTTTATTTTCTGTTCTCTCTCGCCAACTGTCGCCTTTAATTTATCAAGAGCTGCCGTATCAACCACTGGTGCCGAAGTAGCCTGCATCGCCGCAGGAGCTGAGGCATCTGGCTTCTTGATTGGCGCCTCGTCTTCTTCGTCCTGAATACTCGAAGCTTTTTGCTCCTTTGGTGCTTGCGTGATCTGCCCCTGAGGAATTTTGTCGATCACCTTCTTAAGTGTTTCTTCAATACTTTTTAAATCGAGATGACTCGTTTTGGTCACACTCGCGGGCAATATTAATATGAAAATGACAGTAAGCAATGCAAGGCCAATGCTTATACCAATGAGCATTTCGCTATGGGTGATAATATAATGTAATATATCTTGAGCATTCATCGAATTGCTTTAAGTTTACCTAAAATGTCGCCAAAGTAAAAGACTCTTGACACAATGAGGTCTAGGATAGAGTTCGGTTATGACCTTTATCTAGTTTGCAAAGAAAAAATTGCGCTTATGCTTTCAAAACGATAGCGCGAGACGAAGATCTGGTTTTAGAATATTCTGATTTCTCGAAAGGCCCAAAGATGACTGAAGATTTTGATTTGATCCTGACCGGAGCGAGCTGCGCACTCTCCGATTCGAAAAATAAAATTCGCATCGAAGAAGCTTCAATTGGAATTAAAGCAAATAAAATTCACGCCATTAGCTTAGGGCTTGAAAAAAAATCATCGGCAAAAAAAATACTGCAACTCAAAGGTCTACACGTCCTCCCCGGAGTCATTGATACACAAGTTCATTTCCGCGAACCCGGTATGACCCACAAAGAAGATCTCGCCTCAGGAACACTGGCAGCAATAGCTGGCGGTGTTACCAGCGTCTTAGAAATGCCCAATACCAAGCCAGCAATCACTACACGAGAGCTTTTTTTACAAAAATGCGAAATGGCACGCGGACGTTTATGGTGCAATATTGGCTTTTTCATTGGGGCGACTCCAAAAAATATTTCGGAACTAAAAAATATTGAAAACCTCCTGGGCTGCTGCGGAATCAAAATTTTTATGGGCAGTAGCACCGGTGATTTATTGGTTTCAAAAGATGAAACGATCTTTGAAATCTTAAGCTCAACCAAGGGACCTATTGCCGTTCATGCAGAAGACGAAGACCTCTTGTCTCAAAGAAAGCTGCAATTTGAAAACTGCCATGATGTGCGCGAGCATTCAAATATCAGAAATGAGCAAGTCGCATTGCTAGCCACCCAAAGAATTGTTCGCTTAGCTGAGAAGGCCAAACGCAGAGTACATATTCTTCACATTAGTAGCCAAGAAGAAATTGAATACTTAAAAAATCATAAAGACTTTATTAGCATTGAAACAACTCCGCAATTTCTCTTGATGTCGGCCCCAGAATGTTACGAAAGTTTGGGGTCAAAAGCCCAAATGAATCCGCCCATTCGCTCCCTAAGACACCAAGAAGCCCTTTGGAAGGGACTTGAAAACGGAACTGTTGATGTGATCGGTACGGATCACGCTCCTCATACTTTACAAGAAAAGGCTTTGTCCTACCCTCAGTCCCCGTCCGGAATGCCAGGCGTACAAACACTCGTTCCATTAATGTTAGATCTGGTCTTTAAAAAGCGACTCAGTTTAGAAAAGTTGGTAGAGCTCCTATGTCGAAATCCCGCCAAAATTTATCGTCCCAAGAATAAGGGAAATTTGCGCGTCGGCGCCGATGCTGATTTAACAATCGTAGATTTAAAGAAATCGATGAAAATTGAGAACTCTTGGATCAAGAGCAAAGTGGGCTGGACGCCTTATGATCAACTCAAAGTAACTGGGTGGCCATTTGCCACCATTGTTAACGGACAAATCGCAATGCAAGAAGATCAAATTTTAGGAACTCCCATTGGGCATCTTATAGATTTTGAAAAAAGAATTTAAAAAATTTTGGGAAGCTTAAGGATTGCTCGCAATACCTGCACAGTGTTTGACAATGCTCATTTGCGTAGACCCTTCGCCAGAATGCGAAGCGCTCAGGACATAAGCTTTATCGCAAGCGAGATTTGCTATTTGTGCAGTTAACTCAACATGAAATGATCCATGGTTACAATTTTCTGCACCTTGAGCAAGAATCATTGAATTCACTTGATCTTCAGCCAAGCTCCATTGAACTGGATCAACACCTGCTGCCTGAGAACAGATCCCGCCCGGACGTAAAATTTGACTATTTGAGCTCAAATCCACAAGGCTTTCAGCGAAAAACATTTTCGAACTTGGGCCATTGGCAGATACTATGGCATTGTTCGTGCTCCCGGCAATTGGGTTTGCAATATAAGAAGGGTCGCCGTTATTTCCGGTCTGATTTACTGGCTGGGCACAATTTTGATATTGCACCATGATCAATAAAAGACCGCCTAAAATAACCAAATCTCTTCTTTTTTTTCTGCTCATAATATTCTTTTTCATAAGACAAGTATCTCGCAGTTCGACAGATTTAACGAGATTTACCTAGACTTTTCTCAAGACGAGACAAAAAAACTTTCTCAATTGGTCACTTTTGCAAAAAAACTAGCTTCTTTTAAATCAAATTGAGACCTTCATTTGCCTATCTGTGCTTTTAGTTGAGCTTTGCTTTAAATCAGTTTTCGGGCAGTCGCGACAGTTCACGGCATTTCGGTTTCTGTTTCAGGTTTCTGGGGCTGATGCCGTTTTCTGAAGTCGGCTTGCCTGCCTCTGAGGTTTTCTACTTTTTTCTACCCAAAACCATTAGTCCCAGCCAGTTTAAGCGTCTTCTTTTCGTTTTCAAATTGCTAAGACGGGGACATTTATGGCATTAAAGTATTATGTTTATACGAGAATTAGAACGCAGGGATCTCGAAAAAGTAAAGGCCTTTACCGATATTGGGATTGGCAAAAATTATTTTTCTATTCAAGAATTAAACGAGAGTTTTGAGAAATCAAGTTTACAAAACATCATGTGTTCATTCGTACTTGTCGATGACGAAAACCAAATCAAGGGTTTGAGATTGGCCTATCCACCAGGGGCCTGGAGCAAAGGTAAGGGCAATAAGCTCAGACCCGATCTCTGGAAAGTGCCGATCGAAAAGGTCGCCTATTTTCAAAGTTTATTTTTATCAGATGAGGCACAAGGATTAGGTTTCGGTCCAAAATTATCAGAAGCTGCGATTTCGGCTTTTAAAAAATTAGGTGCCCAAGCTGTTGTCACTCATGCCTGGAAAGAGTCTCCAAATAATTCCTCAATTAAATATCTAAGTCGTTTTGGCTTTGAAAGTATTGCGACTCATTTGCAATATTGGATAGATGTTGATTATGAATGCAGCCTGGATGGCAAACCCTGCCGTTGTACGGCAGAAGAAATGATCAAGTATATATAGGGCATGTCTTACCTAATTTATTCGTTTGATATGTGAAAAATAGATTGGTCCAAAACCAGAACTGAAATCTGGTAAAATCTGCCAGCCAAATTCGGTGGCTTCGCCAATAGGAAATTTCGAAGTTAATATTTCGACTCTGCCTTTTCGTTTTTTAAGTAATTTACGAATCACTTCATCATTTTCAAATGGCGAAATCGAACAGGTCGAATAGACAACTGAGCCCTCGCACTTTAAACATTCAAAGGCGGAAGCTAAGAGTGAGAACTGTCTCACTCCCATATTTTGGCTTCGCTTCTTGGTCCAAACTAAGATTTCTTTTGAATCGAGTATAAAATACCTTTCACCACTACAAGGAGCATCTAAAAGGATTTTGTCGTAGAAATCTTTTTGGTAAAGACACCATTTTGCTGCATCATGCGCCGTGATTTTGATCTGTCGAAAAATTTTATCAGGAAGCTGCTCTTTTAAAACTCGAATGAGCCGCGAGCGTCTCTCAATTGATATCTCATTGGCAATTAAATCAAACTCAGACCCATCATGCGGCGCCATCAAATTCGCTAAGACTAAAGTCTTCCCACCTGGGGCGGCACACATATCCAAACAGCGCTCCCCAGGTTTTGGGGCCAACGACAATGGTGGAAGCAAAGAGGCCAAATCAAGAAAATAAAACTGATTTTTATCTGGTGATTGCAAGCTGAGTTTACGTGCTGCTTCTTCAGTGATAAATCTCTCACTTAATAAATTTTCAACCTCAATCTGAATTAGCTCATGCTTTAGGTAAGGATTCAGCCTTGCAACTTTTTTATCCGGAGCTTTGAGACTTTCAAAAAGTTTAGGCCAACGACCCAAACCATAAACCTCGTTAAAATATTGATAAAAAGCTGAACCTGAAGTCTCGGGAATTGGCATTCAAATGATAAATCATTTCTTGCATCTATTTTCAATCAATAGAAGGATAGAGTTCATTAAAGGAAGGCATTATGAAAAAAATCCAGTCCCTACTCAAAACTCATGTATTTGTTTGCACCAATAAAAAGGCAAATGGCGAGTGCTGTGATTTAAAAGGGGCCTCTGAACTAAGAAAAGAACTCAAAGTATGGACCGATACTCATCCCGAGTGGAAGAAGCGAATTCGCATCAATCAGTCCGGATGCCTCGATCATTGCAGTGAAGGCATTGCTATTGCCATTTACCCACAAAATGAATTTTTGACCAATGTGAACGCTGATGACATTTCAATTCTAAAAGATAAAATCACGCAACTCATGAATCAATAGCTGTTTTCATGTCTTTGAACCAAAAAATTATAAAATGCACAAAATGTCTTCGTCTGATTACATATTGTAAAAAAATTGCCATTGAAAAACGAAATTCCTATGAGGACTGGGATTACTGGGGTAAACCCGTTGCAAATTTCGGGAGTTTCCCCTGTAAACTTCTAGTTGTTGGCTTAGCGCCAGCTGCACATGGCGCCAATCGTACCGGACGTATTTTTACCGGAGACAATTCAGGCTTATGGCTCTATCGAGCGCTGTTTCGAGTTGGCTTTGCAAGCCAAGAAAAATCCGAATCAAAGAATGATAGCCTCAATCTCATTGATGCATGCATCACCTGCGTTGCTCACTGTGCCCCTCCGCAAAATAAATTAACTCGCTCAGAGATTCTTAACTGCTCTGGCTTTCTGCGCGAAAGTCTCGAAGCCTCTCAAGCTCAGGTTATAGTGGCCTTGGGACGCGTGGCTTGGGATGCATGCCTTAAAGAATTCAAAACTAAAAATACTGAGTTAAAAAAGCCTGCCTTCAAACATGGACAAATTTGCAAAGTTCGAGAGCAATCAATTATTGCTAGCTATCATCCTAGCCAACAAAATACTTTTACTAAGAAATTAACTGAAAAAATGTTTGATGAGATTTTCTTTAGAGTTAGGATCCTGTTAGATGAATCGTCTTGATTTTCTCTTTCACTTTTTTGAGGATACTTTCAGGCAAGGGTGCATAAAATAAAGCTGGCGCAAGGCTCTGTCCCCTCGTCATCATCCAATTGAGTACTTTTATAAGTTCAGTACCCTTTGCTTTTTCTAGTTCTTTATAAACTAATAAAAAAGTCATTGCCGATATGGGATAGCTACCTACGCCTTCGGCGTTTGTCATTGAAACCCGAAAATCACTGGGCATTGATTTGGCGATACCAGCCGCTGCGGCCGTAACCGAAGCCAATGTTGGCTTAACAAATTTCCCGGCTTGATTTTTTATTTCATCAATTGCCATATGCTCTTGCTCTGCAAAAACCAGTTCAACATAGCCTAAAGCTCCGGGGGTATTCTTAACCACTGAGGCTACCCCTTGATTGCCTTTATTGCCCTGGCCCACCGGCCATTTAACCGACTTTCCCGTGCCAACTTTACTTTTAAACGCAGCACTTACTTTAGATAAGTACTCAGTAAAAACATTCGTTGTACCTGAAGAATCCGCGCGATAAACTACGACGACATCGAGATTGGGTAAGTTTTTACCCTTATTAACTTCTGCTATTTTCGAATCATTCCATTTTGTAATTTCGCCCAAAAACAAGCCAGCAAGTATTTCAGGGGTGAGTTTGAGTTCAATTTTCTCTGACCCCAAATTTTGGGTTACAACAACCGCACCCATTACGGTAGGAATATGCAAAATCTCTTTTTTGCCCTTCATTTCTTCATCGGTCATAGGCGCATCGCTGGCACCAAAATCAACTGTTTGCTCAAGCAGATTTTTGATTCCACCACCACTCCCAATGGGATTATAGGTAATTTCTATTTTTGGATTTTCAGCCTTATAGTCCAAAAAACATTTTTGATAATAGGGCGCCGGAAAAGTGGCCCCTGCTCCGAGTATCGACTGGGTTTGCTCGGCTTGAGCTGGCAAGGTAAATACTGTAAGGAATGAAAAAATTAGAATTATGAGCTTCATTTCGGCCTCCATTATAGAATATTAAATTAGTATGAAAAAAACCCAATGAAAAGCCACTTTGTGTTTGATTTTGGTTAGGGATCAGCCAAGTATTAAGGAATGAGCCAAATAGCAGCGATTGACATCGGATCCAATGCTTTACGTCTTGTTATCGGAAGCCTTGATTCACATCAAGAAATACAAATTACTAAAAAATTTCGCGAACCCGTAAGATTGGGCCAAGATGTCTTTGCTAGTGGAATTATTGGCAAACGAACTACTTCTTTGGCAATTGAGAGTTTTGCGCGCTTTCGACGTATCATCGACCAAAATGCTGTGACTCATATGATGGCGATTGCAACCAGCGCACTGAGAGAGGCCAAAAACCGCATAGAATTTATCGATGAAGTTTTTCAAAAAACCGGAATTCTTATAAAGTGTATTGATGGCGAAGAAGAAGCCCGATTGATTTATCGCGCGATCGATCAAAAATTAAACTTGAAAAACCGCAATGCGATGATCGTAGACATCGGAGGCGGAAGTGTTGAAGTGATCATTTCAATTGCCGGGCGGGTCAGGGGGATGCAGTCTTTTAAAATTGGAACGGTCCGACTTTTACAAATGATGCAGGAACGTCACCTTAAAGAAAAAAATATTCAAATCTTACTCAATGAGAAAATGATCGAGGTTCGAAAATTTATCAATGATACTATAAAGGGACGGGCCATTGATTTGTGCATTGGTACCGGAGGTAATTTTGAATGTTTGGGGAAATTACGTGTAGCTCTTTTAAACAAGACCTCTATTTATAGCATGAGTGCGCATGAGCTTGAAGAGCTGCAAATTCATTTGATGAGTATGACATTAAAAGAACGCATACAGTTTTTAAGAATCAAACCTGATCGGGCCGATGTCATTGTACCAGCTAGCCTAGTCGGCTTGATGATCATGAATTTTTCAGATTGTGAATTGCTCTCAATACCCTTTGTGGGCTTGCGAGACGGAGTCTTGCTTGAATTGAGCGAAAATCTAACTCCTTCTTCAATTAGAGCCTAGATGAAAAATTTGAGCGTTCGAGAAGCAAAAAAATCCGACATCCCCTTTCTTTTAAGTTTAATCAAAGAGCTCGCCCAGTTCGAAAAACTTTATCAAGAGGTAAAAGCAACCGAAGTCGAGTTAAGTAAATATCTTTTTGAAAAAGAGCCAAAGGCTTTTGTTCTTATTGCTGAAAACAATGATCAAGCTATTGGCTTTGCGCTTTATTTCTATAATTTCTCTACTTTTTTAGCAAAACCAGGAATTTATTTAGAAGATCTTTATGTCAAAGAAGACTTTCGATCACTCGGCGCCGGAGCGCTTTTATTAAAAACTTTGGCACAAATTGCAAGCGCCAATCAATGCGGAAGGCTTGAGTGGTCGGTTTTAGACTGGAATCAAAAAGCAATTGATTTTTATTTAAAACTCGGCGCCGTCCCAATGAATGATTGGACACTTTATCGCATGAATCAACGCGCAATTGCAAAGCTCGCTGAAACTTAAACTGCCACTAAGACTCTAAAGATCTGAGATGCGAGGGCTTCATAAACCATAATAGTTGAGCCTTTATATCCGCTGGCCGAAAATAGAGTTCAAGGCAGGCCGCACCACCCTTTTTAAACTCAAAAATATTTTCAGCTCTGCCGGTTAAAAGAAAAGATAAAAGTGCGCTCAAATGAGGCTCATGACCAACGGCCGCCAGCGTAAAGGACTCGTCATTACTAAAATTTGTTTTAAGCCAATTGCAAAAAGCAATCGGATTGGCATTTGGCTTTAGCTCCGTTAATTTTTCAGGAATGAGATTGTCTGCGGCTTGAATGCGGCTAGAAAGTGTCAATTCAGAGTCTTTAAATTTATTAATTTGCAATTTTTGAATAAGAATTTCTGCGGTTTGAATTGCCCGCACCAGTGGCGAGGCAATGACCTGATCAATTTGTGGTTCAGCTTTTATCAAACCCGACGAAATCTTTTTAAACTTCTTTGTTCCGTCCGCGGTTAACTTACGCTCTTCATCTGAGTCGGCTTCAAAAATGTCCTCGGCAATGCCATGTCTAATCAATATTAATTTCACTTAAATGGACCAACCGCGATGGTCGGTACTCCTCCATTTATATTTTGTAGAACAGCCGGCTGACAATGTAGCGCGGTTAACTTCATCAATTGCTCATGAGAACCCAATTCGTCTTTATGAGTTGGTTTCGCTTGAGTATAGGAGCCATCGGAATGCAGGGTCCATTTGCTCCGATTATCTTGCAACATCACATTTAATATTTCGACAAGTCGCGCACGAAGAGGCTTGGGTTCGATTGGGACAAGGGTTTCAATGCGAGCGAGTAAATTTCGATACATGAGATCAGCTGATCCAATATAAAATGTTCCGCCCAAAGGATCGGTTTCGCCATTTGCAAAATAAAATATTCTCGAATGTTCGAGAAATCGTCCGATAACAGAGAACACTCGAATGTTTTCGCTTAGGCCAGGGACTCCGGGCCTAAGACAACAAAAGCCCCTGACAATGAGATCTATTTTAACTCCGGCTCGAGAGGCCTCATAAAAAGCCCGACAGATTGTACTTTCATCAAGGCTATTACATTTTACAATGATGTGTGCTGGCTTTCCTAGTTTAGCGTTTGCGATCTCTTTGTGGATCAAATCTAAAAACTGATCGCGCATACTCACAGGCGCCACTAAGAGTTTATTGTATTTTCTCTTTAAACTTCGTCCGGTTAAGAAATGAAAGAGCTCGACCACATCTTCGGTTAGTACAGGATCACAAGTGAAATACCCAAGATCCGTATAAAGCTTCGCAGTATCTTTGTGATAGTTTCCGGTACCGAGATGAACATAGCATTGAGGACCGTTCGCTTCAGAACGAACTACCAGCGTGGTTTTGGCATGGGTTTTAAGGCCCACCACACCGTATACCACATGCACGCCCGCATTTTCTAATTCTTGAGCCCAATGAATATTTCGCTCTTCATCAAATCGCGCCTTTAATTCAATCAATACCACCACTTGTTTACCAGACTCTGCCGCGCGAATAAGAAGTGGAATAAAAGGTGAATTATCGCCGGTTCGGTACAAAGTCATTTTGATAGCAAGAACCTTAGAGTCTTCAATGGCTGATCTAATAAATTTTTCGACACTTGCAGTGAAACTTTCAAACGGATGATGTACTAAAATGTCACCGGCCCGAATACAATCAAAAATATTTTTTTGCTCATCATGAAAAGCCACTGGAACCAATGGGCTCCAATTTGAGTATTTGAGATTTTCAAGTGGTAGATCGGCTATGACTTTTAAATCCGTATAGTCTAACAACTCATTTAACTCAAATACTTCACTTTGGGTAAGTTCTAGTTCCTCCATCAGAAATTGCAGCATCCAAGGGTCAGGATTCGGACCATGTTCAAGCCTTACGACTTCAGCAAAGCGTCTTTGCTTTACTTCTTCTACGACCATTTCAAGCAAATCTTCCGCATCATCATCTGAACTCTCAACATCGGCATTGCGAGTGATTCTAAAAAACATGACTCCCAAAACTTCCATATCTGGAAATAACTCTTTGAGATTCTCGCTCAGAATCTCAAGTAGGCTTACAAACCGAAATGGGTCCTGTGAAGGGTCTTCTGAACGAACCCTTACAAATTGCGGAAAAATTTTCGGCACCTTCATGCGCGCAAAGAGTTTTTCCTCGCGCTCCGGATGTTTGAGTGTAATGCCGAGTGAAGTCGATAAATTTGAGATAAATGGAAATGGCAAACCAGGGTCAACTGCTAGTGGAGTCAAAATCGGAAATATATGACTCTTAAAATATTGCTTGGCAAAGGTCTTTTCAAAATCTGACAGTTCAGACCATTTCAAGAGTCGAACTGAATTTTTAGCAAGTTCAGGTAAAATAACTTTGCGATAGTTCTGCGATTGGGCCTCAAGCAGCGGTAAAATTTTAGCGCGTATTGCGGCCAATTGTTGAATGGGAGTTAGTCCGCCGGATTTTCTCTGAACATTGGCCTCTACCCGATGTTTCAAGCCCCCGACTCGCTTCATAAAAAATTCATCTAGATTGGAGTTAAAAATGCCAAAAAATCGCACGCGCTCAAGTAACGGGGTACGCGCATCTAAGGCTTCGTGCAGTACTCTCGCATTGAATTCGAGCCACTCAATCTCCCGATTAAAAAATTCGAGCGGTTGCTCATCAGGAAGCAAGTCTTCGGGCTTTTTTTTCTTCGAAGTCCTAGGTTTATGAGCTTTACTTGTCATTTGGGTCCTCAAGCGCCAATTTAATCTATTCTTCCTAAGTCTTCAAAGGCATTTAGCCATCCTTGCTGAAATCTGACACAAGCTCGCTTACGGCCTATTTAAATAGTATATCATCACGCTATTCACGCTTACAGGGGCTCAGAATTGTAAAATACTGGGTATTTTTTTTAGGGCGTTTTCAAAGAGTGCGGCTTAAATGATGGGCGACAGTGGCCTTAGGCTTGCTCTAAACCAAGCCTGAATACCCTGTTTGAATTACTTAGGAAGGCCGATTCAATGGTGTTAAAGCCCATTCAAGAACTACTTTTCAAAGCCTCATTTGTCGCTTTAAGCTTAATGCTGTGGTCTTGCGTTAATTATAAACAAGGTGACTATTCAAAACCCGAGAACCACAAAAATCAAGAAAATAGCATTCCTAAAATGGATTTCAGAACCAGGGCCATCCTAATCAATCCACCTGTAATAGCTAAAATTGGCGATTCGAAAGACACCCCACACCAAAGCTGTGCACAGTTTGGCAAAGTGCTTTGGAAACCAAAAAATACAAAGATAAATATTCAACCAAAAAAAGGCTATCCGCGAGATTTACAAAATGAATTTGAAAAATCAATATCCAATAGCGACGACAATCAAAAGCCCAATCAAAAGACAAGAGCTCGTATTAAACTCTCAAAAAATGAGTTCATACTACAAAAAGATGATCTGACACTTTATAAAAATAATCCCGACCCGCTCGAAGTCATTGAGAGCCTCAATCTCTTTTCACCTGAAATATTACCTCGTAAAATTTCAGGTGAAATGAATCTCGGACAAACTCCAAGTATGCTTTTAAGATATGCTAAGACTTTAAATGACGACGTAAATTATAAAATCACTAGCGTGACCAGTCTTAGTAAAATTCCCGGAGGCTTCTTTGGTGAAAATTTACAGGCTGTGCGAGACAACTCCTGCAAGGCTCATCTCGTTAGTGGAATACACTATGGCGCAGCTCTTTCAATTGCTCTTAGTTTTAAATTTGTAAAAATTGAAGATCGCTTACAATTTGAAAAAGAATTTGGACCAGACCTAGCCTTTTCAGCCTCGAGCAATGATGTGAAGGATGAAAAAATGAGTATACGACTCAAGGCTATGAACGTAAGTATTGAAATGAACGTCGCACAAATCGGCGGGGATATTGAAAAAACAAAACAACTGCTTCCGCAATTATCTTGCCACATTGAAAATTTAGAATCTTGTCGCGAAGCCAGAAGAAAATTAATTGAATTCTTCTTTAATGTCGAACTCAGTCCCCCAGTATCACCAGACCAGGCCAATGGCTGGATGCCGGTAAATCTCGAAAGCCTTTCTCTAGGTAACTAGTGTTACGATAGGAGAGTTTCTAGCCTTAATTAAAAAGGCGATTTTCACGAAGAGAAGGCTTAAGGACCCGTCTAAACATCACTACGGGGGAAGTAGCTATGAGACGTAAACTTCTTGAGAATGAAAAAATCGTAAAAAAATGGGGCCAGCTCAATCTTTCGACTCACCGTTTGTGGATTGAGGCCGGTGATGAAGATAATTATTTTCTCAATTCACTTGAGCTTCATCAAATTCAAGGGCATTCGATTTTGAAATATAGCAATCGATTTTTGTTAACCCTTGGGCTACTTTGTTTTTTCGCATGTCCGCTCTCTGTTATCGCGCTTAAATTTGCTTCGAAAGAGTTATCGATGGGGCTTTCGCCGGTTACTTATAACTATCTTTTCATGGCCTGCGGATTCACTTTATTAATTATGGGGCTCAATTTTTTCTGGAGATTTTCAAATAGCCGAAGTTTGACTCTCAACTTTCAAGCCGGCCCCCGCAATATTTATTTTCGTTTGACCGGTGAATTTGCCCGGATAGAAGATGCTTTGGGCTTTTCAAATGCCGTTGATGCTCAGATTTATCAGCTTCGTGAAAAGCCCGTTGAGCAACCCGCTGCAGTTGATGCCGAAAGACCCCGTAGCTTTAAACTTTCATAGTTTATCCTGACATTGAGTCGCATTTCAAAGTATGCTACAAAGCATGCTATGAGCGATATGTTTGAAAAACCTGCCAATCCTTTGAGTGAAAATTCCTTCCTTCGAAGTAGAATTTTGCACCCACGACGTTTAAAAGCGATGAAAATGCGAAGCCTAATCGAAACAGGGGTACGCGAATATTTTCTAAATCTCGATTTCCTTGAAGTTCGCACTCCACTACTTGTTAAATCTCCCGGGATGGAAGCCCATATCGATCCCTTTGAACTCAGTAACGGAAGCTTTCTCCCTAGCTCACCAGAGCTTTCAATGAAAAAGCTCTTAGTTGGGGGCCTTGAGAGAATATTTCAATTAGGTCCTGCCTTTCGCGACGAAGTGTTTTCAAAACATCATCGACCTGAATTCACGATGCTTGAATTCTACCGCGCCAATTCAAGCTATCTAGCTATTCAAAATGACTTTGAAAAGCTCGTTGAGTTTTTAGCCCTTAAGATTAGGGGAAAAGCTTTGCTTGATTTCGAGGGAAAAGAAATAGATGTGAGCACTCCTTGGCCAAGATTTCGCATAAATGATTTGTTTATAAAACATCTTGGCATCGATTTGAGCCAGGAGAAAACCCGCGATCAATTGTTTACTCGAGCTAAACAAATTGGACTTTACGTCGATGACACTGACAGTTGGGACGAAATATATTTTCGCATATGGCTTGAGCACATCGAAAAATCCTTACCCTCTGAACGCGCCATTTTGATCACGCATTATCCGGCTTCTCAGGCTGCACTTGCCAATATTGAGATTTGTGAAGATGGCCCCTGGGCCAAACGCTTTGAGGCTTATATTGGCGGTATTGAGCTTTGCAATGGCTTTGATGAGCTCACCGATGCCGCTGAACAACGAACTCGATTCAATCAAGAATTAGCTTTAAGACGCCAACTCGTGGGTACAGGCAAAGCACCCATAAGCCCAATTGACGAAGAATTCTTACTAGCTCTTGAGGAGGGCATGCCCCCCTCAGGCGGGGTCGCCGTCGGCATAGATCGCCTCATTATGCTCTTTGCTGATGAACCCGATATCGAATACTGCTTTTGGCTAAATCCCTTCGACCCCAAGGTCAATGCTTAGGGATCGCGCTTCAATTCAAAGGCTATTTTTGAACTTGAATATGACCGTGGTTGGCGTTGTAGAGATGAACTGGCGTAAAACTAATTTTGAGTTGCCCGGTTATCTTAGTCTTTGTGCCTATTGTGATGCTTTGATTAGAGGGATCAAAGTTCCAACCATCATCAAAATTGGGGGCCACGGCCTTTTTCATCACATCTTTACCTGTTAAAACCACCAGTGCATTATCTAAAGAGGCTCCTGACAACTCTGGATTGAAATCAGTTAAATTGGGCAGACGGATCACTTGTTGCGGAATACGCACCGATAGGTCGGCGCCAATGTTTGACAAACCTGCCGCGAAATTCTTTGAACAAAGATCAAGCTCACGATTTTTTGTCTGTCCCCAATTGGTTTTGCGGATAAGTTCTTCAATTCTCTTTGGACCTTCTGGTCCGCCGTTATCTTTTTCGCAAAACTTATTGGTACTTGGTGATAGTACCCCTACTACTGCGACCTTATTGCGATTGCCATTTTTTAATTTGAATAAGTCTTCGGCAAGCAATTCAGGTGACATTTCAACACGACCATCATCGGTATCACTAATGATAATCACAATTAAATTGGCATCACTGCGGTAAAAACCCTGATTGGGTCCCTTTGCCAAATTAGATGAGAGAGCTGGCAATATAGGGGTAAAAACTTCTTCAAATGCGGGCCCCGGCTGCTCACCAAGTAGCAAAGTTTTCTTCATGACTTCAATATAATTTGGAGTTGTTTTTGTAACATAGCGTGGACCGTCTATGTATTCTTTTGAAGAAGTATCTTTGGGATCATAATTTGGATTTTTCAATTGAAGCAGCTCACCGAGAGCCGCATGATTTCTAAAGGTTTGTCCATGCACATCTTGGTCAAAGTGCACGCTATCCCAAATCGGAACCATAGCGAAATGAAAGTCCACAAGTTGATTGTCTGCAAAACTATGTACAAAAGCATCGATATTGCGTGAGAGATTCTCTTGATGAACATACATACTCATCGAATAGTCTATAACAACTAAAATATCGACTTTGGGAGTGAGATCATAGGTTTTAACTTCGGCATTGATTGCGGCCGAGCCGTTGCTCTCAATTGGTGCTTCACGCTTGGGTGAATTGGGAGCGCAAGAAAGTGCAACGAGAGAAAGTACTAATACCAATCCAAAGTAAAATTTGGTTTTCATTTTTTAACTCCAGACTTAGCAACATTTAGCTGAGAGGTACTCAGTTGAGTAGATTTCAAAGCACAGTGTTTGGCTGCCACATCAAATTTAGCTTCATCTAGCCACTCTTCTGATTCTTTAGGAAAACGAATAGTGTCTTCAGAGCGCTCCGCAACTTTTGAAAAGTCGCCTCCAGCTTGGCGTTTCAGCCCCATTCTTTGAATGGCTTCGATCTCAATAATATGCATCTTCTTAATCACCGCTTGAATTTCCTGTAGACTCTGCTTCGACGAATTTGAAGCAATATTTTTATTCAGATTTTGAATTCTGGGTCGAAATCTTTCTTTAAAAAGTTTCAAATCGTCAAAAATACCCTTGTAATTGCAAATGCGAAGATCTGCAATTGCACCAATTAAAAACGCTTCAGGACCGACATTTTCACTCAAGGCTTGAGAACTCAAAGTATTATAAAGAGATAGAGCCCGTTCAAAATCTCCAATATGAAGTGCCGCCCATGCGCGTTCTTCTAAAGCCTCTACCCAAAATTTTGAAGTTGAAGGAATTTGTTTGTAAACAACAATGGCTTCATTGAATTTCTTTTCTTGAAACTTCATTCGGCCAAATATGAGAATGGCCTGATTCTTATCTTCACCATTTGCCTTAGCAATAATTTGATTGAGAAGTTTTTCGCCCTGAGCGTCTTGCGATTTTTCAACCAAATCGGCAGCTGTTTTCAAATCCGAGGACATTGAGGCCACAGCAGACTGAGTCAAAGTCTGGGAGATTCCGAGTGTTATAACCCAGATGACCACTTGAATTTTACGGCGCAATTTTTCAAACATAAAAACTCCAACGTCTTAACTCAGCTATTAAAGCAATATTCCAACCGAAACTTGGCCAATGACTAAATTTTCTCTGCGAGTGCTATCTTGAAATGGCGAATCTTGATAAGACTGGTAACGAACTTCAAGGCGAGACGAAAAATGTTGACTCAACCAGATCGCAATCCCCATGCCGCCGGCAAAAGTATCTGAACTTAAGCCTGAGAGAGTTTGGGTTTTGCCGTATCCAGCAAGCGCATAGAGATCAAAATGTGGAACCCATGAATTGAAAAAATTCATCTTCCCGTAGACCGGATACCAACAAAGAGTTGCGAGCTCAGAGTTTTCGGGACTGTCAATACCAGGCACCTGAACTCCGCCGCCATGCTCTTGTTGTTGTTGAAGAGCCGCGGTATAAACCGAGCTACCTTCAGAGGTTAGATTATTGATAAAATTATTATAGCGAAAACCTACAGACCAATTCGGATTGATATGAAAATCGAGGTAGGCTCCTAAGTTTTGAGAGGACAAATAACTATCGCCTCCGCTCACGAAGCCGTAATTACCGCCAATTTCAAGACGTAAGTTGCGATCAACTGCACGGCGCTGAACAATCTCAACGCGATTTTTTGGATCCATGGCTTTGGCTCTTTCGATCAATGCTGAATCGTCAGCCAATGAATCAAGATCCTTTTCAAGGCTACCTGAAGATGAACTTGACGAATTAGTTTGAGTGACCGGAGCTTTGGCTTTTTTGACTACAACTGCCGCCAAACTTGTTTGAGCCAGTGATAGGCCAGCCACCAAAACCACGAGATTTAAAATCAATTTTTTAGCAAGTGCTGAGTTCATAGTATTCTCCTACTTCTTCGTCGAATCTGGTTTTGCCAAAGGCTGTTCACATGAACTAGATTTTGAAGCAATATTAACTTTTCGAGAGATTTCCGCATATTTACGTTGGCCATCAAGTACGTTGACCAAATGAAATTTCATGACATAACTGCCCGTTGCTTTACAACTTGGAGTCCAAGAAATTTTGTAAAATCGCTCAGGTGCAACTTGACCTGAAACCACGCTCGCTTTTGGATCTTTTGGGTTTGCAATTTCATCAAATTTTGGCTTTCCAGTTGGATCGCTCGCGAAACTTACAAAAGTAATTTGAGGAGCCTGAATGTCTCCACGACCATTTGGAGTCTTTACTTTAAAATCAAGAGTGAAAGCTTCACCAGCAATTGCATTATGAATTCCGATGTTCCCATCTGGATCTCCGTCAAAATAAGCAACTGGCGGCTGAACTGCAAATTGCACTCGTGTGCATTGATCAACTACAGCCGATTGCAAATTTGATATGCGGCTGGTGGCGATACTTGAAAAGCACAAATTGACCACTGAAGCATTGCTGTCGGCTTTTGTAATATTTGATTCAACCGGCGGAAGGGGCAAGGTCTGATCCTTTAAGTTCATTGTATAGCTATAAGTAAATACTCCGTCTTTATCGGGTCCTGATACCAAGGGTTGGTTGGGAGTCATTTTTCCTGCCCAATCAAATTTGTGATTTTCATCATTGCGTGCACCTTTATAAGAAACCACAGCAAGATCAGGTTGATTCATTCCAGAATGAGCTGCGTCCTGAACTTTAATTTTTACGATTTGATCTACGCCCTCGTTAATGACTTGGGGAATTTCAACTCCCAATACCTTTGGTCGTATTTGAGTATGCTCAACCAATACTTGTAAATTGAAGCGCGAAACAAAATTCGCAATGATCGCAGGACCGGTTATAACTCGTGCGATAAAAGAGACATTAGCATTTTGAACAGTCCCTACGCCCACAAATCCAGTTGGTGGGGTCCAACGAAAGATATAAGTATTCTTGTCTGAAGTAGATTTCGTCAAACTGCTGCCCTCTGGCTGAGTCGCTCCGTCAAAGCTCATTTGGGCTTCAGAAATTGCGGGATCCAAAATATTCAAACTCAATTTGACTTCGTTGGCTTCACCTTCAAGAAAAATCGGCGTTTTTGAAGTTCCCTCATCAGATACTTGCGATATATTCATTACTTTATCGAAAATGACCTGTTGGTTTTCGTTGGCTTGATGAAGCGGCACAAGTTTTAAATCCTTAAAATCTTTTGTCGCGTCTGACTTTCCACAGGCTTGACTTAGAATTGCAGCTAATATCAAACTAGCAACGACGCTATAATTTTTTAATTTGGCATTTGGCAACATCATAAAATCCTCTTTACGTATGACTCATACGTTTAAAGTTAAACGGATAATTCACTTTTACTAAAACGCCATTTCGTGGCGTCGGAAACTTCCAAGATTTAAGCTTAGCAAGAACACAACTCTCAACCGGATTCGAATGCATACTGGTTCCTGCAATATCAGCTTCGTTGACATTGCCAACACCACCAATAATGAAATGTACCGTCACACGACCTGACAATTTAGCTGAAGCTTGAAGCCCTTGCTCGTAGCAAAATCGAAGTTGTCCCTGATGACGTTGAATCACTTGATCAATTTCAGATTGATCAAGCCCGCCCTCGACCTCTGCTTCACTAATAACAGGCTCAAAATAACCGCCGCTGGCACCGACAAGAGTCATCTTTCCGTACCCAGCTTGGCCGCCACCTTTTCCGTGCTTACCGTAACCGCCGCCACCTTCAGCGTGAGCGCCTGGCCCTAGTGGCGCACTCGTCAAGCCTTTGCCATAAAACGAAGTCTGCATTCCACCGCTACCTGCATTGCCACCAAGACCAACACCACGAGTGGTCTGACTACTTGAAACTTTCACGCCACCCATATCTTTCGCATTTTTCATTGAACCCAAAACCGCGAGCGCACCCATCGAATTGAGTGATGGCTGTTTGGCTTTTGCAACAATTCGATTTCTACTTTTTGGAGCGTTAACGGGAATTTTCTTTGCAACTTTGAGGACTTTCTTTTGAACTTTTTGAACTACTTTTTGCTCAATATGCTTTGTCTTTTTAATATTCGGCGCAACTGCTACTTTTTTCTCTTTGATTACTGGCTCAAGTTTTTGCTCTTGCTTAGGAACAATCACCACTTCCTGAGTTAAAACTTCAGGTGTTTTTGAAAAAATAAGACCGATTACTAAAAACAATAAAACGCTGGCCGCAAATCCTGCGGTCCACTTTAAACTCTCTTTAATTTGACTTTCATCATCTTCAGGAAGCGCAAGGTTTGAACTCATTTTGTCGGTGTCAGTTGCCAAACGCAAAAATCCCATTTCACCAACTGCAATTTTCTTAGTGAGACTTGCAGCTGAAAGATGGGCGATTTTAGTAAATTTAATATCTTCTTCTTCTAGAGATGTCGTATCACTAACAATTTCAACTCTTTTCAGATCCGTAAGATATACCAATTCGGCCTCGTCAGCCTCTAAGCGAATCTGCCTTACAACTTCACCTTTTTTATTTTCGAGAACACATAGTTTTTTCATTTTCTTACTCCTGCATTCCGCTGCCACTGCCCATGCGACTCAAGCGATCCTTGAAATTCTTACGGTAGCCAATTAAATCTGTTAACATTTTATCATCATCTACCTTGACCAGCGCCTCGTCGGGATATTGATATTTGCCATTGATCAAGAGGTCAGAAAAATTATGCTCGGTTTTAACATCTAATTTTGGACCCTTCGTCGAAAGATTTCCTTTTGTTTGTGGCGCCGGTGTCGCGGCAAGTGCAACCACATTCATTAGTAAAACCAAAGCCATTAAAAGACTTTTCATTGGGCACTCCCTTTAACTTCACTGAGTCTTCGATCTAAATAGGCTACATAAGTCTGATTATTTGCTCTTTTTGCCACTTCTTTGAGTTGCAGCAAACGGCCTACATCAAAAGGCTTGGCACCGGCATCGGCCTGCGTATTTCTTAATAGCTGTGCACTAGGACGCCTTGATACTTCAACCTCTAAGCGAGCCAGTGAACGCGAAACATTTTGCTTCTGAGCAAGAGGCGCCCAATCAACTGCAAATCTAATTTCTTTAATTAAAATTGACCGAATTGGCTCAGAGGTGAGTCTTACTTCTTGATAGAGGTGATCGAGATCACCTTGTGACCATAACTTTGAAACCTCAACCTCTAACTCGCTGACTTTTTGCTGATAAGGTAGCGCCTGCTCTGCTAGTAATTTTTTATACTGCACTCGATCTTTAGCTTTTAAGCTCTTTGGAATGGGTAGATTTTGTATATCCCATGCGAGATTCTTTTCTTGATTCAAGATGGTTCCAAGAGTCATCAACTCGAGTGTCCAATCAGACATTTTAACTGTGAGGTCGAATTGCTTCTGGGCCTGCTTGATCATCGCCATTCTCAAATGAAGTGAAGCCTTCAGGCGAGCGGGAGAAGAAGCGTCTAGTCTCGCACGCGAATTCAAACTCTTATGTTGTTTAAAATCCCGAATAAAGATAAATCTTTGTAAAGTTGCGCCTTCAGCAGTATTCAAAACTCCTCTTTGGCGTATTAAAGAATGTGCAAAGCTATAGTCTTCGTCACTTGCAAAAATCTCAAGTCCAAGAGAAGCAACCAGAGCTGGATTATTCTGTAAAGCGCTTCGATATTTTGCAAATTCTTTCTTGGGCTTTTTCGAAGTTCTAATTAATTTAGCCATCACTTGCTCGCGTGCCGCTTTATCATGACTTCTGGCTAAAAATTCAAGATAATATGGATTGGGATTTTTTCCTGAGAGTTCTGCCAAAACAGCAAGCTTCATTGAGCGCTCAG
>JAYUEN010000426.1:0-3676 GCA_043739185.1 Bdellovibrionales bacterium
CACTGGGCAAATAAAATGTCGGCCGTAAAAGTGAATGCTTTGCTATTTTCTGATCGGCCGCAGAGTATCTAGTATATTCACCGTGATCCATCGGCAGACGATTTTCACGTGTTGGCAAAACTCTTGTAGCACTGATCATAATTGAACGCCCGATCTTACCTTGTAGACCTTCTGCCTCAATTCTTTTTAAAGTTCTCACAATTGTTGAAGGCTTCGCATATGCATTCCCCAAAAAGAAACTCAATGCCGCTCGCGCACCTGAACTTTCTAGCTGTTCCTTCATTACGGCCTTAAAGAAATCAAGTGCCTCATCGACTTTATAGGGAACCTTGGTGTCCTTTAGATTTTTCTCATCAAGGGACTGCACTTCATTCCAACTCCAGCTGTGGCCTGAGTCGGCAAGCAGCTGGATGATTTGAGAGTCCGATATCTTTGGCAAAAGATAACCAAACCATTTGATGTCGACAATTCCTGAGCTTTTTCTCAACTGAATCATTCGGTTGGCCAACTCGATCGCCAGTTCTGGACCCGTAACATTGAGTTCAGAAGCCACAAACCAAATTTGGCGAATCCCCTTTTTTAATGTTAAAAACTCAACATCTGCCATAACTATATCGAGATTTCTTTTGTTGAGTCGCGTCCCCTTTATGTCTGGTTCGGCACAAAAATAGCAACGCATCGGGCATCCACGAAGCACCTCGACTGGCGCACAGATACTGGCTTTGTCTTTGTCTTTGTAAAAGCTCATTAATTCATCGGCGATGCCGTCGTTATATTCCATCTTTTGCAGAGGACCATAGAATTCACGTTTGTTAAATTGAAACTCTCCTACGTTGTTCTTATAAATGAGATTGTGAATGGCCGAAAGATTTTCTCTTTTTAGAATTGCTTCAAAGCTAGAAAAAAAGTGATCTGGCTCACCTTGGATGCCGAAATCGGGATTGAGATAAGGCATCAGAAGTTTCGCATAACTCGAAAATCCAAAGCCGCCAACAACGATTGGTCCACTATAGTGCTCGCGAAGAACCTCTAAGAGATCGCGTGTATCTTTTGCGGGCAAGAATTTTTTTGGAGTATCAATTAAATAGTCGCTCTCGATAAGACTATCGACTTGCCGCAAAGTGATGCCGATCATGCGAGGTGCATATTGAGCCAAGAGGTAATTGATTTGCTGGCGCCAATTTTTTTTTGGCACTTCATTGAAGTCAAAACGTGAAACACTTAGACCATGTTCTTGAGCTAGCGCTGAGACTTGCACAAATGCATAAGGAAAAATAGGATTCGACGGATAGTTTGAGACATTCAGAAATAGAAAATCGATAGGTGTTGGTCTCATTCCTAAAAGGATACAAGAAATTGCATTTTTCTCAAATCAATCCTCGAGAATCCAAGACCTCACATTGAAAACCAACATTTTCTGAGATAGGCCTAAGTCTATTTGAACATGCCTCTCGCTGGACCTTCTCTTCTTACTGATTGCCTCACAAGTAGATGCGAATCGAGAAAAAAATCATTGGACCCAAATCAATAATTTTTGAAATGGCACCTCATTTTTAAATGTCCATTTCTTCTACGTACCAGTTTTGGCCGAAAGGTCAAACTCACGGCAATTTCAGATTCTGCAATTGCCGTGAGTTTGATTTGAAGCTCAATGACTGCAGCAAAACCAAACTCAGAACGACAATTCGTTTAAGCTTTTGACAGTGCTCAAAAGATCCTCGCACTTAAATGAGAAATAACTAAGGGTGACCCCAGGCGGTGGCGGTCCCTCCCTCACGGATTGGCCGCCACACCAAAGCCGTTTCAATATGATCTATGGTCCATGAGTTGCATTGTTTATTTTGTAATTAAACAAATTGATCAACAATAAATCTAAATTTGTTCAATTTAGGTTTTTAAAAAAGGGGAATGGTTATGAAAGTAAATAGCAAAAAATCAACGGGAAAAGATAGCAAAAATAAAAACAAAAAATTGAAAAAGCTAACTAAAGCTGAGGCCAAAAAGCTCATGGGCGGCACATGTTGGAGTGACGGTGCCGGAACTGTTTGTACTAAATAAATTAATTTTGACAGTTTAAAAAAGGCAGCTCTGGTGCCTTTTTTAAACCAAGCTTATATCTAAGAAACAAGCTGAACAACGCACTCATGAGCGCTTAATTGAACAAAGGCTCGTTTCAAAAATTCAAGATCATTGAGACGCGCATTTTTTACACTTTTTGCTACTAAAATTCGTTCGCGCCAGATATAGAATCATCGCCACTCAAAAACACGCCGTCATCCAAAGGTTAATACTTTCACTCAGATTCTCCGTAACCAATTCAGCCTTTTCAAGCATTGACCAAAGAGCACTTTTATTTTTATTCCGACGCTTAAGGGATTAAGGACCATTACTGTATTTTCCCTTTAGCCCAAAGATTTGGGACATCCAAGCGCTGCCACCAGTTGGGATGTTTCCCGAAATACCAAAGGTCCCCGCGCTACTCTGGACTACCTGTTGAATTTTTCTCAAAAAAGCACCTGATTGATTCCGATTGAATCAAGCTTGGAAAATTTGAATTGCGCAGTACAAATGATATCATGAATGTTTAGCCGGGGAGGTGTGAAGCGAGGCGAGTGTTTCACAAAAAATACGGGACCGTGAACTAAGGCAATCATGCAACTCCATGAAAGTAGACGACAGGAATCGGGGGAATCGGTAAATTTCAAGGATACGAGACGTACACAAACGAGTACTCCAGGCGGAGTCGTCGGCTAGCATATCAATCCCGCCAAGATCAGCCTCTGGTGGGCCGGACTTTCCAGAGATTCGGTCCTCGCATAAAAAAGAGCAAAAAAATAAATTTAAACCAAATCAAACTGTAATCCTCTTTAAGAGGATTACAAAGAGGATAGCTTTTTGAATTTGTCGTTCACTTTTGAAATATTGGAACTTATGAACTTACTGGCACTGACTTTCCGCCCAATGACGAATTTGAAGTGAGTTCACGTCCTTTGAACTTTTTGGATTAAAAAATTCGGTTGCCGGGCGCACGGTATAATCAATTTCAGCGTCATATGCTACGAGACGTGGACCATAGAGAAGAGCTTCTTCACCACTCGTCATGATTGGCTTCCAGTTTTTCACAGAATAAGGACAAATAAACCATTTTGCTCTTTTTGGTCCGCCGGTTCCATCTTTTTTATCTAGATCGAAATGGCTTTCCTCGAGAATGTGAGTGACTCTCATCGCCTGGCCCTTACAAGAACATATATATTGGCAACCAAAGCGACCAATCGTTTGGGTTCCCGTATGACGAGGAAGACTGAATCCTGGTGAATCATAGTCTTTGTGGTCAAAAACACAAACGGCATCTGGTGTGACGGCAAAGGCTTTAACTGACAGAATGATTATTATTGGCAAAAGAAACTTCATTTAATACTCCATGATTGAAGGACAATTTATCACGGAGCGACAATTTAGAAAATACGAAATGTTTTCAGAATTCGAGACAATAATTGTCAATATAACCTTGAGTTTAGGGGCCGCGCAGAATCTGCTGAAATCTTCCATAAAGATCTTCGTAATCGATTTTTGCCAATAGTTAGCTTACGATATCTGTACAAAAAAAATTAATTCTAAGACTCAAATCGTATGGGTTTTATTTGGCATCTAAGACAACCAAATCGCAATGTACAAA
>JAYUEN010000427.1:0-3674 GCA_043739185.1 Bdellovibrionales bacterium
AAAGCTGGTGATATTGATATCGGAATTCATCTTATTTTCGGCTTTAGTGGTGAAACCGACAAACAAATAATTGAGACGGCAAAACTTTGTAATGATTTACCTATCAGCAATGTGAAGCTTCATAATTTACATGTTTTAAAAAACACCCCGCTTGAACAATTGTATAATGAAAAAAAATTTGTGCCTTTAGAAAAGCTTGAATACGCCCGTCGTGTGGGTCTTTTTTTAGATCACCTTTCTCCCAATATTGCGGTTCATCGCTTGGTTGCCCTTGCTTCTCGTTGGGAGGAATTGATCGCGCCGCCTTGGACCCGTGACAAAATGCGGAGCTATCAAGAGATTCTCGATTACTTAAGAGAAAAAAATCATTTTCAAGGAAAGTTAATCTAAAATATTTTTAGGCCCGAGGGCTCCATCCCAAGCTTGCCAAGTTGAATTGAGCTGAGCGTTCGGATGAAAAACCAGTTCATGAATAATGCCGGTTTTCTCTGCTTTGGTCCTTTCAAGCTGCGCGAGGTCAGCTTCCTCAAAAACAACATCGACATTTTTATAGCGCCAAACTTCAACATAATAATAATAGCCCATAATTTGGTTACGCAATTCAAATTCAGAATGTCGATGAAGTTCTTGTAACAAGCCTTCGAGTTGAACGCGTCTCTGATCACTGTATCGAACTACAAAATTCAGTAGGTGTGATGCTGGATCGGTCTTCATTAGTTGTCGAAATATAATATTGTTAACCCCAAGGTCTTTTGCGAATTCAATATATTTTTTAATGCTTTCGACATCGTCAATTTCATTTTTGAGGAGAACACATGAAAAGCGTACACTAACGCCTCCATTTTGAGCGATTGTTATAATTTTTTTTAAGTCCGCGTAAGATGGGCCTTCACGATAGCGCATAAGACTGCGACTTTTCTCAAGATCATAATGGGCTAAACTTATGTTTAAATGCGCGGTACCGGTGAGCGCAATCCATTCGATCACCAATTTGCCCTCTCGCATATCTAAGAGTCCTGAAGCATTGGTCGTAATGGTGCGTTTTCTCGTATTGAAGTCTTGCAGAGTTCTTAAGAGCTTCGGAAGTCGAGGGTCTTTACTAATCTCGCCGCCAGTTAAAGAAATACTAGGGTTGAGAGCTTTAAGAGTTCTGAGAACTTCTTTGAGTTTTGAAAAATAGATCTCGTCACTTTCTTCAAGGCGTTTTTGTTGGGCCAATTCGATGCCCCGAGAACTTGGCCGCAGTTCTTCAACACAAAAAGGACAGCGAGCATTGCAGGCCTGGGCGCTATAAATCGACAAATTGGCGTTGGTATAAACTGAGCGACTTTGGCCCCAAAAATCAATTGGCACAATTGATCGTGAAGTCGAATTTTTTGCTAGCTCAAAAGCCGCACTCTTTTTTCTTCGCCACTCTTCTTGGTAGTTGATCATTTTAAATTTCCCATTGCTTCGGATCTTGTGATGAGATCTCCGTGATGAATTTCACCATCTGGATTGATCATTTTGAATTGATCACTTACGACAAAAGGAAGCTCCCAGTCTATTTGGTCAGATGCAAGGCCATAACGCTGTAAAAAGAAATCGTTAGCCAATTCTAGTAAGTGTGAGGCTTTAAGCTTTTCAAGAATCCAATTGTCATCTTGATCCGCACCTTTTCTTCGGCGCACATTGATAATTAATTTACAATTCGACTTCGAAAGAGTCCATGCTTTTATTTTTTCGAGAAGAACAAGCAATCCCGGATCGCGATCTAATAAATAATGATTGACCGAAATTTTGAGGAGTAAAGGCGAACCTAATTTGTTTAGAAACTTAATAAGTTCTTCATTTTCTCTTGGGAAACGAACGGCATTGGTACACAAAACCAACAAAGTGCAATTTGAATGTGCGCGCGCGGCTTCAACAAAGTTCCAAAATTGCGGATGAATTGTGGGCTCTCCGCCCTCTAATTGCACCTCGAAACTTTGATCATTCGGAAGCAATGCTCGGTATTTTTCGAGCTCAAGAAATGTCGACTTTTCAGGGGAGGAATAAACACTACACCAAGGACAAGCGCGATTGCATTGATTGGTAATTGCGAAGTACAGTCTTGGGGACTTTCGTAAGCTCGGATGATCAAGTGGCAGCGATGGTTCACTCTTCATAATTTTGCTCGCAGTTAAAAGCAGAAGCATAGGGGGTGAGCTTTTGCCCTGAGAAGTGATCGCCCAATTCGGCATCAAAATTAATTTCGATAGGGACACCACCAAAAAGTGCACTGAGTTCATCAACTAGTCTTTGGGTCGCAAAGACTTCGGAGTTAGAGAAGGGTCGAATGCGGACGACGCATGATAAATCTAATCTTTGTTCAAAAAAATGTTGCACGATGGGATATTCTCTGAGCACTCGAGCAATATCGACACTATTGATTTTGGCGTTTGAGCGCGCGCGAAAATGCACGGGCTTTCGGCCTTCGAGCTGAGTCAATTGATTTCCTATTCTGCAACCGAAGTCGCCAGTGCGATAACGTATTAGTGGTATAAATGGGTTTCGGCCACCGCTCACGACGATCTCTCCCACTTGATTTTCAGAACAAGTGTGACCATGCTCGTCTAAAACTTCGACGTATAGATCGTGGGGGAGCAGAGAATAGTTTTCGTCATTTGGATTCATAAAACCAATTGGCCCGGTCTCGGTCAAAGAATACCAATCAATCACCGGCGCGCCAAAGCGAATTTGCAAGCTCTTCTTCAGCGAGGGGCTCATCGCAACGGCAGTTGAAATGAGAGCCTTGGGATGAATATCGATGTCGAGCTCTGCAAGTGTGGCAAATGAAATCGGATCACCTGTTAAAATTTCAGGTTGAAATTCAGAAAAGTATTGTCTGCGATCTTCTGGTTTACGCCAATCTTCAGGATTTATATTGAGTTTGGCAAAGCCAGCTTGGTTCCAAGCAGAGAGTAAGGTCGGATAGGTCACAGTCTTTTTTTGCGCCCCAATTAAAAAGCAGGCGACGCGCCCGATTTCAAATTTTGGAAATACACCGATTTGCTTCAGAGCATTTTCAATTAAGATTTGATAAGAAGCTGCCGCCCTCGGATGATGGGGCACAAGTAGGGGATGACCAGTTGTTCCGGCGGTTCGATAAACAATAAGCCGATTGAGTTCTTGATCATCGGGCACAAGAAATTCTGGGTGTTCGGCAAGTTCCTTTCGACTGAAAGTCGGTAACTGGTGCCAATCTCGTGATAAATTTTTTATTTCTTTGATACGTTCGCGATAAAGAGGAACCGTCCGAAGCCACTTTTCAACGCGAGTGAGAAGTTCTTGCGAGGGCTTTTGCATGGGCTTGGTTTGATTGAGTTGACTTCGAAATTGATTGAGATGTTCTAAATCTTCTTTGAAAATACGATCGCCGGCTTGGTGATTGTAAAGTGGTGCCGCAGGACTTTGCAACATTCTATTTAAGAAATTTTGGCCTTGCTGGTTAACGAGAGGACTTAATTCATTCATATGATCTCATTCGCGACTCACTTTCGCAGCAGCAGCAGTGGCCGCCGCTCTTTGCATTTCTCCCAAAACTTTCTGGGCTCGCAAGCGCTTTTCAAGAGCGAGCTCTTCAAGAACTTCAATTTCAATACTGTCGAGAGTTTTAAGTCGATCTTCAGACTGCGCCATATTCTCACCTAGTG
>JAYUEN010000428.1:0-1118 GCA_043739185.1 Bdellovibrionales bacterium
TTTGCTTCATCTTACAACCCTCATTCCAAGAGTCTTAGGAGTTGATCCTTCATTCCAAGAAACTATCATCCCGATTGACCTGGCGCCGACGATGGGTACGTCAGGTGTCACGGTCCACAAGACTGTATAATAAGCTTGAGCCGCTACGCTTGTTTCTTTGCAGTCAGCGGTAAAAAATCGAGTGAATGGATAAGGGGTTCCTAGCGGAAGCTCCGCCTGAGAAAGCAGCCAAGTACTGCCAGCGGGCATAGAATTCAAATCTTCGGCCACTGTTCGCACGACGTTACTTGCTACAGAGGTCTTAAGAGCATTCGTTGAGTGCATAGTCGATACTTGCGAGAAGAAACTATAAGCAATGCATGTTAGCCCTAACATACTTATAGATAGAAGTGCTTCAATTAAAGAAAAGCCTTTCTCACTTTTTAATATTTGCATCTTCACAAAACCCTCCGGAGACTTTCGGACTCACTTTTCCATTGGCAGATACTGATCTGTTGCCTCACCCACATCATCATAGAGTTTTTAAAGGCTTTTTGAAATATGCAAGAGTTGTACATTTTGCGCGAACATATGCGAACTTATTGAAGAAAAGTGAAGTGCTTACAATCACCCATTAGACAATTTGGCGTAAATTGGAAATCTGATAAATTTCACTACAGATTTCAAAACATTTACTCATCAGCCACAGAAAAATCGAAAATAACGAACCAAAATTAGAATTTACTTCTTTTAAATTGAGTAAAGATTTTTTTTCCACAATTGGAACAAATTTCTAAATATTATGTATAGATGTAAGCAATAAAATATTATTTATAAAATTCTGAGTTCATGGGAATTTAAACACATAGATCTAGACACCCGTGAGCAATTGCGAATCGCATTGGCTACCAAAATCTCTCAGCTTTTCAACTTAAAATTCTGCAAGAAGCCATCACTCTCGTGGTCTTCGTCATTTTTGCTGCGGTTTATTTCGGCGAAGGAATAAATTTACGTTACGGAATTTCATTCGCACTTATTTTTGCAGCTGTTGCGGTTGCATTCTACAAATAGATTGATTCCGAATCATGAGTGCTACCGACAAATTCCGGTAGCACGTTTAAGCAATCGTCTAGCCCGCA
>JAYUEN010000429.1:0-10939 GCA_043739185.1 Bdellovibrionales bacterium
ATCTTAAATTTTTCGCAAAAAATGCTCGAATAATTTAGGACAAAATACTTTCGGCCGAAAAATTTAGATGACGCGACTCTGATGAAATATCCGGGTTAAAGTTTTAAAGGCTTGCAATAACTTTTCTGGCGAAATAAAGTTTTAGGATGCCAAATTCGACGGGATATTTAAATGGAATTCTACTTCACGATCTCATTTTAGATTCGGCACAGCAGTACCCTACTTCGGTCGCGCTGGTTTATGACAAAAATCAATGGACCTACCAGGAGTTATCAACACAAGTAAAAGATGTTTCAGAGAGTCTAGCTGGTCTTGGCCTGCAAAGAATGGATCGGGTTGGCATTTATTTGGAAAAGTGTTTTGAATTTGTCGTATCCGCTTTTGCGGTCTCCTGCGCGGGTGGAGTTTTTGTACCGATAAATCATATATTAAAGGGTGCCCAGATACAGCATATACTGAACGATTGCCAAGTAACTATTTTAGTAACTTCCGCGGAGCGGTTTCCTTTGATTGAATCTATTATACCTCAATGCCCTCATCTAAAAACAATAATAATAAAAGGCGAAAAAGAGTTAAGCCCTACCCAATTTGATAATATTATTTTATGGAAAAATCTTTTTTTTAAAAAAACAGATGTAAATATCCACCGGGTCATTGATGCTGATGTCGTTTCTATTTTTTATACTTCGGGAAGCACAGGAAAACCAAAAGGAGTCGTTCTATCGCATAAAAATATGGTTGCGGGGGCAAAAAGCGTAGCTAGTTACCTAGAGAATGATGTACAAGACGTATTGATTGCGGCCTTACCGCTTTCATTTGATGCTGGCTTCTCACAGTTAACAACGGCTTTTTATAAAGGTGCCAAAGTTGTTTTGACAAATTATTTGACGGCCCACGATTTGATGGAATCAATTTCTCATCATAAAGTGACCGGAATGACGGCGGTTCCTCCCTTATGGATTCAGCTAGTCAATTTAAAATGGCCAAGTCACGTTGCAGATCATTTACGTTATTTTGCAAATACAGGCGGAAAAATGCCATTTGAAATTTTGCAAAAGTTAAGATCTTTATTTCCTAAAGCAAAACCTTATTTAATGTATGGATTGACCGAGGCCTTTCGAGCGACCTATTTAGCTCCTGAAGAAGTCGATAAAAGGCCTGATTCAATTGGTAAGTCGATTCCCAATTCTGAGGTTCTTGTACTCAATGAGGCGGGGAAAATTTGTGTGCCTGGTGAAGTTGGAGAGTTAGTACAACGAGGAGCACTTGTTTCATTGGGTTATTGGAATGATCCCGAGAAAACGACTGAGCGATTTAAAATTTTACCTTCAAATATTCCGGGTCGTCATTCCGGCCTAATTTTTTCAGAAATGGCGGTTTTCTCTGGCGATTATGTAAAAATGGACAATGAAGGCTTTTTATATTTTATTGGTCGTAAAGATGAGATGATTAAAACATCTGGGTACAGAGTCAGCCCGAATGAGATAGAAGAAATAGTTTATTCGATTTCAGAAGTTGCAGAGTGTGCTGCGTTCGGAGTCGAGGATAAGCAACTTGGGCAGTCGATTATTTTAATCATTTTACTTCAAGCTGAAAACAAATCGACTGTTGAACAGATTTTATCTCAGTGTCGAAAAGTTATGCCTAGTTATATGGTTCCTTCAAAAATAGTCATTAGCGCAGAGCCATTGCCAAGAAACCCAAACGGAAAAATTGATCGAAAGCGGCTTACCAAAGAGTTTTCTGAAGCCAAAAGTGAGATAAATTAATCATGCTATTGCAAGAATTAAAATCCAAAAATAATGAATTAGTTTGGGCGGGGAAAACTATAGCTGAATTACATGAATTATTTGGTCGAACTCCATTATATATTTATGATCAAGAGGCCATAACCTCTCGGATTCAAACTTTAAAAAAATTATTTCCTAAAGAAATTAAGATTCATTATGCCATAAAAGCCAATCCAATGATGGAAGTTGTGAATCATCTTGCTTTATTAGTTGATGGATTTGATGTGGCTTCTGCTGGCGAACTAAAGATTGCTCTAAGCACAAGAATGAATATTGAAAACATAAGTCTTGCGGGGCCAGGAAAAACAAAAGAAGAACTTTTGTTTGCGGCCAAATCAGGTGTCGTAATTAACCTTGAGTCGTTTCGTGAAATTGAAGAATTAGCTTTGATCCAAAATCAACATTCAATTCAGCCCAAAGTTGCAATTCGAATCAACCCTAATTTTGAACTAAAAGGATCAGGAATGAAAATGGGGGGCGGACCGAAACAATTTGGAATTGATTCTGAAATCGTACCCGATGCTATGAAAAAAATTAAAGAATACGATTTTAATTTTTTTGGGTTTCATATTTATTCCGGATCTCAAAATTTGAATTTTAATTCTATCATTGAATCACAAAATAAAAGTTTTGAGTTGGCATTTGAATTAAGTGAGTCCCTGGATCTGTCCTGTCGATTTATTAATTTAGGTGGCGGCTTTGGCATTCCTTATTTTTCAGAAGAAAAGCCACTTGATATCAATCCCATAGCTGAAAATTTATTTCAGATAGTTGAAAAATCAAAAAAGCTCATGCCCAAGACTGAGCTAATCATTGAGTTGGGTCGATATTTAGTCGGCGAAGCTGGAATATATGTTTGCCAGATTATAGATAAAAAAATATCTCGAGGACGTACTTATTTGATCACCAACGGTGGGTTAAATCACCACTTGGCTGCAACGGGAAATTTAGGTCAAATAATACGAAGACATTATCCAATCGTTATTGGAAATAAGTTACATCATTCAACACAAGAAGAGGTTTCTATTGTAGGCCCACTCTGTACACCATTAGACACTTTTGCTGATAAAATTTTGTTACCTAAAGCAGAAGCCGGTGATTATGTTGTTTTATTTCAATCCGGAGCCTACGGCGCAACGGCTAGTCCTCAGTTATTTTTATCGCACCCGAGTGTTTTAGAGGTTTTTTTATAAATTTAAGGGGAAAAAATGGAGAAAGCCAGGCAACGATTTGTCGGTAGAAAAGATTTAATAATAACGCCGTTAGTAGAGATCATTTTAATCTCAATCTCAACCTCAATCGTTTGGTTACTGTATAGATATTTGGGCCAGTTCAGAGTGCTTGAATTTATAATTATCACCTATTTTGTTTTAATGTTTCTAACGCTTCTTTTTTTAAAATTAATTCGTACGATTTATCCCTTTAAAGAGGGTATTTTTACTGATGCAAATCAGCCCAATGACATTTATCTTTGGAATCTTTATGGGTTTCTATGTATCACAAACCTAAGTTTATTTTATCAAAACACCTTGTTGCCAATTCCATTTAGAAAATTATTTTTACAAATGTTGGGGGCTCGCATAGGAAAAGGAGTTTTTGCAATTTGTGGACTAGTTACAGATCCACATATGGTGATTATCGAAGAAAATGTCATTTTAGGTGACGAGTGTTATATCTCACCCCATGCTGTAATTACCCTTTCTGGCGGCGACGCACTTATTGTTAAAAGAATTGTAATGAAAAAGAATTGTATTATAGGAGCTCGAGCAATTCTACTGCCTGGAGTTATCGTTGGCGCAGGCGCGACAGTGGCGCCCAACACTGTCGTTCCTATGAACACATCAATTCCCGACGGTAGTTACTGGCCCGCTAAAGGATAAGGATAAATAAAAACTCCGTTACAACTCTTGAACAAAGCCTAAGCAATTCAACGCACTAAATATTTTCTTTAACTAAGCTTCTTAATTGTTTGGGGACATCAAAGCTATCGAATTCTTTTTGAATGGACCGGGCCGAATTGCGAAAGCTGTCATTTGTAGATATTTGTTGGACCGCAGCCAAAAGGCTTTCTTCTGTTATGTTCCAGTAGCGGAGCAATAGACCTGCGCCACGTTGTTGAACGTGTGCCATATTCAGGAGTTGATCGTTATTGCATATAATGCCAATGATCGGCACCCCCCACCTGAGAGCTGAATGGCACATCGGCGAGCCTCCGTTGCAAATGACGAGCGAGATTTGCTGAAAAACGGCATCAATAGGTAAAAAGTCCGTAACGTAAATATTTTCATAGTGCGGAAGATTTATTTTTTTCCCTGATAACGCCACAATGACTTCAACATCGATTTTTGAAAGTGTTGTCAGTATCATTGGCAAAAGACTGATGTCTCCTGATGAACCTAGGCTTACAAAGATCCGGTTTTTATTTTCCTTTAAGCTTACCCACCAGGCTGGTAGAGGAGTTGGCATTGACCAAGTGAGCGGACCTATGAAAATTTCACGATTCAATTTCTTTTTTAAAGGAATCAGATTCGGCGTATCACAAAATACAGTTACATCACCATCTGTGATGACCTGACGATAATCTTTAAAATTTAATCCAACACGAGCAAGTGATTTTCTAACGATAAAGACCATTTTAAAAAAATTAATTTTAATTATAACAGTGGCAAACGGAGCAACGAAAATCTTAAATATTTTTTCTCCAAGCAGGCGAACAATTGGCGCCTCAGGCATGGGATAATTTAATTCAATTTCAGGACTCCAATAGGCATTGGTAACATTAATATATTTGAGTTTTCTTAGGCGGCAGCTCACGGATAAGGAGTGGCGGAAGTCCCCTACAACCAAGTCCGGCTTGATCTTGTCCATGACTTGTAAATCTTCTTCCACGTGATCTGCAAAAGTGTTGGCGTCATAAATTGGTCCTGCTTGGCCAACTATTTTTGAAAATTTGATAGGATCAATACAACTTACTTCAATAAAACTGACGTCAGTTTTTGGAACCAAATTTTTAAAAGCAGCACTGCTTGCGAGGTAGACCTCATACTGATTTAGATCTAAACACTCAATCCATCGCAAAGGCCTAATAAAGTGCGCCAAGGTCACGGCATGAGAAAAGAAAAGTATTTTTTTGCGGCCGATAACGTCCTCTGCTTCACTGTGTTCTATTAAAGGTTAACGACCTAACCATTTTGGACTATTCAAGAACCAATTAATTGACTTTTCAAGTGACTGCTCAAAACTAAGCGGGAGAGTCCAGCCCATCTTCGCCATTTTTTCACCGTCAAGGGCGTATCGTAAATCATGGCCAGGGCGACTACTGTGGAAGTCCATCAATTCATATTTCAATTCTTTTTTTAATACTTTCGCAATGAACTTTGCCATCTCTAGATTGTTCACTTCCTTTTCTCCGACCACGTTGTATTTATCTTGGGTTTGACCCTTATCAACTAAAAATAAAATGGCAGCGGCCACATTTCGGGCGTGGATCCAATAGCGAGAGCCTGGTATTTTTTTTGTAGAGTCAGAATGGATGATGACCGTTTCTCCAGCTAATACCTTGCGAATAACCAGTGGAATAAATTTTTCAAAATGCTGACGTTCTCCGAAAATATTCATGCAGTGAGTAATGACGACGGGCAATCTGTACGTATTACCGTAGGCGAGGCATAATTCTTCGCCTCCGGCTTTTGCCGCAGCATATGGGTTCCCGGAATTGTAGCGATCCCATTCCTTGTATGCGACCCCATTGGGGGCCGGACCGAAAACTTCGTCGGTTGAAAAATAGAAGAATTTTTTTAAGTTTTTCTGAGTTCGTGCAAAATTTAGCATTTCCATTGTGCCAACAACATTGGCCATCACAAACGGGGTTGGATCATCAATGCTGCGATCGACGTGCGTTTCTGCGCCCAAATGAAAAATATAATCGACTTCGCCAATTTCCTGTTTTACCCCTGGACTTAATGGCTGGTTAAAATCAGCGGCCAGAGTCGAAACGCGACGATCATCAAAGACTTGAATATCTCTTAGTCGATCAAGACCAAGGGAGGCATAATTTAGCTTGTCCATGACCACGATGTGCCAGTCCGTTTGTTTTAAAATATGCTCGACAAGATGATGTCCAACAAATCCGCAACCACCAGTAATTAAAATACGTTTACCCATAACTATCGCCTCACTTACAATTTTAAAACTGTGTTAGCAGTTGTATCTGTCTGTCATCTGGCGCTAACCCTGCAAACTCATAGTCGTTATAATTTGATATTTTTCCGCCTTCAAATTTTTGATAGACAATCCAGCTATCCTTATTCAAGTTAAAAATGAAACTTTTGTCACCACAAAAGTAAACTCTAGACAAATGTCGACTGCGATCCTAGCACTGGACTTGAACAATCAGATTTTTTTTATCTTAATGTTGCTTTAAACATAACCCAAACGCGACTTGCATTTTTAATTTGGCCCAGAGAAGAAGTGTCGCTGCCATCAAATTTGTCCACTCCAAAAAGAAGTTCGGTTTGGCTTGATGTTGGTATTGTTAGTTGAGCTTGCGTCAATGAACTAGAGTCTTGTGTGAATTCAGTTAAAAGAGTTTCAATGGCGATGTTATTGGCAAACACTTTGGCGATCCGTGCGCTTGCGATTGCCTGCAGGTTGGTTCGACCTAGCCAACTGTTGTTTGCTAGGTGACTCTCTGAATACTGAAAACCAAGCTGCCATTTGTTGAGCGCCGGTAGATCGACGCCCAGAACATAAATGAGTTCATTTGATTTAGCTGTGCTGACACTGATACCGTCGCCAGTGTTGAGTTCCCGATTAAAATGCTGCAGAATCTCAGCTCGGACAAGAAAACCGCTGAGGTCAAGAGTGGCAGTTGTACCTCCTGTTTGCAGGGGCTTGTAGTCAGGAGACACAACAATTGATTGCGGTAAGGGGACAATCTGCAGTTGATAAACTGGCAGTCGATCATAGTAGTTCAAATAAAATAAAGACAAATCTAAGTGAGAAATTTGTTTGGTCAACCGGAGTCCATATTCGCTTCGGGTCAGTGGCTCTTTGGGTTCTCGATTGATCGTTAGTGGGAAGCTGGAATAGGCAGTAGGTAATGTGAACGAATTAAAATCACTTCCCGAACTAGGTAGTAAACTATGGCTCGCTTTGGGAATGTAAAGAAGTTGTAAAGATGAATTAGAGAAAATCCATTGCAAGTTGAGCATTGGGGAATTAAGCCGATTTCGCGAAAGGTCGCCAAGCCCTGCCTCACGGTAGTCCTTGGGATTGACAATGTCAGCATAGTAATACCCAAATGCCTCTCCCCATACGACCTGCTGATTTCCCGCCCGAGCGCGAAAAACCCCATTTTGATATTGAAGATAATTGTCACGCAGGAAAAAGCTTTGTGAATCTTTTTTGGCAACATCACCAATGCCGTAACGTTCAGGTACTGCGGCGTAAGCCGACTCAACTTCAGCTCGAAACCCTATCACTAATGACCATAAGTTTTTGTATTCTGCTTTTTGCTTAAATTCAAAAGTGTGCCGGTGAGTGGCTGTACTTGGGGCACCATAGTAATGCATCCCATACCTTGTATCAAAATCTAACTGGTATTCCTCATTTGCTGCCCATGCCTTTAATGGTAAGCAAATGAATCCTAAGGCTAAAAAACTAATTATTAAGAGATTCTTTGTTGAAAAAAGATTCACTCAATTTTTCTTTCTTGTAGTTCATGAATATTAAAACCGATTTTTGGCTTTTATTCAAAGCATTTACAATCTCCATTCTGGTTAACAAAGTGTGCCCAAAAAAAGATTTAGGGTTTTTGAAAGTCGCTATTTTTAGATCTTTACCGCCATCGGATTTAAATACTGCCTTTAGAGGAGCATAGTTTTTTTGACTCACCCAATATTCAACGAAAGAATAAGTGACCTCATCCCTCTTTTTTTTAAGTGAAAGATGGATCGCTTTTATTCCATCAATATCTTCTTGCCCCTTCACTTCAACGTGGTAGTCATCTCCAAAATTTGTCCTTGCGAGGTCTCCGTTTGCGACTTCTCCGGTCAACTTTTGCTGCATGCTCACTCGTGTTGGACGTTTAATGTCTGGAGTATAAAACCATAAATCATCGTCTTTCATTAAAAGCTTTCGTCCCGCTTGTCGCTCTGGAAAAATCGTCTCAATGCGGCTCATTTGCGAGCCTTTTGAATACACTTTGTATTTAGTTTTTTGCACGTTTCTACCTTTGAAATCACTCACTTCAACAACAAACGAATTATCAGAATCTATATATCGCATCATATCTGCTTTTTTAACGATTTCAATTCCGCTTATCCCAAAGGATAGCGAAGAGAAAACCATACAGGTGATTAAAATAATAAGATTCATTGCGCATCCTCATTTAATGCCCTATTATAGTCAGGTATTAACATCATTAGGTACTCATTGATGTTTTAGATTTTACAAAACTAGACTAGACTGATTTAATATAATTTCTAAAATAAAATTATGGATGCAATGTTAGAACTTTTTAAAATTAGTAAAACTTATGGCGTAGGTGAAGCAACTGTTTTTGCTTTACGTGATGTATCTTTGAATATTGTGGCGGGTGAGTTCACCGCATTTGCAGGTAGTTCTGGAAGCGGGAAGACAACTCTGCTCAACCTCATTGGTGGTCTTGACCTCCCCTCTTCAGGCGAGATCAAGCTTCAGGGGCAAAATTTGGCAGAACTCTCTAGTCGCAAGCTTGCGGATTTGCGAAGACAGAAATTAGGCTTCATTTTTCAAACATTTAATCTTTTACCAGTTTTGACTGGCTTAGAAAATGTAGAATACCCTCTTTTGCGAATGGGTTTGGATTCACGAGAGCTAAAAAAGCGATCGCTTGAAGCCATCGAGCGTGTAGGACTCACGTCAGTGATGCATCATCGTCCAAATCAAATGAGTGGTGGCCAACGACAGCGGGTAGCTATCGCACGGGCCATGGTACACGATCCTAAGATTATTTTAGCCGATGAGCCGACGGCAAATTTGGATAAAAAAACAGCTGCCGATATCATCAGACTCATGCGGTCTCTCAATGAAGAGAGTGGTGTCACTTTTTTATTTTCGACCCATGACCCCATGATTATGGAAGCCGCAAAGAAAATTATTCGTATTTCTGACGGTCAACTTGTGGCTTCTGAGTCAGGTGTCTAGAAATGCTTTATTGGCGTCTTGCTTTTCGAAATTTGTTGCGACACCGGGGTCGTTTGATTTTGAATTTGATTCTTCTGGTGGGAGCCTTTTTGACTATTATTTGTTTTAAAGGATTTAAGACCCATGTTTTAGAATCTATTCAGGGCTTAGTCATTGATACCCAATACGGTCACATTCAAATCGCAAAGCAGAGCTTTTGGGACAATTCATCGGTCGAGCTAGTGACTGACAAAATGATCGGTAACTCCGATGAGCTGGTACGGAAAATTTCAAAGATTGAAGGGGTTCAGTTTGTTTCTCCAAGAGTGGGATTTTTTGGACTTATTAACACAGAGGATAAATCAATCACGGCTCACTTTATTGGTATTCAGCCAGAAGTCGAATTAAAAACGCAAAGAAGTCTTTTGTTAGTTGAGGGCCGTGAGTTCGAACAATCCAAACATGCAATTTTAAGTATCGGTCTGCAGACAAAACTAAAGATTAAAAGCGAAGATGAAGTAACAATCGTGAGCCCGACTCTCAGTGGTGGAATCAATGCCATGGATATCAAGGTAAGTGGTATTTTTAGCAGCGGGTTTGCAGATGTCGACAATGGCACAGTTTTTTTGACATTGAAAGATGCGCAAAAAGTTTTGGATTCAAATTACGTCGATCAACTAATCATCACATTAAAAGATGAAAAACAGAGCTCTCAAGTTCTTTCAGAAATTCGCGAGCTTTTGCGCGGCACCGATTTGCAAGTGAAGTCTTGGAGAGAATTGGCCGAGTTATACAATCAGGTCGAAAACTTTTATATTTTTCAGAATCTTTTTATCGAAATTATCATCCTTTTACTACTTTTTCTGAGTGTTGCAAATACGGTCAGCATGAATGTATTTGAACGTCTAAGTGAAATAGGTACATTACGAGCTCTAGGAGATTACGAGTCCGATATTCAACACCTATTTTTAATCGAGGCAATTTTATTGGGGCTGCTTTCGATTTGTATTGGCATTCCTTTGTCACTTATTTTAATTAAGCTCATTTCCAGTTTAGAAATTCAAGTTGTGCTGCCCATGGCGAGTCAGCCAATTCCCTTTAGACTGATTCCTTCATTCGGAGCTTATTTAGAAGCCTCCTTTGTGTGTTTGTTTTCGGTGGTGGTGGCGAGCTTGTGGCCGGCTCGAAAGGGCGCGAAAATTTCAATTGTTACTGCCTTGGGAGCCAGAATTTGAGGAAGTTCAATGCTACTATTTTTTAAACTAGCACTTCGAAATCTGATTAGAAATCGAGTCAGAACATTTTTAAATCTGCTCATGATCATAGGTGCCTTTTCAGCGATTGTCATCTTTCGCGGATTTGCTCACTACATGCTACATTCGGTCGAAGATGGCTTGACTGAAGGACAAAATGGTCACATTCAAATTGCAATGCCAGCCATTTGGAATGACGATTTACCAAAGCATAGAGAAGATGCTTATCTTGAAAATCATACTGAGGTTGAAAAGAATTTGCTGTCCATTCCTGGAGTTAAGTTGGCTTCAGGCAGAGCAAACACCTATGTCCTATTGATTAACGGTGATAAATCGGTCGGGGCGCAGGCCGTGGGCTTTAACCCAAAGATTGAGCCCAATATTGAAAAAGCTCTAACGATTACAGAAGGCGAAGGTTTTTCAAAAGAACAAAAATTTGAAATACTTGTTGGCGCGGGACTGCAAAAAACCTTGCAATTGAAAATTGGGCAAACGATTTCGATTGTTTCTCAGACATTGACAGGCTCGATGAGTTCACTTGATCTTGAAGTGAAGGGAGCGGTAAAAACAGGCTTTGCAGATTTAGATAATTCCACTGTCTATTTACCTCTAGGAATCGTTCAAAAGCTACTGGGAACCGAAAGAGTCGAACGAATCGCCATTCTGCTGAATAAGGGGGTTTCACTTGAGGATTCCCTGGCAAGAGTAAAAGAAATTTTGAAGAATCAT
>JAYUEN010000430.1:0-3636 GCA_043739185.1 Bdellovibrionales bacterium
CGCCGCGCATTTTTGCAACCCAGGCGTGCGAAAACTCGTGAAAACAAAGCGCAAATAGAAAAGGAATATACCCAATGGCGAGCTTCGCAAGTATCTCAAGGACGTCGGCGTTTCGACCCATTAGTCACCCACTATTTCTTTTACTTTTAAAACGATGTCTGCGATCGAAGTTCCTGGACCAAAAACAGCGGCGATCCCTTGAGCCTCAAGAGTCTTAGCATCATCAACAGGAATAATCCCACCGACGAAAATGGGCTTGTCCAGGTTTTTCTGTTTCAATAATTTTTGGATTGCGGAGACCAGTGGTAAGTGTGCTCCAGATAAAATTGAGAGACCGACAATGTCGACATCTTCTTGCATGGCAGCGCTTACAACCATTTCGGGAGTCTGATGAAGCCCAGTGTAAATGACTTCAAATCCAGCGTCTCTCAAACCGCGAGCGACCACTTTTGCGCCACGGTCGTGGCCGTCTAAACCGGGTTTTGCTACTAAAACGCGAATTATTTTTTGCATTGACTGATCGTACATCACAGATAGACTAACGTGCAAGTGGAGGATCGCATGTCTTTAGAATCAAATACGCATCAAGCCCTAACCTACCTTTCGGAAGACGAAAAATCATTCAAAGAAGCTGTGCGTGATTTTAGCGAAGGCGAAATCAAACCTCTTGTTCAAAAAATGGATGAAGCCGCTCAGATAGAAGCTACCCTGCTGCCTAAACTTTTTGAAATGGGCCTGATGGGTATTGAATCTCCCGAAAAATATGGTGGAGCAGGCTCTTCTTTTACAATGGCTTGCTTTGCAATTGAAGAACTCGCGCGAGTCGATGGCTCCGTCAGTGTATTGGTAGACGTTCAAAATACACTGGTGACCAATGCTTTTTTGCGTTGGACAAACGACGCTCAAAAATCAAAATATCTCCCAAAACTGGCACGCGATACAGTTGGCGCATACGCTCTTTCTGAAAGCACTTCAGGCAGCGATGCTTTCGCATTAAAATTAACGGCGCAAGAAAAAGGCGACAAATATATTTTAAATGGCTCAAAACTTTGGATCACAAACGGCAAAGAAGCTGGCATCTATTTGGTTTTTGCTACAGTTGACAGTAAGCTTGGCTATAAAGGCATTACCGCTTTTATCGTTGAAAAAGATTTTCCAGGCTTTTCGGTTGGTAAAAAAGAAGATAAACTTGGTATCCGCGCAAGCTCAACTTGCGAACTTCTCTTTCAAAATTGCGAAGTCCCTAAAGCAAATGTGATGGGCGAAGTCGGCAAAGGATATAAAATTGCGATTGAGACTTTGAACGAAGGACGCATCGGCATTGGCGCACAAATGATTGGTATCGCCCAAGGTGCTTATGATGCAACTCTCGACTACATTAAAACGCGTGAACAATTTGGCAAAACAATTTCAAGCTTTCAAGGTGTTCAATTTCAGCTTGCTGAAATGCGCTTGCAACTCGAATCCTCTCGACTCATGGTCTATAATGCTGCTCGACTGAAAGATTCGGGACAAGATTTTATCTTATCGGCCGCGATGGCAAAACTTTACTCCTCTCGTGCAGCTGAAAAAATTTGCTCAACAGCAATTGATCTTTTCGGCGGAAACGGTTTCACAAAAGAATATCCAGTTGAAAAATTTTGGCGCGATGCCAAGATTGGGCAAATCTACGAAGGCACGAGCAATATGCAATTAAATACAATTGCAAAATCTGAACTAGGCTAATCCAAAAGCTGTCGCGTAATGCGTGTCATGACACGCATTAGATTATCAGCACTATTGATTCGCTTGGCGATTTGAGGTTAACTGCGGCCTCAATTTCAAAAAGGTGTCAACATGCGTATCGCTTTGAATTCCCTCAGTCAGTTTCTCAAAGAAAAACGTGAAGAATGTGGATTAAGCCAACTTGAAGTTGCGCGCCAACTTGGCTATTCATCTCCACAATTTGTGTCGAACTGGGAGAGAGGCATTGTGGCTCCGCCTATCGATACAATTGCCATTTTAATCGATCTCTATAAAATTCAGCCAAATCATGTGATTCAAAAAATTGTCGAGGATACAAAAGAGTATCTAGATGGGCATCTGGGCACCCCTAAGAAACGTAAGGCCACTGTTAAAAAACAAGTTCACTAACAGTTTCTAGTTTATTAACAAAAAATTTGCTTAGCGTTTGCTGTGAGTGGTTTTTCGTAATAGCCTTAATTCTGAGGTACTTCACACCAAATGTTTATAAAGACCAAGCTTCTCATTATTCGCTTCTCTAGCTTCGGCGACATCGTGCAGGCCGTTTCGGTTCCCTATCATTTTTCGCTCAATTTTCTTAATTCTGAGATTCACTGGCTCGTACGAGAAGACTTCGCTGAACTCCTAGAGCCTCAGCCAACAATTAATAAGGTGATTTCATTTCCTAGAAAATTGGGCTTGGACGGACTTATTAGCCTCGCATGGAACTTGGCAGGCGATGACTATACACACGTCTACGATGCTCATAATAATTTGCGTTCCAATATTATTATGGCGATATTTTATTTCAGAAAATTTTTAAGTATTTTTTGGGGAAAAACGATCCGATTTGAGTTTCTGAGACGTCCTAAAAATCGCATTAAAAGGTTCTTTCTTTTCAACTTTCACATTAATAAATTTGAAATACCTTTTGTTGCGAGTTTCTCATTTTTAGAGCCTCTCACAAAGTGGGGCATTGGCCACAATAAACGAAATCTACTCGGCACAAATCGCTTTCTGATTTCAAACGAAGCAAGAGACAAAGCAATCAGTGTAATGAGTGAACTCTCGATCGAACCCTTTGGTTTTGTGTCAATTGTCCCATCCGCTGCGTGGAAAATGAAGCGCTGGCCAGTTGCTTACTGGAGAACCTTGGTCAAAAATTCTCCGAGTATTAAGTTTGTGATTCTAGGCGGCCCAAAAGATCGTTTCTGCAGAGAAATCTCTGCCGTTGCCCCTGATCGCGTTTTTAATTTGTGCGGAGAACTCTCGCTTATCGAAAGCTGTGCGATGATTCAGTTTTCAAGCAAAGTGATTTCGGGCGATACAGGCCTTCTTCATGTTGCGGATCAAATGCAGATTCGCACGATTGCACTCATAGGGCCTACCGCTTTTGGCTATCCCGCTTCTCCGCGCTCAATTGCTCTTCATCGAGACCTCAGCTGTCAACCTTGCTCAAAGGACGGTCGTGGCCAATGTCGTAATAAGGTCTATCAAAAATGTCTGATAGATTTACGGCCCGAATACGTCAGCAATAGAGCCTTCGACGAAGCGGCACAGTGATTTACTCATTTATCTATCGTCATTTGATATACCCAAGCCTTTACTTTTTGTTTCAGACCTTGGCACTATTTAATCCGAAAATAAAACAGGCGCTTGAATTAAGAGAAGCCAAAAATTCAAAACTTCCATGGCTAAATGCCTCGCTCTCTTCTCGACCTATTTGGTTTCATTGTGCTTCAGGTGAATTTGAGTACGCAAAACCGGTCATCAATGCTTTGAAAAAGCAAAATCCTTCAACGCAAATTCTTCTCACCTATTTTTCACCGTCAATTTTGGATTCTGCACAAAAATTTAAAAATCTAGATTTCTTTTGTCCGCTTCCTTGGGATCAGCCGAAGATCTTACAAGAGT
>JAYUEN010000431.1:0-32455 GCA_043739185.1 Bdellovibrionales bacterium
GAAGCCTTTTGATTTCGACATATATTTAGAATCTATTCACGCTTTTATTGAAAAGGGAAATTGTCTTCCGGTATTTAAACACTAAGAACGGTCAGAGGATGCAAACTTAGTCGATTTGCTTGCCTGCCCTGAATTGCGGAGTCGGCATGGCAAAGAAAAAAAAAATCAAAAGACCAGAAGACATTAAGAAGCTTACGCTGCCCAAAACCAATCACAAAAAAAATGATACCGGCAACAAATCCGCCAAAAGCCTAAAGGAGTTCCCGGCGAGCGAGCTTATTGGTTCTAGTTCCCGCTTTCCAATAGTGGGGATTGGTGCTTCGGCTGGTGGCTTAGAAGCATTTACCGATTTACTTGAGGCTCTACCTAATGACACCGGCATGGCATTTGTTTTTGTTCAGCATTTGGACCCCTCACACCATAGCATGGCACCAGAAATTTTATCTCGTTCTACTAAAATGCGCGTTCAAGAAGTTACAGATGGTATGCAGGTTCTACCCAACAACATCTATTTAAATCCGCCCAATTACTGCATTTCGATTTTGAATGGTCATTTAAGTCTTCTTCCACGCATTGAGACTCGAGGCCAGCATTTGACTATTGATTTTTTCTTTTTATCGCTCGCGAAGGACCAACAAAGACGGGCTATTGGAGTGGTTCTTTCTGGAGCTGCATCTGACGGAACTCTCGGACTTAAAAATATTAAGGACGAAGGCGGCCTGGCAATTGCGCAAGACCCAAAATCTGCAAAATACGACGGTATGCCTAAAGGCGCTATCGCGTCGGGAGTTATAGATTTGATATTGCCCCCAAAAGGCATCGCGCAGGAGCTTACAAGAATATCAAAGCATCCGTATATCGCCGCCGCTTGTGAGACCAACGGCTTAGGACAAATTGAACGCAGCGGTTTGAAGGACGAGCATGAAGATCAGGACAAACTTAATAGCAATTTAGACGTTGATCTTCGAAAAATTTTTGCTTTATTACACTCACAAACAAAGATTGATTTTTCAAATTATAAGCACACCACTCTAAAAAGACGTATTCAAAGACGGATGATGGTGCGAAAAATAGAGGGCCTAAACTCCTACGCCAAATTTCTTCAAAGTAATCCGACCGAAATAAAAGCCCTTTATGCCGATATGCTCATCAATGTAACTGAATTTTTTCGCGATCCTGATTCATTTGAGACATTGAAGAATTCAGTATTCCCACAGCTCATGAAGAAAAGGACTCCCGACGCTGCTATCCGTATTTGGGTGCCGGGCTGTTCGACTGGAGAAGAAGTTTATTCTATTGCTATTTTACTTCTCGAGTTTATGGGAGATGCTGGTGCTAAGATTCCAATTCAGATTTTTGCGACAGACATAAGTGAGTCGACTATAAAAAAAGCAAGAGCCGGAGTCTATGCCGAGGGTATTGAGCGGAGTGTAAGCAAAGAGCGGCTCAACAGATTCTTTGACAAGGTAAATGGCGGATTTAAAATTAATAAATCGATTCGAGATTTATGTCTGTTTTCAAAACACGATGTCACAAGTGATCCGCCATTTTCAAAACTCGATCTTGTCTCCTGTCGGAATGTCTTGATCTACTTTGCTGCCATTTTACAAAAACGTGTCATTCCGGTCTTTCACTACTCGCTCAATCACGACGGCTTTCTTTTTATGGGCAGAGCTGATAGCCCAGGCGGCACCTCAAAGCTATTTACGCTCGTAGATAAAACACACAAAATTTATTCTAAGATTAACGTTCCAACACCTATGACTTTTCGATTCCCTTTGAGTGCATACGTGCCTGAGGCACAGGACGTAACTACGAAGATCCCCGAACCAGCCAGGAGTAAAAGTGATTTTCAGAGCGATGCGGATCGAATCTCTCTCCTCAAATACGCCCCGCCCTCGGTGGTCGTAAACTCTGATCTTGAAATTTTGCAGTTTCGAGGCAGAACGGTTCCTTTTCTTGAACCGGCATCGGGACTTCCGAGTTCGAACATACTCAAGATGGCAAGAGAGGAACTGCTGCATGGTCTTCGCATGACGATCCAGGCGGCTACTAAACAAAACTTGCAAGCCAGGCAAGAGGGTTTAGCATTTGTTGTGGATGGCAAGCAAAGATACGTCAATATCGAAGTGATCCCGGCCAATCCTTTGGCGCCACCAAATCAGCGTAATTTAGTGATTTTTTTTGAAGAAGTGGCGTCAATTACTCCAATACCCAAGCAGAAGGCTACTCTTGGCGGTAAAGTTGGGGCCAAAAAAGGGCAAGAAAAAAATATTCGTATTCAGCAAAGTCAGCGGATCAACCAGCTTGAGCAAGATGCCCTAGCCAATAAGCAGTATCAGCAGTCAATGGCTGAAGAATTTGAAGCCGCAAAAGAGGAACTCACTGCTGCCAATGAGGAATTACAAAGCACCAACGAAGAACTTCAAAGCACCAATGAAGAAATGGAAACCGCGAAGGAGGAAATTCAATCCTCCAACGAAGAGTTGACGACGGTAAATGATGAACTACAAAATCGCAATTCAGAGCTGGCACTTTTCAGCAGCGACTTAAATAATGTGCTGAGTAGTGTAGAAATTCCTATCTTAATCGTTGGCAGTGATCATCGCATCAGAAGATTTACCCCCAAAGCCGAAAAATTCTTCAAATTAATACCTAGCGATGTCGGTCGCCCCATTGGTGATATTAAAACTGAGTTTGATCTGGATCTAGATTTGGATGACTTGATACGCGAGGTTGGTGAATCGCTGCGTCCTCAAGAAAAGGAAATCAAAGATCGACAAGATCGCTGGGTCAGGCTTCAAATTCGACCCTATAAAACAGTCGACAATCGAATTGACGGTGCTGTGATCACATTGATGGATATTGAAGCGCTCAAAAAGCAAGTCGCAGCTTCTAAAAGGGCCCAAGATTATCATACTTCTGTGGCGGAGACAGTACAGCTCCCTCTTGCAGTCCTAGATGTTCAGTTGCGCCTCCTATCCGCGAACAGTGCTTTCTGGGAACATTTTAAGCTTTCTCAACAATTCACCGGAAGAGATTGCTTTGCAATTCTAGAAATGCAAAGCGACTCCGCGCACTTGATGCGCAAGCTACTTACTGAAAATTTGAGTTTAAATGAGAAAGTACGGTCCGTTGAGATGGATTGCGAGTTCACTCAACTTGGGCATCGCAGCTTGCTCATATCGGCGAGTTTTATCGATTGGATAGGAGAGATGGCTCAGGGGGCTCAGGGGGCTCAGGGGGCTCAAGAGCCCAAAGCAATTCTCCTTAGTCTTGAAGACATCACTGAACGCAAACGAATAGAAATAGATTTGGCGCGCGAAACGAAAATCGTTCGGCTATTTGAATCCGTAACGACGGCAGCAAATGAGGCAACAAGCTTTGATAGTGCCTTACAAATATTTCTTGATCGAATATGTGTCCATACTAAATGGCCAGTGGGATATGCATTTTTACTCTCAAATGATGGCTCCAGTGAGTTCCGTCCATCCAATGTGTGGCACCTTGATGATCCTAAAAGGTTTGCCCGCTTTAGAGAGGCGACTGAACTTTCAAAGCTCGCTCCGGGAGATGGCTTAGCAGGGAAAGTCTCAGCTAATGGCAAACCAGTTTTTATTTTAGACCTTATACATGATTCGGCATTTACGAAAGCAAAACTCATCGAAGAAACAGGTGTTAAATCTGCAATTGGTTTTCCTGTTTTTGTTGGCGGATCGATCGTTGCGGTCCTTAAGTTTCTTTCTGAAGAAACAAAAGAACCGGACCAGAGATTGATCCAAGTCATCACTCACGTTATTCCGCAACTTAGCCGAGTTTTTGAGCGCAAGCTATCAGAAGAGGCGACGATGCAACGCTTTGGAAAAGAGCAAGAGGCCCGCGCCAACGCTGAAGACGCAAATCAGACGAAAGACGAATTCTTAGCGACCCTTTCTCATGAGCTTCGAACGCCACTCACCTCAATTCTTTCGTGGTCGCAACTTATTCAAAAACAGAAATTCGATCCCGAGAAAATCAAACATGGAATTAAGATGATCGAGCAGTCTGCTAAAATGCAGGGCCAGCTAATTGATGATCTACTAGACGTCAATCGGATTCGATCCGGCAAACTTTCCTTTAACTTCGCTCAAATCAATCCAAGCGAACCTGTAATTTTATCCGTAGAAGCTGTTCGTGCCTTGGCTGAAAGTAGGCAGATACTTATTGAATTAGAAATAAAAATCCAATCAGAAAAGATCTGGGCTGACGGTGAACGTCTTCAACAAGTTGTATGGAACTTACTAACTAACGCCATAAAATTTTCCTCCAAGGGCGGCGTAATACGTGTTTTGGTTGAACCTGTCGAGGAAAGTGGCGAACAATTTGCAATGATCAGAGTTAGCGATCAGGGAAAAGGAATTAGTCCTGAGTTCGTGCCAAGGCTTTTTGAGCGTTTTAGTCAGGCCGATAGTAGCTCTATAAGAGTTCACGGAGGCCTTGGTTTGGGACTAGCGATTGTTCGTGATTTGATTCAGTTACAAGGCGGCAAGGTTCGAGCTGAGAGTGACGGAGTAGGCAAAGGCGCGACATTTACCGTTTTACTTCCTAGCAAGTCAGGACCCGTTGGTATGACGAGTGAAACAAACTCGCCGTTAGAAACAAAACCGCGAGAAAATGTTGAATCGGCTGACCTCGCTGGTTTATGCGTAATGGTTGTTGATGATAATCAAAGTACGCTTGAGGTCTTGCGTGAAGCTCTACATTCTTTCGGCGCAAAAACATTTCCTTGCCATACGGTGCTCGAGGCACTTGAAGCTTTTGAAAGTTTCAAACCGGACGTTTTGATAAGCGATATTTCTATGCCGGTAGAAGATGGCTATAGCCTGATTCGAAAGATTAGAAGTCTTGGATCTGAACGCCGTGGCGATATTCCTTCCTTAGCGCTTACGGCGTATGCAACAAAAGGAGATATCAAAAGAGCTTTGTCTGCTGGCTTTGATTCACACATGGCGAAGCCGTTTGATACATTCCGTCTTGGTCGAGCGGTTGCTGAACTTGCTAAAAATACCAAAGTTAAACCTTCATGAAAAAAAGCTTCCCCAACTTCGTTGTCGGCATCGGTGGTTCAGCGGGAGGTCTCAAGGCCTATACGGCCCTACTTGAGGCCCTGCCATCCAATACTGGCATGGCCTTTGTCTTCATCGCTCACCTTAGCCCTACCGGCAAAAATCTGTTACCTCACATCTTATCACAGTCAACGAATATGCCGGCGATTCAAGCCACGGACGGTATGCCTATTCAGGCAAATCATATCTACGTGATTGCCCCGAATACAAATCTTCTTATGAAAAACCTCAACTTTGAAGTTGTCTCACCCCGCACCCTGAGCAATGGGCGGCACAAACAGGTCGATTTTTTTCTAATTTCTCTGGCCGAGACAATGGGAGCACGAGCAATTGGAATTATTCTTTCTGGCGGCGATGGCGATGGCACCGAAGGATGCAAATTTATTAAGGCCAGAGGAGGAAAAACCTTTGCACAAGATTTCTCCGCAGATGTTGAATCCATGCCTCTTCATGCTCAAGCTTCAGGTTGTGTTGATCTCGTTTTATCACCGGACAAAATTTCAGTTGAACTTACCAAGATTAGTAGCCACTTGGCTCATTGAAATGAGTATGCTCTTCCCGAAGCATTCAGACTCACTTAAATCAAATGTAAATTTTTAATGCGCCCAACTGATTTATTGAAAGTGACTTCAGTTTAAAAATGCTTCAAAACCTAAATCTCTTTGACGCTTTTCAAAGTATGGAGCTTCGTATTTGTAATTTGCAGATACAAAATCCCAATTCAGAACACGCCAAAATTTGTCTAAATATTTAGGCTTGTCATTTTGATAATCTAGGTAGTAAGCATGCTCCCAGAGGTCGCATACCATGATTGGCGACATTTCGTACACCAAGGGATTGTCTGCATTGGCCAAAGCCTCGATTGCAAGTTCTCCATCTGAGTTTTGCACGAGCCAGACCCAACCTGATCCAAAAAGCTCTACTGCACTTTTACTAAATTTAGCTTTGAAGTCGTCTAGAGAGCCAAACTTTTCAACAATTGCTGCACGCAGTTCACGCGAAGCTTGAGTCTTATCAGGGCTTAAGCATTTCCAGAAGAAAGCGTGATTAAAGGCTTGAGCCGCATTGTGAAAAATAGCTTCGTTCTTTTGAAAGGTCCTAATGAGCACCTCTTTTAAATCTAGTTTTTCAAATTCAGTTCCTTTGACGAGCTCATTTAAAGTCGAAACATATTTCTTATAATGCTTCAGATAATGAGTTTCGAGTGCTTTTTTAGAAATATCTGGCTCTAAGCTATCGGTATCAAACGCTAACTTTTCAATTTCAAATGCCATATTTTCTCCAAATATAAATGTTTTCTTTTGAATTTCATAGATGAGTCCAAAATTAATGCGACCGAGGCGTTCGAGGAGGAGGCGCGGAGACCTACTACTTGTAGGCCGCACAAGCCGACAGCTAAAGCACTGAAGGTCCCATTAATTTTGGACTCATCTAAACTTATAGGTTGAGGGCTAGACCCAACGCCGCACTTAAATCTGAACGATACAAGCTAACCGCATTCATTACGCTATCAATTGATCGACTGTAGTCGACCTCTATCAATAAATCAGTTGAAGTACTGAGATTGAATTTAAATCCTCCCCCTACCAAAAAATCTGTTTCCCAAGACTTTGCACCTATTTGTGTTGTGGGTGTTGAATACATTGTATTGTCTGAAATTAAAGTTGAACCCATAACTCCTGCTTTAATGAAAACCGAAGTCGATTCTTGGCCATTAAAATAGTATTTTAAGTCAAGAGGGACACTGATATAATTTGCCGTAAAGTCATTTTCACTCAAGCCATTATTATAAGTCGTGCCGAACTGTCGGTATAGGGCCCCAGTCTCAAGAACCATTCCGCCGTTTCCTAAGAGATCAAAGAGAATCCCGGCGCTGTAGCCATTGGGTCTTGAGTAACGCGAACTATGATCACCTTCATAACCTGCGTTAGCAAACGACCCCTCAAATATGATGCGCCTGAAAAATCGCTCTTCGGAACGATTTGGATTGGATACACTTGTCTGACTACTAGCACCCGGTTCATCTGCAAAGAGCTTGGGCGCAAGGCAGATTGAGAAAACGATACTTAAAAAAATTGGGCCGAACTTAGAATAATTTTTCATAGTTTGCCCAATCTTTTTCCTGATTTGTATGAGCCAGAAAACAATCCGACGAGCATCAGAAAAACCACGGCACCAATCACCGACATTACAAAAGAGCCCCAGAATCCATAGGCGGTAACGCCCAAAATACTAAATACAAAGCCACCGACAAAAGCGCCAATGATACCGACTATTAAATCAGTAACAACGCCCATCCCGTGACCTTCAACTAGTATTCCTGAGAGCCAACCAGTCAGTATCCCAATCATCAAAAACGCTAGAATGTTCATAAATTCTCCTTTTAAAAATTTTTAAATCGATTTGAAATTCAACTCAAAAGCTTAGATTGCAACAATTCAGCCGTTAACAGCTCAAGACTCAACGCCTTTGAGCTAAATCCTTAAGGCGATTTGTCTCTACTTGGGGCATGTATAGCCCGACCAGCTGTTCTCATGCGAAATCGAGAGTGACTCTTTTGTGGCGGAGGAGCCGCTTCGGTAGTCTGATTGTCCCCGGCAACTACCACTCCCTGCGTAGAAAAAGAAACGCCGTCTAGGTCATAATGATCATCGACATCTCGTGAAGAGATTTTTTTTGAACTTAGATGATTGCGCCAACTCATAAACATTTTTTTGAAATCAACTCTGTTCATCACTAAATTCCTCATTAAAACAAACAATTTTATTAAGCAAATTTCTTGAAACTACTTTTTTGCTTGCAGATGGGCTTCGACAAACCACAAATATTTGTCTAAGCCCCTTGAGATTTCAGTTAAGATATCAGCTGAATCAGCATCGCTCACTTCAATGCAAGATTGAATAGCCTTACGAACTTGTGCACCTGCGCCACTCAAGGTATCAGAAAGATATTCAATATGGGCATGCCCATCGCTGATAACCACGGGATATTCCTTTAGACATGATTTCTTTGTAACAAACTGTGCGGTTCCTTCGGCAATTCCACCAAGCTGTACAACTCTTTCGGCAAGCAGGTCAGTATACTCACCAAAACTCTGGTAAATTTGATCGAAGAGTTCATGAAGGGCAATAAAATTAGGACCTTTGACATTCCAATGAGCTTGTTTTGAATTCAGAACTCCATCTAAACAAGTTGCCAAACAAGCGTTGAGAAGCTCGATAACTGGCACGCGACTCGCAACCGGAATACTATTTTTAGTTTGATACATTTTTTCTCCTTATTTCGAATACTGTTTCTTAAAATTGAGCTTGCTGGCGCATCCGACTGTCTCTGCGACTTGCTTGACATACGCGATTTACAAGTCGTGCAATTTCGTTATCAATTTCGCTTGTTGCGCGGTCTGCGAGGTCACCCTGACACTCGGGAATTCTCTCTTCAACTCGATGAGAAGTGTTCTCAAAGAAGCTTTGGTTCTTTTTAATTTCAAATGGCGATCCGAGTTTTTTAAGTTTACTAATTTTCATAAATCCTTCCGATCTTGTTTACTTTAATTGAGATCTCTCAGGATTTTGTAAGAGCAAGTATTTAGCCATTTGAAAAAAAGCATTCAATTCGTCTGAATTGGGCCACTTAACTGATCCCAATGATTTTGGTGTCGTACCATTTGAGCCCGATTGTAGGAACTTTCGACCCATTTGAAACAATACGAACCCCCCTGCATAAAATTGCGAAATGGCAGTTCAAGGCATTTCTTAAACTAAGAATAAATGGGTACATTCGTTGCACTCGATTCGCATACTAGAGTCTCAATACTTTTAAAAAAGGAAAATTATATGCTCAGTTTATGTCTTAAAATAGCCTTGCTCATTTCTACAATTGGTTTTGGCCTCCCAGGCCTAGCTAAGGATGATATTGATACTTCCTCTTCGACTTCGCTCAGAAACCTACAGCCCAACTACTTAAGTTATGATCGGCTCGGTCTTGGAATCAAATGGGGTACTCTGACCGGAGTGAGTGCAAAGTATTGGATGGACGACTTTCAGGCCGTCGAAATCACCGCAGCTTTTGCGGATGCCAATACCGCAATCGGAGTAGACTATCTTTGGAATTTTCGCGGAGCCCTTGCAAATTTGGGCAAATTCAAAGAAGTCGATAATTTTGTGCCTTTTGCCGGTGCGGGTTTACTTTCAAGCTTCGGAACAAGTGCATCTAATAGTCGACTCTTTAATCATGATACCGATAGTTTTGACCTAGCGGTGCGAGTACCTATCGGTATGGAATTTATTCCGACCACAGTACATATGGGGATTTTCGCAGAGATTGGGCTTGGTTTCGGATTTATTCCAAATTCGTATAGCTTTGCAACTGCCGACATCGGCGCCAGATATTACTTTTAATATTAATCTGGGCGAAGGCGCCTCATGCTGTAAAGACATTTTTATTTTTATACTAAGGAGCTAAAATGTTAACTAAAAAAGTATCTGTAATCGCCGGGAGCTTACGACGCGAATCCTATAGTAAAAAAATTGCGAAGCTACTTACAGAGATTGCGCCTCGTCCGCTGGAACTTCAAATCTTAAAAATCGAAAATCTTAGTTTCTATAATCAAGACCTTGATGAGACGCCTCCACTTGCGTGGACTGAATTTCGCAATCAAATTAGGAGCTCAGACGCAATTATTTTTGTTACTCCTGAATACAATCGGTCTATACCTGGAGTTCTCAAGAACGCCTTAGATATTGCATCAAGACCTTATGGTCAAAACGCATTTGAAAAAAAGGCGGCAGGAGTCATTAGCATTTCAATCGGCGCCCTTGGTGGCTTTGGCGCAAATCATCACCTGAGGCAAATACTTGTTCCTCTCAATATGCCAACAATGCCGCAGCCTGAAGTCTATTTGGGCGAGGCTAAGAAATACTTTAGTGACAGTGGTAGCTTCATAAGTGAACCGACGAGGGGCTTACTCATTAAATTTTTGAGTTCATTTAGTGATTGGATTGAAAGATCGAAAGTACAAATCTTAAGCTGAGAAATTATTCGTTGCAGCGGTCGGGCGAAAATTCCCAATTGGGCAAGGATGCCGTTGAGTTACTTAGCCAATAAAATCAGCATCAATAAAAATTTTGAATTAAAACAATTAGTTATTTTCATAAGATCGCAAAACTTGTGGTGGCATTGACATTGCTCTAACAGAAAGTCGTTCCCAAACAACAAACAAGAAAAGGTAGATGCATATGAAGAAACTAATACTCACCCTCGTTCTCTCTTTAGTCGGATCAGGATTTGCAAATGCTCAAGCACTAGTTGCGGCTGTAAATTTTGATGATATGAAGGCGACCTGCCAAAATCCCGCCAAATTTCACAATCAAATTGCACCGACAAATATTCAGTTGTCTTGCAAAGATTTGATTTATAAATGGGTTCCGGATCAAGTTGGCAGCTATACATTACCAACATCTCGCTTGGTAACAGCTTCGCTCATTTCTGACAAATTCTCAGTATCACCACTTACCGCTGCGGTTGCATCAGAGGTTCAAGTTGCTCAATGCGCCCAGTACAAACAAGTTGCTGAAAGTGTCGAGACCGTTCGCTCAATGAGTTGTGCTGATGTGATTTCTTACACCGGTACATCAATTGATTTTTGTAAAGTAGCCCTTGATTCTTTGCGCATCGCAAACAGAAATGTTGTGAGCTCACAAGAGACAGGCAAAACTGTTAGTCTTTGCGGCAATTCAGCCCACACTGAAGTGGCTGTGGTCTCAAATCTAACTGAGGATCAAGTGGATCGCCTCGAACGCGAAGTAAAACTCGCACGAGAAAACGATGAAAAGGCCCATATGAAATCACATCGTATGATGGGCCGATAGTTCAGTCTTGCTTGAAAAAATTTAGTTCTGATGCTTGGCCTCTCCTGTTTGAAAATGGGAGAGGCCATGTACGTATTAATTCTTAATTTATAAAGGTTTTAAAAATGAAATGCATATCTTATATTGTGGCGCTTAGTACACTTACTGCCTGTGGAAATAATACTTTGTTTATTCCCACGAAGGCCTCGCTAGATCCTGCTAGCTCGATATCAGCCAATGTGCGTGAGTCCGGTGATCTGATGAGGGCTCTGGGATTTGAGAATATCGATCTCTTAAGTGATCCTGCTTTGACCGCAGTCACTTCCGAGTTTGGATTCACGATTATTCATCTTAAAAAATTGCCGTTTAAATCTGACCTCGCCGTTGCCAATGTCGTACCGTGGTCCTCATGGTGGTTTCCTCAAAGAGAAAAAACCTTATTTGATGATTCGCAATCTAATGGCATGGCCACTCTAAACAAATATGATTTGGTTCGGAAATCACGAGACCCAAGACTGGGCTCGGCTGCAGCTTTCGAACGCCAGTCTTACAAACCGAACTCGCTTGCCTGGGAAGGACTATGCGATGCTTGGTCGATCGCCTCAATTGTTATGCCAGAACCAAAGCATTCAGTTACGATCAGCATAAATGGCTGGCAGAAAGCCGTCACCTTTGATGTTGTAGATCTCAAAGCACTCATGCTTAAAACTTACGAGGCCGTTGATGATTCAGGCTTTAAATACTATGGACAGAAATTTACTGGCGATAGCAATGGCTGGGTATTTCCTGACATTTTCCCTGATCAGTTTCACCGATTTTTAGAAATTCAGCTCTTTCAAAAAAAACAGGCATTTATTATGGATCATGACCCCAGTGCCGAAGTTTGGAATGTCCCGGTTTTCAAAGCAAATTATACCATTGATTCAATACCAGGAGAGCCGAACTCAGTTTTTGTAAGAACTTGGGTTTTTTCGGCAGAACAAGTGACAGCTGACAAGAAATCTTCGGTTGGAACTCGGGAGGCAATTCGCGAATACAACTATGTTCTTACTGGAATCAGAAATTCAAGTGGCGACCTATTGGTAAAATCAGGTTACTGGACAAAAGGCCCCACAGGTGTCGATTCGCGAAGAGATCATCCCGATTACCTGACAACTATACCGGATCCACAAAGGCTGATTCGCAAGAGTTGGAATCCTGAAATCGATATCAAACTAGTTGATGAAATATTATCTCAATCTTTTTAAAACTTCGTCATTCACTTGATGTGGGGCTCGCATCAGAATTGTAAAAAATGTTTTTATGTAAGCCCTAAAATTCAATTTAGCCGAATCTGCTTTCGATCAACAATTTACACTCGGTCATTTTGCCCCATACTTTAAATTTCAATTCGGTTGGAGTCGAACCCAACCTTTAATTAATTCATATGTGATAACTAACGACTCAGCAAACGAATTGATCCTCATTTTTAAGTTGGCAGCTATATTGCTATATCTCACACCTGTACGAGAAATTCTAACTTAAGCGCCAAGATAAGAAAAAGAGTAAAACATGAAAATTCAAAGCACTCGCTTACGAATCGAAAGTTGATTTTGATAAATCAAAGCAACGAGAACGCAATTAAGGGTGAAATCTATAGCGTCGAGCGACTCGAAGAGTTTGCAGTCTATCTCGCGGCCCAACTAGATGTCGGCGCCAAACCCAAAGTTGCGCATTCATTACTACCGAGAATGCGCGACAATGGTATTAAACTTTTAGAATCTTATCGAACTCTGACTGATGCCGTTCATAAAAAACAAAGTATTCCCCCGGCCGCTGAATGGTTAACTGATAATTTTCATATCATTGAAGACCAACTGCGGGAGATTCAAGAGGATCTACCTCCCGCATTTTACAATGAGCTTCCAAAAATTTCCTTGGGCGAATTGAGTGGGTATCCGCGAATTTATGCAATCGCATTGGCACTCATTGCGCATACCGATAGCCAACTCGAACCGGACACGATACGAAGGTTTGTTCTGTCCTATCAAAAAGTATCAACTTTAAAGATAGGTGAGCTTTGGGCGCTGGCCATTACACTTAGGCTAGTACTGGTTGAGAATTTACGCCGAATTGCCGTGCAAATGGTGGCCGATTATGAAAACACAATTTTTGCAAATAACTATGTAGATCGTCTTATTGAATTGGTTGCGAACAAATCAAAATTTCAAAACTTGATCTTGAAGCTCCCGAAGTATTGGCGCAAATCGATTCACAATGACTCTGCTGTGATGGCTCAATTTGCCAAACGCCTTCGCGACCAGGAGCCTGAGCTTTTTCCTGCTCTAGAAGCACTCGAAAAACATCTGGCAAAAGAGAACTCCTCGATTGAACATATCGTCCATCTTTCGCATCATATACAGGCCTCGAATCAAATAAGTGTAGCAAATATAATTACCAGTATGCGGCTTTTATCGAGCCTCAATTGGCGGGATTTCTTCGAAAGCCTGAGCATGGTCGATCGGGTTTTAGAGAAAGATCCTGTCTATTCGAAAATGGATTTTTTAACTCGCGATCGCTACCGGCATGTAATTGAAAAGCTGAGCAAAAAGACTCAAAGCTCAGAGATTGAGATCTCTGAAAAACTCATTCAAATTATCAGTGACGTTGAAGTCAAATCTCCTGAAGATTCTCGAAAATCTCATATCGGTTACTATTTGATTGGACAGGGAGCCAAAAAACTACATCTAGATTTGGCCTATCAAAACAGACTTTTATATTTTGCTCAAGCTCACCCAAACCTCATTTATTTTGGACTAATGGGCATACTTCTCGGTTTTTTTTGCGCAGCACCTCTTGTTTATTCAGTATTGCACGGGGCATCGCTTGCATTACTATTTGGAATAAGTTTATTGATACTCATTCCCTGCAGTGACCTTGCGCTTACTTTTTCGAACTTTATTTTAACACACGCAATTCGACCAAAGAATTTGCCCAAACTTGATTTCTCCTCTGGAATTCCCGAAACCGCACGAACCATGGTGGTCATACCTTGTATGCTCTCTAACCCCAAAGTGGTATTAGAGTTAGTTGAAAAAATTGAAATACACTTTCTTGGCAATTCGGATAACCAATTACTATTTGCTTTGTTAACAGATTTTACCGATGCTGACACCGAGATTTTTTCGACTGATGATGACTTGGTCCGACTCGCAACTGAAAGTCTTGAACTACTCAACCAAAAATACAAAGGAGCAAAGGCCAAGCGATTCTTTCTTTTTCATAGACGACGCCAATGGAATGAATCCGAAAATGCTTGGATGGGATGGGAAAGAAAGCGTGGCAAAATTCACGAGTTCAACCGTCTTTTGCGTGGCAATAAAAACACCAGCTTTACTATGGTGACGGCCCCCAGAGAACTTCTTCAATCAGTTCGTTTTGTCATCACCCTAGATGCCGATACCCAGTTACCAAGAGATACTGCGCGCAAGATGGTGGGCACAATTATGCATCCTCTCAATCAAGCGAAATTCGATCAGAATTTGGGCCGAGTGGTAGATGGCTACGGAGTACTTCAACCGCGTATCGGAATTTCTCTAGAAAGCTCGGGACGATCAGCTTTTGCCAAACTTTTTTCGGGCAATACCGGAATCGATCCTTATACCACCGCAGTCTCTGATGTTTACCAAGATCTTTATCACGAAGGCAGCTATACCGGCAAGGGGCTCTATGATGTCGATGCATTTGAAGCGGCACTCAATAATCGCATTCCAGAAAATTCGATTTTAAGTCATGATTTGTTCGAGGGGCTTTTTGCTCGAACTGCACTTCTCACCGATGTTGAACTCATAGATGATTATCCGCAATCTTATCATAGCTATTTCACCAGGCAGCATCGATGGACTCGCGGGGATTGGCAAATTAGCTCTTGGATTCTGCCTTTTGTTCGCAATCAAAAAAATGCTTGGGTCCGCAATCGCCTTCCCTTGATTTCTCGCTGGAAGATCTTTGATAACTTAAGGCGAAGCTTCGTCTCCCTCGCACTTTTTCTTTGGCTTGTATTAGCTTGGTCGAGTCTTCCTGGCTCACCCCTGTTCTGGACCGCTTCTGCACTTTTTATCATTGTTTCACCAGGTTTATTTCACGCCATATATGAAAGTTTTTTATGCTTATTTAAACAAAACCAATCGCGTTTTTTACTTGCAAGATTCAATATCAAAACCAGTCTCTTGCAGTGCTTTTTACGAATTGTATTTCTCGCTCATCAGGCAATTATTCACTTAGACGCTCTTATTCGTGTTCTCTACCGAAAAAATATCTCGAAATTAAAATTGCTCGAATGGGCCCCTGCAGCCCATATGGAGAGTCAAAAATTCAGTTTAAATCTACCATTTTGGCAAAGCTGTTGGCCAACTGAAGGCGCCTTGCTTGCCTGTGCTTTGTTCACATTAATTGTAAAGCCCCCAAGGCAACTCATGCCCGCACTGATTTTATTGGCACTGTATTTATTGTGGTTCAGCCACCCAGCTGTTGCCTTTTGGATTAGTCGCAAATCAATCCGCAGAAAAGAAATCCTCAAACCCGAAGCCAAAATAATATATCGTCAAATTGCACGCCGGACTTGGCATTACTTTGAAAGCTTCGTTGGAAGTAGTGACAACTGGCTCCCACCCGACAATCATCAAGAATTTCCGCAGGCTCTCACCGCTCATCGTACTTCACCGACCAATATCGGACTCTACCTACTATCGGCCCTATCTGCCTATGATATGGGTTTTGTGAGCTCAATCAAATTCATAAAACTTCTGAATGCAACACTGGAAAGTATGAAGAAGTTAGAAATGCATGAAGGTCACTATTACAATTGGTACGATACCCAGAGCCTGCAAACTCTGCATCCAAAATATGTCTCAACCGTCGACAGCGGGAATCTCGCCGGATATTTATTGGTAACAAGAGAGGCTTGCCTTAAGTTTTCCAAGTATTTTGTAGTTGATCAAAAAGTATTTTCTGGCCTGAGAGATTTATTGCTCATTGCCGAAGGCGAACTCAAAGCTTCGGGATTATTTTCTTCTGAAATGAATGCGCACTTTTCTCAATGTTATCAGCTTCTCAGCTCATCTGAAGTTGAAAACAATTTGGATTGGGCCATTGTCTTAGATGAACTCGCCCTTTCATTTGAAAATATTTCTGATCTCATATTAAAAATAACGAGTTCCCCTGCAGATTTCGATATTAAAAAAACTCTTGTATGGATTGAGGCCGCAGGCCTTCAGCTGAAAGAAACCAAGAATGATTTAAAGATGGTCGCGCCCTGGGCAAATTCATCAAGACTTGGTTTTACAAGTCAAATCGCGAGCTATTCGGAAGTGCTCTCTTCGCGCTGGGAAAAGCTTGTAAGGGTCTCAATTCAAAACTGTCAATTTTCTGAAATTTCAAAAATTCATGAGCATATTCTTAAAGAACTTAAAGAAATTCGCGATCAAATTTCTCAGAAAAACGATCAAAGCATAAATCAAGTCTCAGGCCATTTGACATTGGGCAGAGAGCTTACCAATGAACTCTCTTTGTTGATTGATGCGACTCTTGCGGGAAAAGCATTTGTCCTTGGTCTCCTTTCTGAGGCAGAGGAAGCAGCGCAATTTTTAGAACAGCAGTTTGGCTCAATGAATTTTAGTTTTCTTTTAGATAAGCTTCGCGGAGTATTCAGTATCGGCTACAATGTCACCGAAGGAAAATTCGACTCGGGTCTTTATGATTTGTTAGGATCAGAATCAAGACTTGCAAGCTTTTTGGCAATTGCCAAAGGCGATGCAACTCAAGAACATTGGTTTCTCCTCGGTCGTCAACTTGTCCCGGTGAGCGGAGGAAGAGCGCTCATTTCCTGGACCGCTTCAATGTTTGAATACCTGATGCCGAATTTAATCATGCGAAATTATGAAAATACTCTTCTCAATGAAAGTATTCACAGTGTGGTTTCTCGGCAAATTCAATACGGCAATGAAAACCGCGTCCCCTGGGGGGTGTCTGAAGCCGGCTATAATGCCCGTGATCTTCAGTTCAACTATCAATACGGACCATTTGGAATTCCTGGCCTCGGTTTAAAACGTGGCCTCAGCCAAGATTTGGTGATTTCACCTTACTCTACAATTTTGGCCGCTCAAATTAGGCCCATTGCAGCCTATGATAATCTTAAAGTATTGATCGAAAATAAATTATTGCGGGAATATGGTTTTTACGAGTCGATTGATTATACTTCTGAGCGACTTCCGGAAAATCAAAAGTTTGCCGTGGTCAAATCTTTTATGGCCCATCATCAGGGGATGAGTTTAGTATCTATCAATAATATGCTTCACGATAATATTATGCACGACCGTTTTCACAGTGATACTCGAGTCATGGCAACTCGTCTTCTACTACAAGAACGAATCCCACAAGGTATCACGCCAGTCTTGCCAAAAGCTGCAGAGATTGAACTCGAGTCCGAGCCGCTAGCGACCACAAGCTCATTTGTTCGTCACTATACCGACCCGAGCGGAGCCGCGCCAAAAATTCAGCTCCTTTCAAATCGAAATTATTCAATTATGATTTCAACAGCGGGCGGCGGCTATTCTAAATGTAATGATCTTGCCGTAACAAGATGGAAAGAAGACCCAACTCGCGACAATTATGGCAGCTATATTTTTATCAAAGACTCCGTTCAAGACAAACTATGGTCTAGCACTTACCAGCCATTAGCGGAGCTTCCCGAATTCTATCAAGTTTCTTTCGGCGAAGAAAAAGTTGAATTCCGTCGTCGTGACGGAGATATTTCAAGTCATACGCAGATTCTAGTCGCACCTGAAGACAATGTTGAAATCAGACATCTCACACTTACCAATCATTCAAGCGAAGCTCGTACATTAGAATTAACCAGCTATCTAGAGCCTGTACTTGGTCCGCCGGCAAACGATTTAGATCATCCCGCATTTAGTAAACTCTTTATTCAAACTGAATTTCTCTTTTCAAAAAATGCCATTCTAGCTGGTCGGCGCAAGCGATCCTCAAATGACAAAGATATTTGGGGACTTCATGTTGTGGTGACGGACGGCGATTTGCTGGCGGATATTGAGTACGAAACCGATCGAATGAAATTCATAGGTCGCGGGCGTACCTTATCAAGCGCATTAGCGCTTTTTGAAGAGAAAAGTCTTTCAAATACATGCGGCGCAACGCTCGATCCAATTCTCTCGCTTCGGGTTAAAGTTCAAGTTCCGGCAAACGGTAAACTTCAAGTTGCGTTTACAACTGGATTGGCTCCAAGTCATGAGAAAGCGTTGGAATTGGCCGATCGATATCATGACATTCATGCCTTTGAACGCGAATGTAAAATTGCCTGGACAAAATCGCAAGTTGATATGAGACATCTCAATATAGATTCAGCCGCCGCACACCTCTATCAACGCCTAGCTGAAAGAATATTGTATTCTGAGTCGACACTCAGACCACCCGCTCATAAACGAGCAGTTCATACGAATGTGCAATCGAGTCTCTGGCCAAGTGGCATAAGTGGCGATTTGCCTATAGTCGCTATTCGTATCAATGATCTAAAAGATATTGCCATTATTCGTAAGCTATTGCGTTGCCAAGAATACTTAAGACTCAAGGGTTTGGTTTATGATTTTATAATAATAAACGAACATCGCACTACTTATTTTCAAACTCTGCAAGACGAACTTCAGCAATTGATTCGCACCACGGGAAGTCAAATTTGGCAAAATAAATCTGGTGGCATTTATATTTTACGTCGAGATATAACTCCTGAAAAAGACATTGATCACATTCAAGCAGTCGCTCGAGTCTCGCTATCGGCTGATCTTCCACTCAATGATCAAATTAGACGTCAAGTCATCAAAGAGCATTCGCCTGAGCCCTTGCCAACACTAAACAAAATTAATTTAGCGGCCAGTGCATTTGTAAAAGACCGTGTTTTTGCAAAAGTTGAGCGAAATGCAGAAGCTCTCTTGACCGCAAACGAACTTGATTTCTTCAATGGCTTCGGTGGTTTCAGTAAAGATGGAAGCAAATATATTATTCAACTTCATTCACGGGAATGCACGCCCGCGCCATGGATCAATGTCATAGGCAACGAGCTTGGATTTGGCTTTCAAGTAAGTGAAAGTGGCTCTTCATATACTTGGAATTTGAATAGTCAAACCAATCGCCTTACGCCTTGGTCTAATGATCCGGTGACCGATCCCTCTGGAGAAATCATCTATCTAAGAGATGATGATACCGGAGAGATTTGGACCCCTACTCCCCAACCCATACGAAGTGATGCGCTTTATACAATTGAACACGGCCAAGGCTTTACTCACTTTAAACATATTGATCACGGCATCGAACATTCTCTAATCCAGTTTGTTCCCCAAAAAGAATCCATCAAAATTTCACTTTTTAAAATTAAAAATTTGACGGTTCGTAAACGTCGCATATCGGTTTCAAGTTATACAGAATGGGTGCTTGGTTCAAGACGAGAAAAGACTTCTCCTTATTTGATTTGTGAACTAGACCGTGAAAGTGGAGCTATTTTTGCCAGCAACCCACATGATGATGAGTTTGCCTCAATGCTCTCATTTGCCGACTTCAGTAGCAAGGATCGGACATTCACTTGCAGTCGCAAAGAGTTTCTTGGTCGAAACGGCAACTATGCAAATCCCGCAGCACTTAAATTCAAAGGGCTGGGCCAAAAAAGAGGGACTGGCAATGATCCTTGCGCCGTCTTGCAAACGTCTTTTGAACTAGATGCAAATGAGACCTATGAAATGACCATTTTGCTCGGGCAAAGCGAAAGCAGAGAGAAAGCTCGGGAATTGAGCCTGCGTTATCGCGATATCAAAAACGCAAAACTCGCACTTGATGGAATCACAGATTTCTGGAAGAAATTAATTAATGTGATCCAAGTCAAGACACCAGATCCTGCCACAAATATTCTCATGAATAATTGGCTTTTGTATCAAACACTTTCTTGCAGGTATTGGTCGCGCACTGCACTTTATCAATCAGGCGGTGCCTATGGATTTCGAGATCAACTTCAAGACTCAATGAGTTTTGTTTATGCGGCTCCCGAAATTACCAAAGAGCATATTATCAGATCCTGCGAGCATCAATTCAAAGAGGGTGATGTTCAACACTGGTGGCATCCTCCAAGTGGCCGGGGCCTGCGAACTCGCATGTCGGATGATTTACTTTGGCTTCCCTTTGTCGTGAGTCACTACATTCAAGTCACCGGCGACAAAGCCATTTTGAATGAACGCGTTTCCTTTATAGAAGCTCCGCTATTAGTATCTGAAGAAGAAGATTCTTACTCCCGCCCTAATGTTTCAGTGGAGATGGCCACAGTTTTTGAACATTGTATACGGGCTATCAAACACTCGCTAAGTTTAGGTGAACATAATTTGCCTTTAATAGGCACCGGCGACTGGAACGACGGCATGAACCGCGTGGGCTATCTTGGTAAAGGTGAAAGCATTTGGCTCGGATGGTTTCTTTACAAAGTCCTAGAAGATTTTGTCCCCCTTTGTAATCAGCCGGAGAATTTGGCTTTGAAAGAGCAATTTGTTTCTCATATGGCATTACTTAAATCAGCATTAGAAACTTCTGGCTGGGATGGCGATTGGTACAGACGCGCTTATTATGATAGTGGCGACCCACTTGGCTCCGCATCTAACGAAGAATGCAAAATAGATTCAATCGCACAATCATGGGCTGTTTTATCCAATTGTGCTGAACCTAAGCGAGCTTCACGGGCCATGCAAAAAGTAGCTGATCTCCTCATCCATAAAAAATCTCAGCTCATCCTATTATTTACGCCTCCTTTTGACCGCACAACCAAGGACCCTGGATATATAAAAGGTTATGTTCCGGGAGTTCGAGAAAACGGTGGCCAATACACACACGCTGCTATTTGGGTCGTAATGGCCTACGCCAAACTTGGACTAGGAAATAAAAGTTTTGAAATCTTTCAAATGTTGAATCCAATTCAACACTCCAAAACCACTTCTTTGGCAAAAGAATACCGAATTGAACCCTATGTCATAGCGGCAGACATTTACTCTGGAACTAAACATGAAGGAAGAGGTGGCTGGAGTTGGTATACGGGATCGGCATCTTGGTATTATCGCGCGGGTCTTGAATCTATTCTCGGCTTTGATTTGCGAGGCAATATACTGAAGCTCCATCCCAATATTCCTTCGGACTGGAAGACCTATGAAATTAGTTATCTTCACGGCCAATCTCAGTATGTGATCTCAATCATGAATCCGATGTCATTGTGTAGTGGCAAGATGAAGTATAAATTGGATGGCAAAGAATTGCCGGGGCAAGAAGTAATACTTTTAGACGATGGCAAGCAACATCATATCACAGCAAGCTTGAATGCTTAGGATCAGATACCATGGCTTCACTTTTGAAATTACCAATTAAGGCCTTAAAGTTCTGACCAAAGGATACTTTATTAATCTGTAAGTAGGCGTCTTCGGACGAGTCGAATTGAATGCGAGTAGCAGTTTGAGTTTTTATAACACTCTCAATTTTTTTAAAAAACTCACTTTTCTTTTTCATAATTTTTGCCCTCTGCTCTTTCTGCTCATATTTCGTTTAAGATCCTATCACATTTCAACTTCAGATTCTTTAATTTCCCATTTTCTAACAAATGATTGACTCACAAAATTGTTAACAATATTTTTCTCACCAAATGCCCCTGCAACCAACTGAGATGAAATTGCGAACGAGGCCTAGGCTGAAATTTGAGAATCAGAAGTAAAAATTTCAACGAAAAGTCTCTGTTTCGAAAAATCTTTAAGACTGCAATGCAGGCTGTTCCCATCTACCTGCAAAGCACTCGCCACAGCTCAATTGCATGAGCCGCGCTCCCATCAATTTCAATCAGGCACAATGACTCAAAGCCAAGAAAAAAAAAGGCCTTTTGCTACAAATAGCACTTTCACTTCTATTCAGCAGAGTGATGAGCTGGGCAGCTAATTGCACTTTGATATTTTGAAATTTATCCGCCAGAAAATAAGTGATCCAAATTAGCACTGACCCATTAAGGAGAAAAAATGAAAAAATCAAAACTCTCGGCAGCCTTCAATTCAAGTTTAATACTCGTTTCTCTATTCATGTTTGCATGCACCAAAGATACTGCTGCTGATATTGATGAGGAAAGCAAAAATAAAATCACCGCTAGTGGGAATCCGGCTTTGCAAAATGCCACTTATGCGGCTCCCTGTGGCACCTCGAATCTCGCTCATATAGGATCGATTCCTCTCTTAGCAAGTCAAACCTATGTCGAAATGGGAAGCCTAAATTTCAACAAACGCCAGGTTTATTTTACAGATGCCGATTGCAAAACTATGGCCTTTCAAATTCAAGAAAGAGGACGCATTCACGTCGCAGGCAAATCAGCCGTGGTTGCAAATGCACTCGACGAAGATTTTAATTATGAAAGCATAACTCTAATGGTTCATGACGAACTTGTTATGAATGCCTTCAATCAAGTTAGTTTATGCGGAATCAATAATTGGACCAAGGGCACCGAAAGAGATCTTGGGGTTCAAGCCTCTGTCGGTATTTGCCCCGGTCAAGTTTCTCACCGTAAAACAATCGAAATTGTACTTGTTGAAAACAATCAACTCTATTTTGGAGCCGACGATAATCCGGACAATGCCCACAAGCGACCTACACAAGTGAATCGCTCTAGACCATTTTCTAAAAAGTAGAAATGAGAGAAAAATGAATTTGGAAATGGGATCAATTTCGAATAGAGCAAATCCAAAAGCGCATCGCTTATCCTATCAAGTTAAGCGTTGTGGATACCTCTTTACCTGGTTGTTAGTGAATATGACTTTGGCATCCTTGAGCTTTGCTTTGGCCAATGAAGGTAAACCTGAATCTAAGTTAAATAAAACAGTTGAAACCGGAAACAATTTTAAAAAAAATAGCAAAAAAGTAGCTCAAGGCACAAAAGAGTCTCGATGTGCCAAAGACGCAACAAAATGCCTTTCACAAAAATCCAAACGCCAAATGAGTGAAGGCCGAGTTGAACTTGACGAGAAAGCTACTGACCACCAGAACACTAAGTTACAAAGAAGAACCAACTAATATATAAGAAATCAAAAGCTGTTTTGCCTTAAAAAGCTTGGTTTAAACTAGACCAAAACTCTGTAGACATATCCGGAATAAGACGCAAACATTTTAACTTGCGCAACTCCACTCCTATTTTATTGGTAATATTTCTTTGCACTTACTTTTCTTCAAGTTCTGCCTTCGCAAAACTTTTCTGTGCACCATTCAAAGTTCATCTTTTCGCAAGTCTGCCCCCACCTCCGGTGATTATAATTCCCGAAATTTTGCCAAACAATTGGGAAAGTCAGATTCCGTTGCAAATTGGCCAATTTAAAACTCAAGAGGACTTTCCGAAGCTTTACCAAGCTTGGTTGATTCGTCATCCAAATGAACTCTTAGATAAAGAGCGTTTCGCATGGCTGAATTGCCTGGCATACTATGTGAAGATAGATACCAATAAAAACGGAATTCCCGACTGGACGGCAATTGTTGACAATGAACCCGCTCGCGTTTTATTTCCTCAAGATCCCGATTTAGATGGCGTTGGCAGCCCCAAGGTTTTAGATCCTTCTCCGGACTATGCCAATATTAAATCGAGTAATTCAAAACTTAAAATTCCAAATCACCTTAAATTGAATATAAGAAATAATCCTGCGGCCTATAGAGTGCAAAAAAAGCTTTTCTCAGAATTTGGCATAATCGCCATTGATCACACCGATACTCATTCTTCGGTAGTACTATTAGAACTTTTAAAGCTACTCGAATCTGCCTTTCCAAAAGATCTCGTCTCAAAGATGAAGGGCCTGCGCTATATTTATGCCTTCTTAAGTCATGACCCATTCAATAATATTGCTTCATATCACAGAGAGGCGAATGCCATTAGCATTGGCGGCAAGCACTCGTATGCAGAGCACCGCTTGTCGCCACAAGAAAGAGTTGATTTAGTTGCAGCCCTTGCCCACGAAATTGCACATGCGTATTTATTTGAAAATTTAACAGCATTGAAACTCGCACAATTGGCAGAAAAATTTGGCGGTTGGAGTGATTTGCAAACTTCGGATATTACGAACTTTTATTCACAGATATTTTTCACACCAGCGCCGCAGCAAAAGCTAGAATTTAATAATAAGTACAAGAGAGCAAATATTATATCGGAGTACGCTCTTAGCAATATTCACGAGTGGTTTGCCGATTCCTTTGCTGCCGTCATATTAATTAATTTAGGCTCAGCTTCGTATTTTGGCACAATCGACTGGCAAAGGCTCCTAGTGAAGTCGCCACAAAAACATACAGAATACTGGAGCGATTATAATCAAGTTCCAATCGGATTTCGACTTTGGCTAAACGCCAGGCTATTTAATTAAGGACAGAAAAAGAGACCGCGACGAATCTTTTTCCGTCCAATGAAATCTATTTTTTTCTAACGACAACTACTACAGCCATAGACTCAGCTCCATCCCGAGCAATGGTATTGAAGTCTTCTCTTGCCATCGGTAGACTGGCATCCTTACTAAAAACCGATTTGATTTCTGCATCGTCAGTCCTAAAGGTCTTTGCCAACCAATTTGAGGCATCCGCCATATTATAGGCCTTAATACTCGGTGAATTCATATAGGCTTTAAGAAATTCTTTGACCTTCTCGATCCTAGCGTTTGCCAAGTCCTGATCTGATTTTGGCAAGCTCTTTCCGGTTCTGGGAAATGCCTTGTCGGACCAAACCGCCAATTCAATTTTATCAATATCATCAGCACCTACATTATTAACAACCTCTTGAAGCTTGGTCTGCTCTCCAGCCCTCAATTGCGAGCTCCCAATTGCAAAAGCAACTACGACGCTGCGACCATAGTGGTGACTATCGACCTCAGCATCAGAATTTGCGGCACTCCTATTCATTGGTACATCATGCGCACAAGCGGCAGATAAGATACAAAATGAAAATGCCCAAAGACACAATGGTAACTTTTTACTAATGTAATTCACAGTAATCTCCTTGTTTTTTAGTTTCATATTTAATTTCTATACCAGGAAAATTCCTGATATTTCATGAGAACGAAATTTCGGTCTGTACGAGCGGCACAATGAATGCCGCTCGTACTTTGATCAAATGTCTCAATGTGCATAGTTTGAAAGTGCTTCATTATATGGACGAAGCATTGCGGGCATAAGAATATAATCCGTATTGTGCTCCAACAGATCTGTAGCGCTTAGTTTCGATCCATAAACCATAATATTTGTCTTGGTATCAACGCTGATGATCGAGCCATCTAGGGTGAGACCAGCAAATAAACCACGGCTTCTTGAATAACTATAGATTTCGCTACTGAGAGTTAAATCAGTACTCGCCTGAGCTTCCCTGCCCACAGGCCCTGCGGCAATTGAAACATCACCACCGAGAGTAAATTTGCCCTTTGACATCTTTACTGCAGCTTCTGATTTGACAAAAACTAAAACCAAGTCAACGGACTCTACCCCAATCTGAAATCCCCAGCTACCGCCAGCGATTGTTATGAAAGAAGGTTGACTCCATCGCCCACTTACTCGACACGAAACCAATCCCTGCCCATATTGCCCGCCAAAAATGAATCCGGCCTTAATTACATTAGGAATGGTGGCAATACATGTCGCTTTATTCATTAGGTTGTGCGGAATTCCTCCATCTGAAATTTCAGAAATTTCCCGAAGCACACTTGCCGAGACATTTACTTTGTCTACTAGATCTGGCATGGTCTCTGCAGTCGCAAATGAAGAAATTGTCATCATGACCGCGCCGGTCAAAAGTGTTTTAAAAGTATTTCTCATTTTGTACCTCTATTCGATTTGTTAAAACCATTCGCATAATTTAATTGCGAGTTTCTGATCGGTTTTGTTCTTTGGGCTTACGCTCCTGAGACTGAGACATATCTTTCTCATTAGTTTTTTGTTTGTTGGGATCATCTGCTTTTTTTGCATTAGGCGAAAATGAAGGCGCGACCTTCTTGCCCCCGTTTTCCTGATGATTAGCAGACTTCTTCTCTTCTTTTTGAAACTTTTTGTTATCCATTTGAATTCTCCTTTGTAATTTTTTTTAACTCTTTACCTGTCGCATTTCATTGATAGCGAAATCCTTGCCAAGTTTTGGCGACGAGGAAATCAACCAAACTAGCTACTTACAGAGTTGCGCAATTTTTTGAAACGACTTTTTGACCCAAACATGATCTGCCAGTTCATTTCCTGCCCATCGCTCAAAGGGCTTCAACCAAAATATTATTTTTTGGTCAAGACTTTGCAGTAAAGTTCCTTGTCTCAAACATTAATCTAATTCGAGCCTTTAATTTTATGAATTCAAAATCTTCACTACATTCATTTTTCAAACTTAGGAAATGGCAAATTCTGCTTTCGACAGTTTTTTTTTCAATATCACAATTGCAGGCGAGCGAAAGTCTTTCAAGAGATGGCCTCAATATCTACCGCCACAACGAAAATTATTTTATTACAGGCAAGGAAGAAACCAAGATTCAATTGAGCTTTAAAATGGAGCTAATTGCTGATGCAGGCTTTTACGTTGCCTATACTCAATTGATGTTTTGGGATCTTGGCATTGGAACGGCACATTTTTCAGATGTAAACTACAATCCTGAATTCTTTTATCGCCTAAGGCTGAGCAATTCGATTTTAAAGGAAATTGACTTCTGCCCGCTAGACCACAAATCAGACGGTCAAACCGCCGAAAACGCCCGCAGCTGGAACCGTACTTATATAAATTTAAGAAGTGACTATGAGTTTTTTCATTTGAATTTTCGAACGGAAACGAAAATGTATTACTTCTATGAATACGACAATACGAATCCTGAAATCTACCGTAAGCTTGGGCTTATCGAATTTGGGTTTACGATTGAAAATCTTTTGTTAGGTCGTTTTAGTCAAGATGAACTCAATATTAAAATCGTGCCAGGAGGGGTTTTTAGTATGTCTGAAAATGAAGGTCATCAGGAATTGAACTTTAAATTTCGTTTGCAAATACCCCGACTCAATCCATCAATTTATTTTCAAATATACAATGGAACCGACGAAAAGCTGATAAAATACAACGAAACTGCAACCAGTTATCGAATCGGCTTAGCTCTTTAATTGAACAGATCTAAATTCCCAATTCTTCTAGTCTAGGTGAATTGATTTCTTTTTCTTTTCGATAAAGTGTTTTTCGGTCAATTCCTAATAGCTTTGCCGCCAAGTCTTTTTTACCGGCAGTTCTCTTAAGAATATACTCAATATATTTCATCTCGAGCTGTTGAATAGTAATACAGGAGCTAAAAATATCATTTGGAAGCTCATGAACTAGTTCTTTCTTGTCTGACGCTACTTCAATGTCACAGACTTCAATCTGATTTGTATTACAAAATACCATTGCTCGTTCAATGGTATTTTCAAGCTCTCTGATATTGCCCGGCCAGTCTTGCAAGCTCAAATGCTCAATTGCATGCGCACTCAAGCTCTTTACCAAGGGATTCAAACTAGAATATTTCTCTACAAAATGTTCTGCCAAAAGAGAAATATCATTTTTGCGGCTCTTTAAGGTTGGAACCTCAATATAAACCACATTGATTCGATAATAAAGATCTTCTCGAAATCGTCCGGCCTTGCATTCTACTTTAAGGTCGCGGTGACTTGCCGCAATGATTCGCACATCGCTTTGCTTTGTAATATTCTCGCCAACTAATTTATACTCTCGCTCTTGAATAAACCTCAAAAGTTTACCTTGTAGAGCCAAAGGCATATCACCAATTTCATCTAAAAAAAGTGTGCCCCCCTCAGCGGTTTCAACCAGACCTTTTCGCCTTGAAATGGCCCCGGTGAATGCACCTTTCGCATGTCCAAAGAGCTCACTCTCAAGAAGATTTTCTGGAATTGCAGTACAATTGAGTGCAACAAAGGGTTTGCGCGCCCTAGGCCCACTCTTATGTATCGCCTGAGCAATGAGTTCTTTCCCGGTTCCGCTCTGGCCAAACAACAAAACATTGACTCGATTGCGGGCAACTTTCTTGATCATAGACAAGACACTTTGCATCTTCGGATCATTTCCGATCAACGAAAGTGCATGAGATGAAAGCTTTGCGGTGTCCAATATCTCTAAGCCTTCGCGCTCTAGAATTCGATCCTTAAGCAGCCCCTGCATAATCGATTTGAGCTCTAAAATATTAAGAGGTTTTATAATGTAATGATCTGCACCTATGCGCATCGATTCAACCGCAGTTTCAATACTCGCAAACGCCGACATAATAATAATGAGTGTATCGCTTAACTTTCGTAGTTCTTTAGTGAATTCAATGCCACTCAGCCCAGGCATTATTAAGTCAGAAAGGATGATATCGTAACCGGAGGTACCTGTGTCCAAACAATTTTGTTTTATTTTATCTAATGCGTCTTTCGCAGTTAAAAAGTGATCGAGTAAATAATTTTCAGCAAGAAGTTTATACTTCAAAAACTCAAAAATTTCTAAACTATCGTCTATTACTAAGATCTTTGTTTTGGGTGTTTTAATTATTTCACCAGCCACACCCGTCGCACTGTTCGCATTGCTCTTCAATGTCCACCATTTTTTCTTTTGAAAATAAATATTTATTGATTACCTTGCGGAAATGTATTTACACCCTAGACGATTGTTCGAAAACTAGCAATGCCTTTCGCAATTTAACTTTCAAACCACATGAGAAGAAAAGGAAATTTAGCAAATTTGAGTCGAAGATAGGTTTTGCACCATATGACACTTTTTGATTTATAATTTTTTCACATAGCTATCTTAACACAATCTGATTAATCAACGAGCTTAAATAACAAATCCTTTGCCCCGTTCACAGCTCGAGCGCGGAGCAAACTCAACAGACAAGCACTCAGTATCCCGCACCAAAGGGCCCATGCAAACGATTGCCCTGGACCCACTGTTTTCTTAGTTACCTCTCTACTAATGATGAGCTCTGGTCGTAGTTTCACTTTTTTGGTGATTAAAATAAAAATATGCGCCAGCAGCTATCACTGAAATACCCGCACTGACCATCGCAATTGTTCTCCAGTTTTCCCGAGAAAACTTTTTGATGGCTGGGAGCGCCTTGCTCACTTCTGCAACCAATTCTTGAGCCTTCTCACCACTGGTTTTACTTCCATTGAGGCTTGCTGTGTCCAGACCCTTTTTCCCACGGCTTGGTTCTTCTCTATAACGATATTCTGTTTTGTCCATAAAATCGACCTTTCATTTTAATTGGGTAATTTCTCACTTTCACTTCAATCTTCTTTTTAATTTCCTATACTATGAGAGCTTTCAATCACGGAATCTGTTTGCCGAAGCACAATACTCAATGCGAAAGCAACAAGTGGAGGCGTCAGACCTCGCCAGTTCATCCTCAGATAATAGGTAAGATCTATTAATTCAGATAGACTGGTATCAACAATTTCACGCTCTTCGCTAATAAAATTCATAATTTTGTCTTGCAGGACTTTTGGATGTTTTAATATTCCCATCAGAACTTCATGAGAGTCAGAACCTTGAAGATCCTTTGAATTGTTCACAAGCAAGTCCTTTCTAATCGAGTTTCACTGTCTCTGTCTCTGTCTCTGTCTCTGTCTCTGTCTCTGACCTGCAAGCTTGCGGCCAAATATTTGTCGCGAAGGCTAACACCCTAAGAATAGGCCCTAAAAATTATTTCTAATGATCTTGTTATCCATATTCCGACCGCTCAACGCATTTAAATGGGGCAGAAAGAAATTCCTAAATGAAACTTATCGCCCCATTTATTTGAGTCCTGATTTTAAGAAAATGATTTCATTCCTGCGTTCAATTGAGAAATATTTTTGATCAAACTACTTTATAAGATTTATTTCGCTTTCAATTAATTTTGTTTGGACGGGGCAAGTTTTCTCACTCCTGCATGAAATGGGGAATCATGACCGTCCGAACACTGATCTGGCAGCTTTGGGGATGGCCGCAAATCTGCATTAGTATTTGGGACGATTAGTAAATATTTTCAAAAGGATTCAAAATGATTCAAACCAGTTTCGCAAAATTGTTCACTCTGATGATTACCTTATTAGGATTAGCAGCCTGTGGGCACTCGCCAACAATTCAAGAGTATTCAGTTGGCGCAAGCCCGAGTGAAGAAATTCAGAAGTTAGACGTCGCCATGACCAGTGCTTATCGTGATCAGGTCGATATGCTCGCTCCAAACAGTTTTGAAAATGCCAAAGTCTCCCTCACCGAAGCCAAATCGCAATTAGATAAGCAAAAAGATCCAGCAAAGACATTGCATACAATTGCCACGGCAAATTCCTACTTGAAACAAGCAATCGCGGCTTCGCAAGTTGCACATGCAAATATTGAGGAAGTTATCTCTGCGAGAAAACAAGCCATTGCCGCTGGCGCAACCAAGCACTTTGACAAAGAATTTATGGCAACCGATCGACAATTGCGCGAAGTCACTTCCGACCTCGAAAAGAATGAAGTTGCTTCCGCTGAAAAAAATCGTACCAGACTTCAAAATGAATATCTCAATCTCGAACTACTCTCGATTAAGACTGAAAGTTTACATAGTGCAGGTGAAACTATCGAACAGGCTAAAACTGAAGGAGCCAAATCACTCGCACCACGAAGCCTTGCAATTGCAGAAAAGAAGTATAGAGATACCGATGCATTTATAACTGCAAATCGTCACGACGCACAAGTGAATGTCAGGTCAGAAGAAAGCAAAGCACTTGCCGTTCATCTTTTGAAAATTACCAGAGCCTCAAAGCTTGATAAAAAAACTTCGTCTGAAGAGTTGGCGCTGAGAAATGAGAATGACCAAAACTTAGCTTCAGAAAAGGACGCGGAGCTTCAAGCCAAAGAAACTGTATTGAAAAATCAAGGCGAAGAACTCACGACCAAGGATATGCAACTCGCAAAAAGCGAGAATGTGTTACAAAATAAGAATGCAGAACTGACTGGTGCCGCCTTAGCCTTGAATGAATCCAATAATAAAGCCGACGCCGAAAAAGAATTTAATCAGAAGTACGAAACTGCCCGTTCTGAATTTAGTGAACAAGAAGCCGAAGTATATAAACAAGGCGATGCACTCGTAATTCGTCTAAAAGCCCTTGAGTTTCCCAACTCTAAAGCCAATTTAAAAGCTGCTAATTTCTCGCTATTGGCAAAAGTAGAGAAAGTAATTAAAAGCTTTGGCCCAAGTTCGGTCGTGATCGAAGGTCATACTGATTCTGTAGGAGGAAAAGTGGTAAACGAAAAGCTCTCCGTTCAGCGAGCACAGGCTATTCGAGAATATTTTATAGCCAATTCGGTAACTGACTCAGGTAAAATCAGCGCTATAGGTTATGACTATCAAAAGCCCATTGCGAGCAATAAGACACCTAGTGGCCGTGCTCAAAATCGTCGAGTCGATATTCGCATATTGCCTGATAAGACGACTTCACTTTAGTGCTTTTCACTGAATATTAACTTTATTTCGCAACGAATTTTTTAACAATAGGAGGTTTAGGATGTTACGCGCAGCTATTGGATTTTTTATAATTGGACTTGTGGCTTTTGCATTAGGAGCTGGAGGTGTTGGGGGCCTGTCTATTGAAATAGGTCGAACTCTTCTCTTTGTGTTTATCGCTTTCGCAGTTTTGAGTTTCTTGGTCTCACTCTTTACGGGAAAAAAGCCACAAATAATTTGGATTCCTATTTTTCTCTTTGGCCTAACCTTCGCGCCCGGCACATCGAATGCCAACGCTGAAGATTCACCGAAAACTCAATTTCAAAATGATATCGGCGACGCAAAAACAGATACAAAAGTTCACGCGCGAAAGCTGAAACGTTATGTCAGAAATAAAACGGGCAAGCAAAGTAGGGTCAAGGATTCAAAGGATTTGATTTACGATGCAAGCGATAAAACACAAAATTCGATTGAAAAAGTTGAACGCAAAGCTAAATAGATTTTAACAACGATCAATAAGGAGAAAGAATTATGACAATCAATGAAAATACCACAAATGGTAAATGGCTTGAAATTAAAGGCAATATTCAAAAGGCCTGGGGAAATCTCACCGACAACGAATTAGAGCAATCCAAGGGCGATATCAAAGCAATAGGCGGCTTAATTCAGCAACGATACGGAGAGGTTCAAGAAAGCTACGGCAAAAAACTTTCAGCGATTTTTCAAGACTTCAAAGTAGAGAAAGATAAAAAGCTTGAGTCTATTAAATCTTCTCTTAAGTCTTAGAAACTGGGCCCTTAGACTGTAAAGGCTTAAAATGGCCTGGGCTTTGCTTTTTGCCTTTTGGCATGAAGCGAGCTTGTTTTTGTTTTAAATCCACCACCGAAAAATTCGTAAAGCGAATGAATCTCAATTCATTCGGAAGTTTTTTTCGTAAACACGACAAAGCCCAAGTGAAACGCTACCGCTGCCCGATTTGTAA
>JAYUEN010000432.1:0-1109 GCA_043739185.1 Bdellovibrionales bacterium
CAACACCCAAAAATCCTGACAGAGCGGTCAAACAAAACATTTCACCTAGATAATGCCGCGCTGCAATGCAAAACTCACAGCATGAGTGGTGTTTCTGCAATTCAACTTAGCGCGAGCATTTTCAAGGAAAAATCGAACGGTTCGTGCCGTAATTTTGAGTTGTTGCGCAATCTCTTTATACGACATACCTTCTGAACTTCTGCGAAGTACTTCAACTTCACGTTTGGTCAAGGCCTGTTCATAGGCTGCCGAATATTCAAAAATTCGATTGTGCAATATTTCCATTGAGTCAACTGCTTTCCGAACCCAAATCATTCCAACCGCCAATAGATGATCTAAAATTCAAGGCCCTGCCACAACCAGAGCTAACAGCCCAGTTGCAAAATTAGAATTTTAATCGGCCGAATTTGGTTCCGGGGTGGATATTGCGATCGGAACAAGAAGCGACTGCAAGTTTGGCAGATTTTTTAGCCTCGCCTTTGGAAGGCTTTCCGCAACTCTCAAAAATTTCGAACGTTCAAGAAGAACTCCCACTTGGAAAATAATTTCAAGCACACTGCTAAGAATAGCAGTCATAGCGTCCGAATATTCCACTATCTCTCACCGTAGCTCTGCAGGCCCAAATCGAATTTCTGGAATTTTAAAATGCATTCAAGGCGCGACCACTTTCAAGATATGTTCTGCCCGATGATAAGCAATGATAATTCCCGCAATGCAAATTCGGACTTTCTATTTATTGGCGAATTGGCAAAGCAATTGGGCTTAAATCCCAAGACAATTCGCTATTACGAAAATGAAGGCCTCATAAAACCAACGCGGCACGGGGCGTTTCGAACATTCATGCAGCAAGATGTAGACCGCCTTAAATCTATTATTTCGATGCGCCAAATGGGTCTAAGCATTGCCACTATAAAGGCACTTTTCAATATAGAAGATCGCGACAAAGCCAAACAGTTCATGACGATGTCATTCCAGCAACATTTGATCGATTTGGAAAAACAGAGATGCATTCTCAATGCGCAACTGAAACAGACCATCCGCTTCATTGAAAACCTTGAGCCCACTCGTCTAGCGACTGTAAAAATCGCCAGCTAAAAGTGATCAACACC
>JAYUEN010000433.1:0-1109 GCA_043739185.1 Bdellovibrionales bacterium
ATAACACATTGATATCGGATTTAGCTAAATTGGGGCCTCAGAGCGCCTGGAGATAGGTTTGAGCTAAGGCAAAAAGGGCTTTTATCCGCCTTAGCCTCCAAAAAATTAGCCTAGAAAATTTTGCACCCGTTACATGGGTTGCACAAACCAGCAGTGACTATCAAGTGGTCATTCGCCTTACCCCTGAAGTGGATGCGTATAGTGAAACTGAGAATTTAGAAAAAATACGTATTGGCGGAGATCGGAGTAGCTTTCAAGTCACCGATAATCAAGGATACCTTTGGGGCGATGAAGTGCGCTTTGGCGGAACCATTGTTGGACTGAAATCTCACCGTGGTGCTTTTATTATTAGCTTTTATCCATTTAAAGGAGCAACAGAAATGGGAGCAGCGAGAGGGAAAATCTTAGATCTCAAAATGGATGAAAAACTAAGGGTAAAAATTCAAAACGATACTGAGATTGTTCCTGGTGATGTTAAAGCTAAGATCTACGGAATTTACATACCAAACTTTAAAATGGCCACTCCCAACAGTAATTGGTCTTTTGGGCAAGATAAATATGAGGGGATTCCCAAAGAGTTTTTAGAGGCGAAGAAATAGCAGAATGAGCCAGAGACTTAATGTGCCTGGCGAACACCGGATGGACCCAGTAAACCTTAATGCCCATTAAAAAACCAAGCAATTTTTCCATGCCTATCCGGTTGCGGTACAACTCTAGTTTTTGGTCGAATTTTCTCGGCGCTGAATTTCAAAAGCTTCAGTTGAGTTGCTAGGAGAAACAAGAAAATATCTGAATTTCATAGGGAGAATTTGATAACATCAGCTGGTACGCCGGAGTTTGCATCTTGAGTTTTCCATTTATTCGCAACAGATCGATCATTTTTGTACCGCAACCGGATAGGCGTGAATTTTTCAGTGTGAATTTGAACTATTAATCGCAGAGAGGTTTCGCATAGTAATTCAGGAGTTTTGGTCGATCAAATCGAGATAAATACGATACAAAAAAGAGCTTAAATTTTTGCTATCCAGTGGATAAACGTAAAAACTTATTTTTGTAATTCAAGAACAATTCATAAGAAGATCGTGCAGTTACTTCAATATATAAACTAT
>JAYUEN010000434.1:0-1108 GCA_043739185.1 Bdellovibrionales bacterium
CAAAGCAAACAATCACATAAAAAAATATTGGAAAAACGAATGCGGCTGAATCAAACGGAACATTTCTGCAAAGAATAATTCCGATGATAATCAGAAAAACAAACAAGTATGAGGCTAAAAAAATCAGCCACTCCCTTGCAATTGTTTTAGGAGATATTTTCATGGCAATACTTGTTTGCGGCAGAATTCCTATTTTGTTTTGAACACTTTTTCCCAATCGGACGATTCTGTTTTAAGATTGGCTTCTTGGTGGAGATATTTGATCAAGTCTTCATCGCTTAACAATAAATCCGTCCGCTTGCATCTCGATTTTTCAAATTTAGAAGTTTGTGCTAACAATTCGTCAAGGGCTTCATAAGCTGCTGGTTCTTTGCTCCGATATTCTTCTCTGAATTTGGCAGATGCTTGGTGATAAAACCGTATCCAGTGAAAAAATGTTTCATAAACTTGTTTTGCATCAATACACCCCGCCTTAATTTTCGTTCCCAGTGGACTCTCAAAAAAATCCAGCACATCTTCCAATTCATCACTGCTTGGATTCCTGCCCAACAAATATAAAGCAGCAGACTTTCGCTCACGATTCAATTTTTGATTAAATTGCTCGTCATACTTGTCAATCAGTGCCGTGGATTTTGCAATGTAAGCATTGTGAGCCGCAGATAATGCCAAGCCGACCCCGACAACCATCACGGCCAAAGGAGTCCAAACGCCAAAGGATTTGTCTATGAATAAAGAAATGCCAAGCGTAAAAAAGCCAAACAGCACCCCGACGTGTGCCACTTCAATATGGTTGTAAAGCCTTTTGATTGTCAGCATGGTTCACATTAACCATTTCGTTAGAAATTGAAAACCAAAATGGATTTCTTTATTTAATCTTTCGCGTGTTTCGTGTATTTCGCGGTTCGGCAAATTTTTGAACTCAAAACTAAAAACTAAAAATTCAAAACTCGTCGCCGCGTTGCTGGACTGGTTCGCCGCGAACGCCCGCGACCTGCCGTGGCGGCGCACGCGCGGTCCTTACGCGATCTGGGTTTCCGAAATCATGCTGCAACAAACGCAGGTGAAAACGGTGATTCCCTTTTGGAACCGCTGGCTGCGCGAACTGCCA
>JAYUEN010000435.1:0-1106 GCA_043739185.1 Bdellovibrionales bacterium
CCTGAAAGAAGGTTTGAAGCTGAACGCTATGTCATACTGAAATATGAAAAAAAACAAAGCGACCAAAAAAGAAAAAACTATCATACACGCACCTTTCAAAAGATGAACGAAAAGAAATAGCACTCTTTAAAAAGAAAGGATACTCATTTAGAGCAATTGCCACGATGCTCAAGCGCTCGGTGGGAACTGTCTTTGAAGAAATCAAGCAAAAAAGTAAAAAGAATGGTCAGTATGACCCTGCGTATGCTGCTCACCGCGCATATACCAAACGGAAATACTCAAAGTACCAAGGGATGAAGATTGTCGGTGATCCAGCCCTTAAAACATTTGTTGATGCAGCGCTCCGAGAAGGACGCTCACCCGAAAGTATCGCTGGAAGACTGAAACATCGAGTCAAGGAGTTACAGTATGTGTCAAAGGAAGGAATTAGCACCTATCTCAGGAGTGTATATGGGCGACAGATAGAAGCACTACGAAAGAACCTCTTTCCTGCCTGGAAACGACGACAGAAACGTGCCACAACTGGTACACTGGATGGCCGAAAATTCATTGATCTGCGCCCTACAATGGCAAATACGAGGCGTCGGGTGGGTGACGTTGAAGCTGACTTCATACTATCTGGAAAACACGGACGAGGAATACTGTTAGTGGTGGCTGACCGTAAAACTCGAGTAGCATTCATACAACAAATACTGGTACCAACCATCAAAAATATGGAACGTGCATTTCAAAAGATTCACGCACAATTTCCTGAAATGCAGACTAGTACGACCGACAATGACTTATTGTTCCAACAGCATGAGCGTCTAGAGCGATTACTTGGTGTGCCAATCTATTTTTGTCATGCGTATCATTCTTGGGAGAAGGGTACGGTAGAACGTACTAACAAAGAGATTCGGAAGTATGTGCCGAAAGGAAGTGATGTTTCTTTTTACTCGCCTGATTTTATTAAAAAAGTTGAAACCAGAATCAATGATCGTTGGATGAGGATTCTCAAACATGCTTCACCTAGTGAAGTACTAGCGGAGTATCGAAAAAAGAAGGGTGGAGGGAAAAAAGTAAAGTAGTGCAAATCTGTGAGTGTTCGGCTTGAGGGGTGTCCGCAG
>JAYUEN010000436.1:0-1105 GCA_043739185.1 Bdellovibrionales bacterium
ACTTCACTTCAATTGAAAAAGAACAAGGCAGGCGTCTTCATGTTCATTGGTAAAACCGTGAACAAAAAGAATGAATATACTTTCGCAATTGAAGGCGAACAAGTCCCATTTTATGAAATGCCTGAAGTTAAAAAGGCAAATAAGCCTTTTGATTTGTTGGAAGCCTTTAAACATCTCGTCGAAAAGGCAGATAAAAAGGAAGATCTTCCTATCGCTCAAACAGAATTTCTTGCCAAACTCAAGGCCTTGGTTCCTGTCATGGCGGTGAATGAAGAAATTCCTTTTGAGGCTTAAGGATTAGCACAAGTTACTGAATACCAAGGCCTTACTTGCTCTTGGTATTTTGTAAACTGTGAAAGGGTACTAAAATGTCTGTTCTATTTTATGAACCAAATGATCCTATGCAGGATTATGAACTGTTTTCAAGTATTGAAAGCTTTAAACAAGCTTACCCTGATTTGAAAGCAGTGCGAGACCTTTTTGACTTGGGTTGGATTGTACGCCTTGAGAACGGTGATTTCCGCCGTCTAACAGACGTGAAAGTGCAATAAGGTGAAATTGTGAGATGTTCAAATGTCAAGAAAAGCGATAGAAAATAGGCACAAGATAGACTTAATTTGGCTAGAATTTCACTACCAAGCATGGAATGATTATGCGGCAAAAGGTCGCGCACTTTGGAATGCACATCCACCAAAAACGTCAGATTGTGGCAGGTTTTGGATGTATTCAGACTTTTATATGGCAGAATTAGACAAAATGTCTGCTAAAAAAGCAAAAACGTTGGGATTGTACAGTATTTATTGTCAGTTTCTTCATCATGTTCATTTTTGGCCGTAGGAGGCATTATGTTAACAATTCAACACGTCCGCGCCAAGGCGGAGATCAAAGGCTATACGTTGTCACGTGGTATTACGTCCATGTGGCTTGTCGCGTGTGGTTGGGACTCAAGGCCATGCAATAATTTGAGTGAAGCAATATCTCTCATCCGAAATTTGCCGTCTCTTATTCAGCCACCTTCATTAGCCTCTTATAAAAACTTAATTAGTAACGAAAGGAAATAAAATGTATACTTCATCAAATGATCTGTTGACTGTGCGTTCGGGCT
>JAYUEN010000437.1:0-3609 GCA_043739185.1 Bdellovibrionales bacterium
CCATGGCTGCGTTTAGCACACTACTTGGCATCGCAAGCGTTAGTAGTCCCATAACTATGCGAAACTTGGTGGAACCTTAGTCAACCGTAGAAGCCTGTCGGGCAAATTTCTTTTTGATTTAGTGTGAATAAGTTTCATTAAAAACCCAAGCTGGGTAATTTCGAAATGGAACCACTTGGAGCAGGCAAAGCATTAAATGAATATTGAGGCCCATTTTTGGTGGGCCCGAGCTTGCAAATGCTAGATGCGAACGTCAAACAAATCAAAAGGAGATTTTATGAAAAAAATGTTATTATTAGTTGGATTTTTAGCTATGAGTTTCTCAGCACCTTCGTTTGCAATGGTTATAGCTGGCGGCGATATGATGATGCAGACTTTGCAATGTGAGTCGGTGGATGCGGGAAATGATCAGAGCGTTTACTCGCTTCATTTTTCAGAAGGCGGATACGCATTTCATATTCAAGGTGAATTGACTACACATGCATCAAGAGGCGTTAAGGCAAAAACGCAAAGTTTCTTTTTAAAGTCGACTGAAAAAGGTGGATATGTAGATGCGCTCACAGACGGGAATCAATTTTCTATGCAATTTCAATCAGTACCTCTTGTTGGCCAGCCAGGAAAAGCCCTACTTAAGTTGCAATCATCAAATGGCCCAAGCTACTTAAAATTTCTTTGCTATCGTTTGATTCAAAACTATTAATCAATTTGTGAGCTAATTTGGCTCAACGGCATGATTGCCATATCCATATTGAAGTGGGTGAAGGCTGACGAGGCTTTCGCTCAAAAATTTCAAAATATATTCTTGGCCACTCTTAGCATTTGAACTTACAGCTCCGAACGAGTGGAGTTTGTAAAGCCGCCAGAAATCCTCTTTATTCAGACTGTATAATTCAGATAATTCACGATGCTCGTTCAATTTGTGATTTTTTTCGATATTGCAGTGAGTTTTGTCTTCTGAGCCTTTGAGACAAGCTTTTGCAACCGCTCCTTGTCCCATATTATAAGAAATAATGGACATTTTTACGTCCCCATTCCAGAATTGAAATAGCAACTTAAAATAATTTACAGCGGCTTCAGTAGATGCCTTTAAATCAGTTCGCAAATCAACACCATTTCTAATTAATTTTATGCTGGGATCTGCGGCCGTTGAATAAAGAAACTGCCAATAACCCAATGCGCCCGAATTGCTGTTGTAGGCATGGCCATCAAATCTGGATTCCATGAAGGAAACCAAGCTCCAAATTGCTGGAAGGCCATTTTGCCTGAGAATTTGATTCAAAGCTTTCGCAGTTTCAACTCGATCTCGCGTTGGTTTATCGATATTGCAGATTTTTTGATTTCCCTCTTCGCACGCAAGATAAATTGAAACTTCCTCAACTCCCGGTGATTGAGATTTATTTTTAGGGAGGTTCGGCTTTGGAGAAAGGTGTGAATCGATATAGGCCTTTAAGATTTCGTTAGATTCATCACTTAATATTTGCTGTACAAGTGGATGAACTCCATTCTGCGGAGCAAGAGTTTCACGCGGCATTGGAGATAAAAAAAGTGAAAAGGTCGAATCCATTTTAAGATAAGAAACCACTTCTTTATTTTGAACATTGTCAGTTATCTTAAACTGTAATTCGGCGCCGAGTTCGGAATCTCCCTGATTGTTGCCAACCAATTCTATTTTTCCTAGCGATTGAAATGAGCCTCGTGTTTTTGTAGGGGCCGCACCAGCATCTATACTGAGTAGTTCGCCTTCGATTGCATTTTCACCTTGCTTAACTTCAAAGTAAGATTTGCCAGGATAAGTTTCAACCGATTTCAGTGATACGTTGAGGCCTTTCTTTAGTGTCGCAATGGTTGATTGTTTTTCTTTTGAGAGAAGTTTGTAATTTGTCTTTTGATCTTTCGTGTCGACATAAGTTAAAACACGCTTTTCGCTTTTCACAATAAAGCCGATCAGATTACCATTTTGATCTTTCAGGAAAGCATTTAGCTTTTCGCATTTTAGACTTTCACAGTTCGCATTGATTTCAAGGTCTTTGCGTGGTCCCTCAGACAACTTCAACTGAGAGCTAAATCCTGAATTGGTAGTTTGTAAGTTACCATGAAATACTAAAAGCTCGGGCAAAGACTTCCATTTCATTTTTACAGTGAGTTCGTTTGCACTGACACTCGCTTCGATACTTTCAATATTACTTGCAAATTGCCGATTTGAATCTGAAAGAGATATTTGCTCTTTTATGTTTTGGACAGTAGAGGGTGGACTAAATGAAGTATAAAATCGGCCATCTGAGTTTTGGCCCTCGGTAAGTGCATCGGTGGTATATTCTAATTGATTATTTGGCGTAAATTGCGGGCCACATGCCGACGATAAACTTACAAAAATAATTAGCGGGAAAAGACTATTCATTTTGATCATTAAACGCTCCACTAATTTTAAAAAGTTCAAGTTTCATACCAGGGGGCCAATGCTATTCTAGAGGTTCAAATTCAGTGAAAGCGATTTAATGGCATGCATTGGATTTACATAGATAATTTTTACAAAATTTGCAGCAAAAATTGTCTTAAGTCTATTTATACATGTGAATTAGGTTACTTCGATTGTTTGCTGGCTTTCTTTATAGATTCTGAACGATTACATGGTGTTGCCAAACATATCTATTCGAGCAATGCTTGTGATCAAACCCAATACTTTGAGGAGAAAATCTATGAAAGCTCTATTAAGTCTCGCAATATTCATTAGTTCAGTTTCTTTTGCGGCGACTCAAAAATTTGAAACGATTTGCAAGCAACGAGATTGTTTTAAATACGGCTGGACAACGAAATCTCAAAACTATGTTTTAGATACGAATTGTAAAGGGCATAATTGTCGTCAGTTCGGTTGGGCTTCAATAGCAAAAGATCATTCTACCTATGATGTGAATTGTATAGACGGCGCCTGTTTTAAAAATGGTTGGACTTCTGTTCAAAATGATCGCGGATTAGTTTTGTATGATATTGCATTTTGTAGAAACTCAAACTGCCTTGAGCGCGGTTGGGTGGTTTCAACTGGTTATGATTTGATGGGTGGAAATGTTAATTGCAATCATGATAATTGCTCTGAATTCGGAGGCACCTCAGTTTGGAGAGGGCATCCTTCGAAAACAACTTGCTACAATCAAGACTGCTATCACGAAGGCTGGACCCTAGAAGTGTTTTAAGTTTATAGATGTGTCCTAAATTAATGGGACCTTCGTTGCCTTCGTCGTTGGCTTGTGCGGCCAACCGGAAGTAGGCCTCCGCGCTTTCTCCTCCGACGCCTCGGTCGCATTAATTTAGGACACAACTAGAGTTCAAATTTTTAATTTTCGAAAAAAAGAGGATCCTTTCGGATCCTCTTTTCATTTAAGCTCGTTACATTTTTAAACTAACATTTCTTTCCTGGTTGGCAATGAGGAGAAGGTTGCGGGGCTGGTTGGGGTCTTGGCTGAGGAGCTGGCTGCGGAGCCGGTTGGGGTCTTGGCTGCGGAGCTGGCTGCGGAGCCGGTTGGGGTCTTGGTTGTGGAGCTGGCTGCGGAGCCGGTTGGGGTCTTGGTTGTGGAGCTGGCTGCGGAGCCGGTTGGGGTCTTGGTTGCGGAGCTG
>JAYUEN010000438.1:0-10840 GCA_043739185.1 Bdellovibrionales bacterium
GAGCGTTATGCTGAGCTTTCTGCAGAAATGAATCTTGTTTCAAACCCACATATTTATCCGGTTTCAGAGTGGCAAAAAAAGCAACTCAGAACATCTGAAGAAATTCAGGCCGATATTGACAAGCTTCATGGGGTTCGTGATCGCTGGGAACTTTTACCAATTTCGGCGTGGACGACGGAGAGCGGTCAACAATTCGCTGCTATCAATACGTTTTGGTTAAGCAAAGAGGACTCAGAGAAATTTGAACAGTGGCAGCAGGATATTGCTCTCGCGCTGTCTGTTGAAGATCAGAAATCCTTAGACAGGCTTTTTTTAAATCCACCAATTGATTTAAGCGAAAATGAAATCTACAGGTTTGATTTGCCGGAGCGTATCGTCTTGAGGGACTATCGAGGGCAAGCTTTGCCTGAAAAATTCTTAATGACTAGTCGACATGCAATTCAGGATTATTCTCATACGCTTAAAAAAAGTAAGTAAATGAATGGCCTCAGTTTAAAAAGTTGAGGGAGTGCTGAGCTGCACGCAAAGACTAAAAAGCTCTAAAGATTTATAAAATGAAAGTTGCAAGTCTTACTAATTCGCGTCCAGCTCTATTAGAGAGTACGTCTTTTCTGTAGGCGACAAAAATTTTGTCTTCAAAGATTGGTAGCTTTGAATCATAGGGAACGAGATCGGCTCCGTCAGCTTTAGCTACTCTTTCTGGCAGAATGCCAATTCCTTGGCCCGCCAAAGTGAGAGTTCGAATTAGTTCTAGACTATTGGTATTGATGAGCTTCCAATCCTTGAATTCTTTTGCATGTGTTTTGCCAAGAATATCTTGAATTTGAGCAAGATTGACGTCGGCGAATATTTTCTTGGGAATACTGCCTGCGCCTTTTGCGCGCCAAAACAAAACTCGGTCGTCTCCCATTTTTCTTAAAACTAAATCGGGGTGCCTGACAGGATTGACAACAAAGCCGAGATCGATCTCAAAGGAGACAACCCGCTCAGTTATTTTTCTTGAAAAATCATGAATCAAATCAATTTCTATTCCGGGTGCATTTTTTTGTAAGCTTTCAAAAAAGCGAGGCAGGGTATATGCGCCCACACTTTGATGGCATCCCACTTTGAAATTCGCCTGAAGGGTGTCGAGCGATTGATCTAGATCATGATGAAGCTCATTCCAAGAGTCGAGAAGACTATGCGATTTTTTATAAAATAAGCTTCCTTGCTCAGTAGGAACGACACCTTGCTTTGTACGATGAAAAAGCTTTACTCCAAGTTTGTCTTCTAAGCGCTGCAGACTTAGTGTGAGGGTGGGCTGGGTAACGCCAAGTCGGATTGCGGCCTTTGAAACATGGCGCATTTGATAGACTTCAATAAAGTATTCGATTTCATTAGGAGATGCTAACATGCCATTTAGTTTATCATAGAGTGATAAAAAATGCTTATGATATTATTTAATAATTGTACTAAAAACTATATTAGACTTCTTTCATGAATATTCGCGGTTAAAACCTCTGACCGCTTTTGTAATGTCTGAAAAGTTTGCCATAGCAATGCAAAAAACATGAGCCCAGCGGCTAAATACGGCAGACTTTGAATTTCGTAACCACCTGCTAAGGCCATACCACCAAGTGCCGTACCGGCGACACTCCCAAGGCTGACAGCAGAACTATTGAGTGCGACGAGAGTGGCGTGCTGATTGGACCCAAGTTCAAGCAGATTGTATTGCTGAGGGGTTACCGTCGCCCAGCTCAGCGCGCCCCAAATAAAAAAGGGCAAGAGTCCAAAAGTCGGCAAAGCTTGAAGTGTTGGGATTGCAATTAGCATCATTAAGTGAAGTACGAGAATGATTGTCATCAATAATTTCGGTTTGCCTATGCGATCTACCAAATAGCCAATAGCGATGCTTCCAATCAGTCCGCCGATACTCCAAAGAGAGAGAGCCGCATCGGAAGAAGTCACAGTTTTAGAAAGTATCGGTGCAATAAAAGCGTAAAGACCAAGACTGCTTGTGGCGGTCAAAAGAGTAATACCGATAATTCCGAATACGCGACGATTATTCAAAAAGCGAAATTGCTCCTTTAACGAAGGCGGAGTTTCAATTCGGAGAGATTGCATGCGAATAGCGGCACCCAAAAGAGCAATAGCCGACAAAGCTAAAATGAGAATGATCGGAGCACGCCAACTCATTCTGTCAGCCAGCCAGAGCCCGAATGGAACTCCGACAACGGCACCAGCACAATTTGAACCCCAAATCAAACTAAGCGCCCGACCTCGAGCAAGAGGTGCAACTTCTTGAGTTGCTGAAGCAACTGCAATCGGAAGAAACAATCCGGCTCCAAGTCCTGCAATGCCTCGACTAACAAGGTAGATCATCCAATGAGTTGACAGAAGTGTGAGCAAATTGCCAGCGATGAAAACCAGTAGAGCCCAAATCAAAACTTGGCGCGTCGGTTTTCTTGCGAGTAAGAAAATGCAAATGGGAACCGACATTACGAATGTGATGCCATAGACTGAACAAGCTTGGGCAGCTACTGCAATGCTGATGTGTAGTGAAGCGCTGATGCTCGGTAAGAGTCCAGCGAAAACATAGTCATCGCAACCGAGTGCAAACATTCCGGCGGCTAAGTAGAAAAGCCTTTTCATCGAAACTCCAACTTTGACTCCATTGAGCGAATTTTTTTATAATCTAAAAAAATCGAGTCGCGGTCGCCAGCCAGTCCAATGATTCCGATGCTTGTGAGATAGTCCACGGTTTGGGGTACGAGATCGCCATTTTTAATCCAAATGTGTTTACTGAGAAGTGTTGGCAACTGTGAAATGCCGTCCAGAACTTCAACATTCAAAGCCGTCCCTTGATTCAAGGCTTTTAAAAAAACTGGTACAACTGTTTTTCTTAATATATATTCTTTGGTGATGACATCACCATCCGCATAGAGCTCAACTAGTTTGTCGACCTGACTGCTGCCGGTGGCTTCACGAGCAAATCCAACAACTGGTCCGCCAATCATTCTCGAGCTAGTCTCGATAAATCGTGGACCTTTTGCTGTCAGCATAATTTCAGTATGAGCAGCGCCGAAGCGAATCCCCAAGGCATTCAATGTTTTTTGAGTATATTCAAACAAATCACCGAGAGTTTCTTTGTTAAAAGAAACAAATTCGACATGATCAAAAACCGTTCTGCGTTCACCAGAGTTGGTTTTATTGTATTTGATTAAGTGAGTGAGATAGTGTTTGCCATGGGCACTTACGGTGCCGACTGCAAACTCAACACCCACGGCTAGCTCTTGGATCACGACGCTTTCACTTCTTTTGCCTGATATGACCGAGGGTTCAGTCAAAATCTGATTGAAGGCTTTTCTCCAATTGCCTTTGGCCGGAATGTGAAAAACATTTTCGCTACCTGAAGAACGAGGTGGCTTGATGATCAGCGGAGAGTCCTGCAAATCGTTTTCTTTGAGCCAGGCTTCGGCTTCACTCTCTAAAGATGAGTGCATTGTTTTGAGTGCTGGAACTTGAGCTTCTTCAAGAGTTTTTTGCATAAGAGCTTTATGTGATCGATGCAGTGATGTTTTTGGATCATTGGCAAACTCTGGAGTCAGAACGGCAGTGAGATGTTCAGCTAAAGAGATGCCTTCTTCAGTCCCTGGAATGATTGCAATCGGATTGTATTTTTTTATCAGCTTTAATAGATCGGGCTGCTCAGGAATAATTTCGATGAAGTCTGAAGCTTGAATTTTTGATCCAAACTCAGGCCACTCTTTATTGATTAAAGTAATTGCGATAGCAGGAATATCTCGAGCCCTAAAAGCCGGAGCCAGTTCTATGCCTGATGAGAGTGGGTCAACAATGACAACGGGTCTATTCACTTCTTGTGCTCCATAGTTGAGGCATCAGCTTATTTAAAGAAGAGGGGGCGTCCACATCGTCTAGAGAAATGAAAGCTTCGATATAAGAATCGGGCCTTACTAAAATGCCTAGGTCTTTATAAGGAGAATTTTCTGACCAGTTGGCCTCGTCGCACTTTTTTGGATGAATCTGAATGAGCTTTACATATTCTGGTAAGTTGAGGCCTCCAAGCCAGTCACTTTTCAGGTCACCAAATATAAGTAAGCTATATTTAGTATAATCCAGCATTGAGTAAAGCCGCGTTTTGGTACTACCCAGACGAGTTTCTTGATTGACTTCTACGTCAAACAATCTCGAGCCGGGCAGGCCTTCATCGCGGTAGCGAATTCCCATCCCGGTTATATTTCCTGATCGTTTTTGAACTATCTTCAGGTAGTCCAGAGCGTGGGTTCCAGTTTGTGAAAATTTTGTCGAGCGCACAAGTTCTCCTGAAGTTTCAATGACACTTTGTGCAACTGGCTTACGCTCGCTTTCATAGCTTTTTAAAAGTTCGGCAGAAGCGCCAAATTTCAAAACCATGTTCAGCTTCCACATCAGATTGAAAGCATCTGCTAAACCTGTGTTTAGGCCTTGTCCGCCATTGACTGAATGAATATGACAAGCGTCTCCGGCAAGAAAAATGCGATCTTGAGCGAAAAACTTTTCAGCCACCGACTCTTTAACTGAAAATCGAGAATACCAGATCACTTCTTTAAAGCTTAATGAGTGAGGTTGCATAGCACGATTTATTTTGGCAAGGGCTTCTTCAAAGCTGAAATCTTTGGCGTCCATTCTAACGTAAAATCGATCGATATTTCCTTCTCGGGGTATCCAAGCGACGTCTGAAGTTTCTGCTTGAAAAACGATGATTTCAGGAACTTTTTGAAAATCCGTTTCGATCACTCCGTCGATCACTGCCCATACGATTTGAGGACGCTTGATTTCAAAAGCTATTTTAAAATGATCGCGAACAAAAGATTGGGATCCATCAGCGCCAATAACATAACTTGATTGAACCTTTTCTCCACTTGAGAGCCTTGTGAAACATTTATTTTCAATGACTTCAATATCTTTTACTGTTGTGGATCGCTTAACCTCAGATCCGATTTTCTTAAGCCTTAAGTCTAAAAGATTTTCGAGGTAGGATTGTCCAATCATTAAGAAATGTTTGTGAAAGCATCCCTCAAGCTCTTCCCACCAAGAAGATTGACGTGAAAGAAATTTTCCGTCGGCCCAAATTGAACTTGTATTACAGGCTTTACCCAAAGGATAAAGCTCTTCGAATGAATCGACCAATTCTAAGAGTTGCAGGGTTCGTGCATTGAGAGCATCAGCTCTGCCGACTTCTAGTGGCCCAGTGGATTTATCTAGAACAAGAGTAGTCAAACCACAGAGTTTGCCAAGATAGGCGCACATGAGTCCGACCGGACCAGCGCCAACAATAACAATATCGACGATTTCAGTACTCAATTGATTTCTCATTTGTGCGACACGAGACGTGGATTGTCTAGAGGTGGATTGCTGAGTACATGCACTCGGCGAAGGTGCCTCGGTGCTTTAGTTTCAAAAGCTTCGCGTCCATGTAATAGTGAAAAATTGTCTGCAACTACAATATCTCCTTCTTGCCATTCGTGCGCATAGAAATTATTTGGTGAATACAGCGCTTCTCTGAGAGTTCGATGAGATTCATTGAGCTCTTCGTCGTTTAAACCAGTAAATTCAAGAATGGGGGGATTGACGAAATGTCCAAATCCCTCTTTGGGAGGTTCATTGTATCGAATCACTGAAAAGTCCCGGTGTGGATGGGAATCAATAATGGGAGAAAGTGTTTTGCTATCATAATACTCCATTTTTCGTTGATAGCTGCCGGTCATTTTATTCCAGAGTGTTTTTGAATTCTCAGGAGCTGTTTCGAGTGCGAGGACAGTATTTGAAAAAGTGGTTCGACCGCCCTGGCCTGAAAGAGGTGCTTTCACACAATTAAAAATTTGAAACTCGGGAACTTGTTGGCGATACATTCCATCCCAATGTAGGGGAACATAATTATTGTCAAAAATATGATCTTCTGGATTGTTGTGCTCTACTAATTCGAGGACTTTACCAAATGGCCATAAGCTAATTTCGCCCCACCTTTCACAGTAGTTAGCGAATTCCTCAGCTCCGTTAAGTGCGCGAAATCCTCTTAAAACAATGAGATGTTCGCTCCAAACCTTTTCACGTAGGGCTTCAATGTCGAGATTGTTGACGTCATCATTTGGGCGATTGGCTTCTAAAAGTAATCCAAATGGTTTGATTGCTTTAATATTAGCTTCAGCTTTAGGCTTCACAATCGCCTCCTTGGAGTTTCAAAAGGCCTTTATTGTCTTTTAAAATGAAATGACTTGGGCGTCCGAAACGAGTGACAAGGTGGCCACCAAGTATTTCAGCTTGCGAACGCTTCAAAAGTATAAAGCGCCCGTCAACTTGGACAGCGACTCCATGCCAAGGAGTCTGCCAATTATCAGGCTCAATAAGGCGAATGCCCAATTTTTTAGAACCACAACTTTGCGGATGAATTGAAAGTCGAACAGCATCAGGAAATTGCTTTTCAACTAGTTCGCCCCAAGCCTTACTTCTTTGAATGACTGCATAGGAGCGAAGCCGACATTCTTTCTGCAAGGCCGTACGGCTTTGTTTTTGCCCTGGATAAAGAGCGTCCTCGACAAGAAAGCGCGTAATGCCGCAGTAAAGTCTATGAGTTTCTTTATCTTCCACTGAGCAAGCCTCAGCTTTTCCTCTATGGACCGAGGCTTTAAGAACATCTATGCTTTCACCAAATTGCTGCATCAGCTGAGTTCGCATTTCATCAAAGCTGAGTCCTTCAAATAATTCTTCAAGATTGAAAGTGGAGATTGATGCTAAACCCAGTCCCAAGATCATTTTAGAGAGCTCTTCTTGATAATTGGTGACGTCTATATCACGCATGCCGACGACGTCACTAAAAACTCTACCATCCGAGCACAAGATTATTTTCGCACCAGGTGAATAGTAGCGCCTCACTCGATCGCAAAGTTGTTGCAGAAATTCAAGGGCACATCTTTCGGCCATATCAGGTAATGGGCCAAGCACTTTGGCGGTATTCGGAGACTTACCAGGAAATGCAGGTAAAACAAATAGGACCGGTAAGTTTTGAGTAACCGCAGAGATGATCCTTGAAAGATGCGGCTCTAGGCACTTCTGGCAAGAGGCCGCCATGCAGGCTGATTCTGAATCGGCTAAGCGTCGAAACTGCATGACGTCTACTAAGATGTTTTTGGCAATAGTCTCAGGCCGTGTCGTCATCAGAGAGAATTTGGTCTCTAGACGCTGCCTATTGTCGCTGTAGTCTGTCTCATGGTTTAATGAAGCTTCTGTAAATGTCATTTTAGTTTACCCCTTACGTGGCCTCAATATAGAAGCAAACCCATTATTAAATAAAATAAATAACGAATGCTATTATCATAAGTGTTTTTTATGATATTAAATTCGTAGCATAAAATGCTCCGATTGTATTGGGGCTGTGATCGCCTAACTAATCATTAATTATGACTATGATGAATGGTCTGGTATTTTATTTTATCGATAAGCTTTTTTAGATTAGGCTTTTAGGAATGAAATACTTTCATGTCCATATTTACTTTGATGCAAAAGATCTCGAGCTTGCCTACTCTTTGGGAGAGCAAGCCCATTTGACTAATTTCTTTAACAATATCAAAATTTTTGAAAAGCCAATAGGGCCGCATCCAAAAGGGATGATTGAAATGCACTTTATCGAATCATCATTTGCTACAATATTAAATTGGGTAAAGCTTCACCGCAAAGAATTTTCTGTCTTGATTCATGAAGATACTGGAGACGATATAAAAGATCACACAGACGGGATTCTGTGGTTAGGAAAGCAGTTGCCAATTGATTTTTCTTTTTTCGAATTGATTCAATTGCACCCTGAGCTTCGAATTCATCCAATATAGAGGTGAATTGTTGAAGCTCAATTTTTCAGCTTCGCTAATAATTTCTAAAAAAATCGAATCTGACTCTCGGAGAGGTCCTCAAGGAGAGCTAGTCGGCTTTAATACAAGAATTTGAAACGGCTCCGTTGGAATCAAAAGCTATGAGGCTATTTTGAACACCCAGGACATGTAGTATTTCTTCTTCATATTTTACGTACTGTCCTGAGGTTTTGTCTCGCTTTTCAGTAACTTGAATATCAACCGTGGCAATTCCCTTGTTGTTGTGAGTAATTCCTTGGCTGTAATACGCATACTCCACGTAGGGGGCTTTGATTCCGGGACTGATCTCAATTGTCTTAATTGTGATTTTTGATTTCGTGAATGAGTCGACTATACAGTTGTAGCTTCCTTCTTGAAATGCGTGAGCAGAAAGAGAAAAAAATAATGTTGTTAGAATTAAAACTTTCATAAGTTCTCCATATTTGGTCTTAAATGTGACTATTCTCGGCTTCTTATATACAATTGAATCGAAACAAAATAAGTTTTGGTTATTTTACTGAAATGTATGAAATATCTATGCCAAAAATGAAGTCAATTGGATAAAAGTAGTTTAAACCAGCTTTTTGATTTGTAAGGAGAAAGAACTTGAAGAATTATTTTGCTGCATTAATGAAATTTCTAGTTTCGATTGGCGTAACTCATATTCTAAATTTGTAGCCCGTCTTCGCTGAAACTTTGGGTAATCAAATAGTACATAATTTTACAGCGGCAAAAAAGTTGGCAATTGCAATTCACAAGAATCACCGAGTGACCATTTACTGTCCTTGCAAATATGAGGGCAAAGTTGTCGACATAAAAAGCTGTGGCTATCAGATAGCGAGCGATGCCAAACGTGCTACAAGGCTTGAATGGGAGCATGTAGTGCCCGCAGAGGCATTCGGTCAAGCATTCTCTGAATGGCGAGAAGGTGCTTTGCAGTGTCGTAAAAAGAAAACGGGCAAAGCTTTCAAGGGACGAAAGTGCGCTGAGACAAATTCGGAGTTTGCCCATATGGAAGCCGATCTTTACAATCTATGGCCTGTCATAGGTGAGCTCAATGCTTTGCGATCAAACTATTCAATGGCTCAGATTTCTGCTGAAGCGAAGACTTTCGGTGAATGCAAAGCCAAAATCGCTGGTCGCAAGTTCGAGCCCATGGACAGCGACAAAGGCATAGTGGCTCGCGATTATATGTATATGGATTTAAATTATCCGGGCCGGGGTATTATTAGCAGTAAAAATAAGAAATTATTTGAAGCTTGGGATGCGCAATATCCGGTGAGTGATTGGGAGTGCGCACGCGCAAAAATGATTCAAAAGATTCAAGCTAATAAAAATCAGATATTAGCTGAGCGTTGCAAGTAAGATATTCGATAATTTAAGTGCAACTCTAGATTTTGAGTTACTATAGAATGCCCATTTTGAGCTAGGCCTTGGTAATTTTGTGAATGCTAAGTCTACTTATTGAGGATTTGCGCAATTCTTGTTACTGTGCCCACTCATAAACAGGGAGTAGTAATAGTGAAAAAGCTCATTTTTCTTTTAGTGTTTTCTTGTCTTGGTCTTAGTATTCAGTCTTGTACCTCTGACAGCGGTGGGAGTCCTGCTTCGGAAGTCACCTCTGGCACCGGGACCGTGAATATCAAAGGTAGTTTGAATCAAGTTCGAAATTTCGGAGCAGACGATCAAAAGCTCACGGGTGTTTATTGTATTTCAGAGCAAGCTATTTCATTTGCCCAAGTCAGTCTAAACGTAAAAGGTAAGTCGAAATCAAGATCAGATGTTTCTGAGGCTATGACAATTAGCTTTCCCGCGATGAAAGGCTTTCCGCAGGGAAGAGTGGATTTCACTATCGGCAACTCAGTTTCTTATTTAATCAATGAAAAGACCTATCAAAACTCAAGCAGCGAGTGCGGCGGCACATTTTCAAAAAATGGCAAACTCTATCACGGAGAAGTGACGTGTAAAGCGATGGCCCGAGGTGATAGTGCGGCTTTCGAAAGTCCCTCAAAAGATAGCACTTCAGACATCATTGATTTGAATGCAAGTTTTGATTGTAGCATCAGAGAAATATAAGCAGGATTTCTGAAGTGTAAACAGCTTTTCTCGTCGAAGGCTTCTTTCTTTTTTAGTTGGTTTTATGTGGATAACTTCGGCTTCAGGCATTCAGTTTTCAGGCACGCTGATCCAGCTTCAGGCAAGCAGGATCAAGGACACACCCATCATTTTATTTTAAGTTTGTAAATCATAGCACACACTAAAAACCTAAACCGAAACCGTAAATCGGTTGACGGCCGCACAGCTGCCGTTAAAACTGATTTAATCCCTGGACCAAAAAGAAGAAGGGGCCCCGTCGAAATTGAAAGTTATGAATTCAGATAAAATATTTTGAAAATTCCATTTTGCTGTTGAAGTAAAAGCCTGACTACAATTTCCCAGTGCAACTTTTTTCCATCATGACTTCATAAGGTGTTCTCCAGTCAAGGATTTTCATTGGTCGATTGTTGATCTCAAATTCAATCAATTCCAGCTCCCGATTGGTGAGGTTTGTCAGGTCCGTTTTCTTTGGATAGTACTGACGAAGGATACCGATTCTGTTTTCATTCGTGCCCCTTTGATAGCTTGAGTAGGGATCGCAGAAGTACACCTTGATCTTGGTTCTTCGTTCATAGCTTTTATGATCCGAGAACTCCTGACCCCGATCATTGGTCATCGTTCTTTTTGGAAGATCCCTTAACCCGGATATTTCATCAGAGTCGCGTCATCTAGATTTTTTTGATGAAAATTTTTTAGCTTAAAAAATTCGAATATTTTTTGAGAAAAAATTGAAGTTTTTTGGACTTTTTCAGATTTTGAATACACATCGACCTTTCCCCAACTTTTATCTATTGGGGTTCTGGTTATTTTCAAGCTGTGCCGATTAAACTCTGTGCGAGTTTTCTGAATAGATCTTGGTAAGG
>JAYUEN010000439.1:0-1101 GCA_043739185.1 Bdellovibrionales bacterium
CGAAACTAAATTTAATGAACATCCATCCAGGGATAAAGCTTGAAAGCAATAATCCTGGAAGACGCCGAGATAACACGACTATAAAGCCCGCGATTAAAAAAAAGAAAATATTTTCTGACTCAGTTACGACAGTAGCTATGCCGCTTAAAACCCCAATCGTCCAAAGTATCTTATCGGCCTTAAATGTCTTTGTTGCCAATTTGTGTGAGCTCAAAATCATAATGGCAATAACTGCCGAGCCAATTCCATAAAAAGCACTTTGAATCCAAGGTAAACCTCCAAAAGAAGTATAGAGAAACGCCAGGACCAAAACCATTAGAAATGAAGGCAGCACAAATGCAAAGCCAATCAAGGTCGCGCCTAGATTTCGATAGCGAGTCCAACCAATATATATTGCCAATTGAGTCGCAAGTGGACCTGGCGCCAATTGAGAAAGCGCAAAACCCTCAGAATATTCTTGAGCACTAATCCATTTAAAGTTCTCAACCAAATCACGTCTCATATGATCACAGAGAACCACGGGCCCACCAAAAACAAAGCTTCCTAACTTTAAGAAATAAACAATCAATTCTTTTAATGAGGGACGATTTTGATTTAAGGTTTTAATAACTGTATCCAATTTTGAAAAAACCAAACACAAGAAAAGCATAGGCACTATTTTAAGCTGCAGCAAGCTGAAATCCATTGGCAAAATGTATTTCAAAGTATTGACAGATCACGAACATCCAATAAACTCTCTATAGATTTTCTCACCCTAACACATGAGGTTAATTATGAAGTCCTACAAATTTTTTGTCGCCCTGGCATTTTTTTGCGCAAGCACCTTTGCACACGCCGTCCCCAAACAAATTTCAAAGGAGCAAGCTGATCAATTGGCTTCAGAATATGCAAAAGAAAAATTCATAAAGACATCTTCACCAACACAATTTTTTCTAAATGAAGTACAAGAGTGTCCAACTCAGGATCTGAAATCCTGCGTGAAAGTCGTATGCGATAAAACTAAAGATTGTGTTTTTGATTCTAACTTAAAAGAGATTGCGCAAGCTTGCCGAGGTGCCAGTGGCGACTGCGTAGACGTACTATGCTCTAAAACGAATGATT
>JAYUEN010000440.1:0-10814 GCA_043739185.1 Bdellovibrionales bacterium
GCTCTTAAGATTATGCAGAAATGTGGCTACCTCACGCACTCCAACTATCTCCAATCCATTGCCACTACGTAGCTGGACCAACAAAAAAAGGATTGGGCCAATCTCTGACCTAGCCATTGAATAGTGTCTAACAATTTTTGGCATTCCTGCCCACATGTTAAATCTACCTATCCATTTCAAATACAACCCCATATGACGAGTCTCATCTTGGCATAAAGCTTTCATAAGCTATTAAATAGGTAGTTTGTAGAACAAGGAGAATGGACCATGAATTCGCTTTCAAAATTGACTCTCGCCACTTTATTTCTAGGTTTTTCAAATCTGGCATTTGCTCAAAGTGAAAATGCGAGCGTAAAGGATTTGAGTACAAGTACAACCAGCATTCAAACGGAAAGCCCTTACCAAAAACCAAAAGCTTCACGCTTCACACCTGAAATTTCGCTTATCAGCAGCACTTTTGTAGGAAGTGATTCCAATAATGCCCGCACCCTTACCAAAATTTCGATTGGCGCAAATATCGATATTGGTGAAGGAAATTTAGTTACAGAAACTGGAATTTTATTTCGTCAGATTGGGGCAAATGAAACTGCAATCATTAATTCGAAGTCGATCGATCTCGAAACTGATCTCAATTATTTATCAGTTCCGATCTCAGCAAAGTATTATTTCAGCAATCAACACGAAAGCTCATTCTTTGCTAAAATAGGCTTAGCTCCTTCACTTTTAGTTGCAAGTCAATTGAGTGATACCACTTCCAGCGCGCGCAGCTCAGATCCAAATGCATTCGCTATTGATGGACTCATTGGTCTTGGTGGTAAATATCAAATCACCGAACAAATTGGACTCGTGCTTGAAGTCTCTTATTGGAGAGGACTCGCCCCAGTTTATTCAAGCACCAATATTTATACTTCTAATTTTATAAATACTCTTGGCATCAATATCGATTTATAAAATTTGACTGACTCAGACCTGATTTTATTGATTTTCGAAATCAGGTGGCTCAATTGGTTTTTCAGTAGAAACCGGAATCAAATCGTCTTCGTGATAAACTTCGGCCTTGTCCTGTTCTTTCAGTCCGATACTTATGGTAACTTCTCGAGACCCAATTTTATAATCTTTCTGTACCGGGAAGACGCCACCAACTTTATCTCCTGGCCTTATTTCATCAATGGTATTGAGAATGAGCGCCGTTGACGAATCTTTAGATACTTTGGCAACTTTTATGACTCCGATGGGGCGACCTACATTTCGTAAATCTGTATCAGGCCTTCGCGATTTGCGCATCGAATGTACGGCAAGCAAATCCCCAGGCTGAACGCCACTTTCAGATCCAATATTTATATAAATGACTGAGGCCGTGCCCAAGATCTTGCGCTCCGAACTAAATTCTCCGCCGACGACTTCACCCTTAATGTCCTTTTTGGGTCCGCTAAAAGCGAAGGAAGCCTGAGGCAGAGGCTCATCAGTTACCCATGCATTGAGGACAATGGGTGATACGCAATCGACAACGATTGCTTTGTAAATGCCGTCTTCTTCGTTCACGATTTCAACGATTTCAACTGAGCCATTTACTTCTACAATATGACCGAGATCCTTGCCATCGCTATCAGACAGTTCGTCTTTTACGACGACGACATTTAGACGATCCCCGACTTGAACTTTTCTCCCGAGTTCTAAAAATACATTTTGCAAGATTGAAGCTGTCGACTCTTGCACTTCTATCTCTTTTACAAAACCAAGTTTTCTTGGCAAATCAGAGTTAATGAATGAGTTGAGCGTTACGCGCGCTGAAACCTTGAGTGCTCGAGGCACTCCGATATCAAGTCCGGTACTATCAAAAACTCCTTCATAATTGGTATTGGGAGGCTTCACAAATGAGGGTGGTAAAGCTTTAAGTCCTGATTGCGCGCGCCTTGAAGGCGGGGGAATTTCGGGTTTTCTGCCGATCACATCGGCGTCTTCAATGATACTTCCGCCAGCAATTTCTTCGGCGGTAAGATTTTCATGAACCTCTTCAATGTAATAAGGCTTGGGAGCTTCCGCCACTACAATTTTCACAGTGGGGGCTTGAGCTTCATTTCCTGCAACAAAGTGAACTTGTCGTTTCGGAACAATCTGATGAGGATTTTCAATATCATGATTTTCTGACCAAAGCTTCGGCCAATAAGCTCCATCACCAAACATCGTCTCGCTCAAATCCCAAAGTGTATCGCCGGTTTGAATTTTGTAGGATTCAGCTCCTCTGGTGCCGAGCATGCTTTGCCATTTTTCTTCGTCGACCGGCTCTTTATTAAATTTATCAAACATTTCTTGCAGTCGGCTTTCGCGATCGGTATCAGGCGCACCAAATTTACTAGAGTCTTCAGCGGCATGTCCTTTGCTACTCGCAAATGCAGCGAAAACAAAAAGGAGACCTAAATATTTTGCATTCACTTTGTTGCCTTTGCCTGTAAGGACAGTAATTTCATTTCTAGAGGAACTCGATAAGCTTCAGGACTTCCGGGAAAATAAGTTTGCACATCAGCCAAAACCGACTTCGCTTCACCGAAGCGCCCCTGTTTTTTCAATATTTGTGCTTTTAAAAAGAAGGTCGAGACCAGCTTGCTCGCATTTGGGTAGTTCCGGATCAGCTTGTCGCAGTCGATTAAGGCTGCTTGGTCGTTTGCATTTTCAAATTCAAGCTTGGCATTGAGGAATATGGCTCGATCCGCAAATACACCTTGTGGATAGGTCTTCAAGAGAATTTCAGTCACACGATTAAGTGAATTTTGATTTTTCTGCCTGTAGCTCGCAATGACCTTGGCATAGAGATTGTGCTCCGCACTTTCGTGACTGTCGGTCGGACTGGCTTCTTCAAGTTTTGGAGCGCGAACCTCCGCCACAGATAATTTAGGCTGGTTGAGATTATTTGAGTCAGCCTTTAGAGTATCTTCAGTCTGAGCTTGACCAGCACTTGGCTGAAAGGGCACAGGAACTTTTGGCGTATTTACTCTATTTTCCGAAACATATTTTTGCTTGAGAATCCAATTCTGCTCTTTTAAGTTTTCAATAGTTGCCTGACTTTTCTTCAAATCAATTTCTAATGCGCGAATTTTTCTGTGGCTTAATATCTTTTCTGAATCTGAAAGCCCATTTTGTGCGCAAGATAAGAACAAAGCGCAAAGCAAGAGGCAAAGCGAATTAATAAAAAAATGACTTTTCATAAATCTCCATTGAAGATTTCACAACGCGCCATAAGTAAATCTTAATGCAATCGAGCCATCTAGAAAAGACTTCTGTGGGCTTAATAGGTCTAGATTCATTGATATCGCGTATTTACCCAGCAGTTATTCTAATCTCTAAATTTTCTTATGGTAGTTATCCACAAAGTTTGTGTATTTGAGGCACTCCTGGACTATAGACCCAATAATGGATAAGGCTTTGCGGTTTTTGCCTGACACTTGCGCATAGGCTAAATACATAAGAGAACTTAAGTTTTTTCATTTTTAACAGTCTTTCCTATTAAAATCTGTCAGAGTTCTTAAATTCGATTTTCGTAATGTGAAATTCATTTAATGCCATCTTAACTTAGCAGGCTGAGAGGATCTCATTTGCATTGCTAATTTGAAATGCTGGTAAGTTTTTTTTTAATTCTGCTAAGTCTATTTGGTGTGTTTTGCTCGCCAATAAAGCAGCTTAGACAACTTACATTTCCTCTACATCAGCTTTGTTTGAACTTTGCTCCAAATTCAATTTTCAAGTCTGACTACCAAGCTCTGGTTTGCGCTGCAAACTCTTATAGCCAAAAAAAACTTCTTCAATCAAGCGGGCTCATTCATCTTTTTATTATTTTTGGATTGCAAATTTTTTTCATTCAATTGGCTTCAAAAAAAATCTTTTCAAAGTATTGCTATCAAAACTACTTCAATTTTACTTTTGTATTTTTTTTACTTTCACTAACTGCCTTTCACCCTACAAGCCTTCGCCTAGCAATTGCTCTATTCCTCAGGGAGCTTTCACGTCAAAGAAAGTTATTTTGGTCCCCACTTCAAATCGCAATTTTTTCAGGATTTTCAAGCCTTGCACTCGAACCAGAGCTTTGGCAAAGCATATCTCTTCTTTTGGGATTAAGCGCAGCACTCGGCTTTGGTTTTTTTTATCGATCCTCAAATTTTAAAAAACTTATTTTCGTATACATTTTCACATTTCCGGTAATGATGGGTCTGCCCAATGCTCATCCCCTGCTCAGTTTGGGTTTTTTTTGTCTTTCTCGCCCGATTCTTCTGGTGCTTTTCCCACTTGCGACATTATCTTTTTTTAATTTCACTGCAGAATTCATAATCGATTGTTTTTGGCAAAAGCTCTATAATCTCGCTGAAATTTTAAGAGCTCACTTTTTAATTTTTGAAAATTCGGCAAACTTTTCAATAACTGAAATGTGGGTTTATCTAATTTTTCTTATGAGCTTGCTGCTTCATTTAGAAAATAAAACGGCTCGCAACCTCTAAGAGAATTCAATTGTGCTACAATTTCTACGAAGTATTTTACTCATTTGTCATTTAAACTTTTTTTCATCCCCGCAAATGCTTAAGGCCAATGAAAACACTGAACTCATTGCGTGGAATGTTGGCCAAGGCCAATGGATCACAATTGCAAGTCCAAATTCTTGTTTGCATTTTGATATGGGTGGCGAAGTAGCTCCGTGGGATTCAATTTTGAGGGCCTGTGCTCTGAAGCCTAACAATACTTATTTTAGCCATTGGGATATCGATCATTTGTCTTTTGCTGCTAGGGCTTCGCGAAGATTTCAAAACTTTTGCATTCAAGAATTTCCTGGCGGACCAGCACCCTCAAGTAAAAAAAGAATACTCTTATCTTCACTTCCTAAGTGCACAATGAAAAACTTAGAGTTGGTAAAAGAGATTTTTAAAGTCTCGACACCGCAGAGAAAACTTATGACCAGCAATGACTATTCAAATGTTTTTGAATTTGCTCACTGGATGCTTGTTCCGGGGGACTCTCCCAAGCGACAAGAAAAGTTGTGGGCACCTCAAATAATTGCTAAAAACTCAATTCGTGTCTTGATTCTAGGTCATCACGGGAGTCGCACGAGCACATCTCAGCTTTTACTATCCTCTCTTTTAGGTCTCAAAATGGCCGTTTCGACAGCTCGAAAATCTCGCTACGGTCATCCCCACCCTGAGGTTTTAGCAAGGCTCAAACGAAATGGAGTCGCAGCTTTGTTGACAGAGGATTGGGGCAATATACATATTGAAACTAGCTTTTGAAAGGAATTTATGAGGCGTCCATCATAAGCATTAGAACGACTAATCAAATGGTATTAGGTAGGTACCTAGCTGAACAAGACGATCCGCTTCGTCTTCATTTCCGAGCCAACCTATAATCTCATCTTGAAATTGACGAATTCTTTTTCTCAGCTCCGGAATTTTTTGAGATGATATTGGAATATGAATGAGACCCAATTCTTGCTCTTTCGGATTGAGCTGGGATAGGTTTCTTCCCCACTCCATCAATGTTTCCCCATGAGTTTTATGCATCATCTGAAATGAAAAAATTCCGTCCCCTGTATCGAGAACTTGATCGACTGCATAAAGACGACCTTCCGGCCCTTTATTGAGAAGCCCCGCAACAACTAAGAGTTGTAAAGACGCTTCGGCCTGCTCAGGAGAAATTAATCCGCTCAATTTTCTTGAAATATACTCGCCACTAGGTTCAAAATCCTTAAGAGCAACGCTTTCTCGCACTAGCATATGATACCAATGACTTAAGATTTCAGTTTTTACTTTTTCAAGATAGCTCGTCGTCATCTTTTTACGCGCGACTAAGATTTGCTTTTCTGCCTGCTTAACAGCCCCTTCATCTTTTGCATTGGCAAGCCTCACCAGAGCACTAAAATAAAGTCGATCCCCTTCACTTAGCTTTGCCAGCTTTGCGAATCTGTCAGCAAGAGGCTCTGAAAGATTTCGATCGCCTTGAATTACGAGTTGTAAATAGTTGGGACTTTTCAGACCCAACAAACTTGAAAATTGACGATAAGAAAATCCGCGTCTCAAACTTTTCTTGAAATAAAACCAGTCCTTCAAAAATTTTCGATACTCCTGATAATCACGTATACTCGGAAACGTGATTGGGCCACTAAAAGCCTTTTCTACTTCCATGAGCAGGCTCCATCTTTGAGCTCAATGCTTTTTGCAATGCCAATAAGTTGAGTTTCGAGTTCAGGCGCGGTACCCAGAATAACAACACCTCTTGTCGGTCCCCAGACAGCTGCAACATTGGATGCCGTCGAGTTGGTAATTTTAAAAACCTCGATACATGAATTCTCAACGCGAAATTTTCTCCAATTATTATTGGTAAAGTAGTTTGAAATTTCGGCTCTCGTAAGCTGAGCCAGATTTGCGAACTCAACACTAAACTTTCTAAATTGAATGGATGATGGGTTAAATCTTAATCCGAAGGGGTCGGTTATCATGAGTCCTTCATTGGGAATATTTCGATCAAGGCCTGCTTGATAATTTGCAGGGACATCAGCCTGAAATCCATCAGTAAAATCAGCAACACTACCACCGTTGCCAGTACGACCAATCGCATGACAAAGGGGAGTACTTATGAAAAGTACTCCCAAAAGTGCAATTAGTTTGCAGATCATAGTTGTGGAGCCAGGTCAGTGAATTCAACAACAGCCGAGAAAAACTCGTTCACATTGCATTTGGTCGGCCCATTTGTAACTGTTGAACACATGGTTGGCGGTTGAAGCGAGAAGACAAGGGACTTGAGACTGATATCGCGTGTCCCTGATACATCGAAAGGATTTACGAGATTGGGTCTTGCAGCATCAGGACTATAGCTCATGAATGCCCCAGCAAATTTAATTGCGGCTTTGGGCTCATTATCAAACAGCTCATAATTTTCAATGGCCATGAGGCCACCGATGAAAACTTGAATAGGTTTGTTATCCAAAATGCTTTCACAACTCAAACTTGTAGGATTTGAACTCTCGGGCACAATTCTTGAATCTGTTACATTGAGAACGGCTTGTACTTGGCAAACTGTCTTTTCATCCCAGTGATAAGCAGCGTTCGAATCTTGCACAAATGTTTTCTTAGAAATTCTTGCTCGCATACTAGCTGGATGCGCAATCTGCGGAACAGCCTTTTGAACCACGAGATACTTCTGTGGCTGAATACTTGATGAACTCAAAAGACTTTTGAACTCATTCGCTTTTACTTGAATACTTAAAATACTTATTAAACCGATTAAAATTGCTTTCATTTTTTAGTTCCTTCTTTAAGTTGATGTCATTTTTATCTTCGAAGATGTTTTTATAGTGACCGCAGGATTTCAAATATTCAAGGCCTCAGAATACGTTCTGAATACAAGTCAGTATACGCGTTACAAGCTAGCCCATTAGACTGTAATAATTAAAAAACACCAATAAAAACAAATTAATATCCACAATTATACGGTCTTATGGCCCAGTTTGATTTGATTTATTGCTTAAAGTCCAAGCGCCGCTTCAACCCGCTTGAGGCGCTTTTCTAAATCTGATTTTGAAATTCCGTTGCGGCTCTTATCATTCTCATCCCTTAGTCCCTTTAATTTACTTTGGAGAGATTTTAACCCGTAGACCACCCAACTTTTATCATCGGCGCTGAGATTTTCTAGGCTTAGGAGGGCAACAAAATTCAATATCACCTTTTCCGAAGGGTACTCAGTCGCCATTTGTCCAAGCTCGGGAAGTAGTCCTTCGAAGTGGCGGCTCGCTAAAATTTTTAAAAGAAGTGATTCACAGATTGGACTCTTAGCCCCTCTAAGCATTGACAAAGCACGATTGCGCACCACTTTCGGCTGCGTTGGCTCCAAGGCAAACACGCTTAATCGCTCGTCAATTTTTTCACCATAAAATTCATAAAGCTGAGATATGTTCAAGAATCTCTCTATGGAATAGCGAGATGCCTGGTTTTGCTCTGACTCGACAAACTTTTTCTCAGAGTCGATTTGAAAGGCGTTTTCAAAACTATGATTGATTTCAGCTTCGACTTCTTTCGGATCACGAACAGTATATCTCAGCCACTCTTCAAAGGCCCCCCGATTTGCAGCCAAAGGATCTGAGTCATTGAATTCTTTTTTATTCACAAAAAGTATGTGAATCGTCATTGAACCTTTTGACGCTGAAGATCTTCGCCCAAAATCATCAAATAGAGGTCCGTATGGATTGAACAGCGATCGCGCAAAGTTTGACTCTGTTTTTGATTTGAATTCTTTACCCAGTTTACTTTCGAGAGAGACCAGGCTCTTTTCATCAAGCCATACGAGCCTCTTTTTAAAGAGCATTTCGATACCACTTGCCAGTCGCTTTTCAACTTCATCAAATTGCTTTTGCATTTGGGCTTTCAAAACATTCAATGATTGAGCTCTTACCCAAAGCGGAGTCGATAATGCAATTGAAAACTTGGGATAGTAGAGTGCGAGTATCAAGCCCTCAACAATTTCATCTTGTGGTACCGGAACGGACCTCACTTCACTAGTGTTTGCCGCCTGCAGATCGTTTTGTATGTTTTCATACTTTAGCGCATTTAGTTTTTTAATAAGAATTTCAGCCTGACTTTGTTCAAGGGCCCGGCTGACGTTTAGCGTAATATTGGTGTCGCCCATGTCACCACTAAAATGAATGCTTATATGTTTTGTTTGACTCGCTTTTACTATTGCTTCCGGAGTTTCACAGCCTTTTTCATCATTTGGTATCGACAAGTCGAAAGAAACAATCGGAACACCCGCAGCTTTGACTTCATCAATCACTGACTTAAAGCGCGAAAATGAAAACGCCAAAAAAGAATGAAAGCCTCTTTTTTTGTTATCCCAATAACTTTCATAGTCTTCAGAACGGAGAATTTTCCGCGAAGATTCAGAAAAACTGTAGCGAAAATCTGGATCCAAATAAGAAAACCCCGCATGACCACTCACCCAAGCCTCACTTGCAAAGAGTATACAGAAACCAAAGACTAAAACTTTCATTGTGCCCATATGATTTTTATTGTGAGCGGAATGAATTCGATGATTCAAGCTTTATTGTGAAAATAAAAAATCCGAGAAAGCAACTGCCTCCTCGGATTTGAATGTAATCCTAAATAATTTAAAAAAACTAATTTTTAAAAGCTTTGTATTCCATTTTTAGATCACGAGCGACCGGCTCATAAGATACATAGCCTTTATAAACATTAAGTCCTTTGTAAAGGGCCTTGTCTTTTGTGATCGCATCTTCAACACCCATTTGTGCAAGCATCGAAGCGTATTTAAAAGTGGCATTGGTTAAAGCATAAGTTGAAGTACGCGCTACTACACCTGGCATATTGGGCACACAATAGTGAATAACACCGTTCACTTCGTATGTAGGATGCGTATGACTTGTTGGTTTGCAAGTTTCAATGCAACCGCCCTGGTCAACAGCGACATCGACAACAACACTTCCTGGGCTCATTTGTTCGATCATAGCTTTTGTAACCAGAACCGGAGCTTTGTGGCCAGTCACAAGAACACCACCAACCACTAGATCAGACTCTTTTACTGAAAGCTCAATATTTTGAGAGTTTGAAAACAAGGTATGAATGCGACCTTGAAAAACATCATCTAAATATTCAAGTCGAGCCATATTAACATCTAAAATTGTAACATCGGCACCGAGGCCCACAGCCATTTTGGCAGCATTTATACCGACCACTCCACCACCAATAATTGTGACCTTGCCGCGTTTAACACCGGTCACTCCGCCAAGAAGAATACCTTTGCCGCCGTGATCTTTTTGCAAATAAAAAGCACCCACTTGAGTCGCCATTCGACCAGCAACTTCACTCATTGGAGTTAAGAGTGGAAGACTTCCGTCTTCTTTTTGTATGGTTTCGTAAGCAACGGCTTTTACTTTACGATCACATAATACCTTTGTCAGTTTTGGCTCAGCTGCTAAATGCAAATAGGTATAGAGAATAAGATTTTCTTTTAACAATTCATACTCATCAGCCAAGGGCTCTTTTACTTTTACAATCATTTCTGCTTTTGCGTAAATTTCTTTTGCTGTATCTAAAATCTTTGCTCCAGCCGCCAAATAATTTTCATTTGTAATTCGACTGCCAACACCGGCATCTTTTTGAACATAAACTTGATGACCCTCGTGCACGAGCTGCTTCACCCCTGCCTCTGTCATTCCAACGCGATTTTCGCTAATTTTGATTTCCTTCGGCACACCTATGATCATGAAAGCTCCCTAGCAATAGTTAATTTTTAAGAAAGAAGAGATCTTAGCGGGGCTTTTTAAAAACTCAAGTATTGAATATCAAAGAATGTCATTTTTACTATGAATTGAGATAACGCGGGGCCATTACTTAGCGCTCAGTTTGCAGATATTTTCATCATAGCGGCTCTGGCGTCAAAATCGCCACCCAGCTCAACATTGCGAATAGAATCAGGCGAATTTTGGATTTTTCGAACCAATTTATTCATAACATCATGGCCAGCTTTATAGAGCACCAAATGTCCCATAAGTGGAACACCCAAAGTCGCCAAATCCCCAAGTGCATCAAGTGCTTTATGTCTTACAAACTCATCGGCATAGCGAAGGCCTTCAGGATTGAGCACTTCACGATTGTCTAAGACCACTGCATTCTCAAGGCTTCCGCCCAAGGCAAGGCCTCGCTCACGCATCATTTCGACATCTTTCAAAAAGCCAAAGGTTCGAGCCCGCGCCAAATCCCTGGCAAATGAATTTTCATTGATATCTATGTCAATTTTTTGCTTTCCTATTTTTGGGTGAGGAAATTCGA
>JAYUEN010000441.1:0-1099 GCA_043739185.1 Bdellovibrionales bacterium
TTTCGCGAAGATTTAAAAGAGATGACAAAGGGTTCATCCAAAGGTTTGGAGCCGGGTAAAGGAGACTTCAAAGCTCACAATGAGGAAGCTAAGAAGCCAGAAGATTCAACTGCGGCAGCATCGAAAACTCAAGGAAAGCGTGGTGGCGGTGGCGGTCGCGACGGAAAACAAGGAATGCAAATCAATATTCAAGATTTGTCTTTGCGTGGGTTTGCCTCTTCTCGGGGGTATCCGATTGAATTCATTGTTCAGGGGCCTAATTGGGAAAAGCTAAATGAGGTGACCGGCCAAATTATGACTGAAATGCGAAATAGCAATTTGGTTACGGATACGAATACCGATATACAGCCGGGAATGCCAGAGGTGCAGTTGATTCCCAATCGTGAAAAATTAGCGGCCCATGGAGTATCTCTTAAAACTGTAACGGGAGTTATCAACACCCTAGTGGGCGGTGCGATTCTTAATCATGAGACGGAGTATTCAAAGGCAGGGCACCGCTACGCAATTGATGTTCGTCTGCTTGCGGAACAACGCGAAGAAGTTCCCTCTCTTGATCGAATCAAAGTTCGAAATAATCGCGGAGAGATGATTCCGGTTTCGGTACTAGTCGACAAACAAATTAGCCCGAGTTTAATCTTGATTTCAAGACTCAATAGAGCTCGGGCGATCAAAGTTTACGCCAATCCAGCGGTGGGTGTTTCGCAAAATCAGGCGCTCGCTGGCGTTGAAAAGTTAGCGAGAGGCTTATTGCCTTCGGGATATTCCTTGCAAATGACCGGAAGCTCGCAGAGTTTTCGCGAATCATTTCAAAGTTTAATCGTCGCTATGTTGCTCGGGCTCTTGGTCTCTTATATGGTGCTGGCTTCGCAGTTCAATAGCTTCATTCATCCGGTAACAGTATTGACGGCCCTGCCATTTAGCATTTCGGGGGCTTTTTTAGGACTCTTGCTTTTTCATCAATCGATCAATATTTTCAGCATGATTGGTTTTATTTTGTTGATGGGAATTGTAAAAAAGAATTCGATTCTTTTGGTTGATTATACCAATCAAATGCGAAGCGAAGGACTCGAAGTTGAAGCGGCATTGCTTAAGGCTTGTC
>JAYUEN010000442.1:0-1097 GCA_043739185.1 Bdellovibrionales bacterium
AAAGTATCCAACCAAGGAGTTCAGAGAGAAATTGAAATACAACCGAAGCCAAATGAGCGAATTTTCCTGTGGCAATTAACTTTAAGTCATCTCTGCGGACGCTCATAACTTTAAGCAAATGTTCAGAACTCAAATATAGGCGGTCATAGAGGCGGTTTCGACCGCGTCGAAGATCAGGTCCCTCTTTATTTTTCATTGCCTGCCCGTCAGCTAAATTAAAAAGAAATTTTCACCTTGAAACTTGATTCTGATCTAAATCTATAAGAGTGGTCAAATAGTTCGGAGGCTAGCGACTCGACAAAAAATCATTTTGGACATAAAAAAACCCCATCTTTTAACGGATGGGGCTTTGAAATCTTTTATAAGCTCAAACTTACTTCAACATATCGCTCTTGAATCGAGCACCAATGATAATACGTTGCTCTTTTTGATTCGTAGTCGCTCCACCAGCACCTGGATCAGTACTAGCCGCATTATTAAAGTAAACTACATGATAACGGAAGTCTTCCCCAGTTTTAGGATAATACTCCAAACCAAGTTGAAATGCATTTGTTGCTACTTTTTTCTCTACAGTTGCCGTTGATTCAGTTTTTTGAGTGGACATCTCGTAAGCTACAAATGGCTTAAAGCCGTCCATTTTATAGCGAGCCAACAAATATGCTGTTGAGGTACCGTCTGTTTGTCCGGCGGTTGTCCTATCACCAAACGAGTTTTGCAAATAATCAAACTCAACGTCAACCACTGGGAGTGTGTATTTAAGACCAACACTTAAATAAGAGTTTTTCAAATCTTTAGCGCTTGCTGACTGATTTTGACGAGTTTCACTGATGTAACCCAAAGTTGGAACGACCGAGTCATTCACGAAATGTCCAAACCAGCGAGCAGCTATGACTTGTCTTGCATTGTTTGGCTGACCAGTTGCAGGATCTACGGAACCAGCTCCTGGATCTAGCACGGCTAACTCAAGCCATTGTCCACCGGCATCGTATTTTAAAGCAACACCCGTATCGTAAATTAATCCCGCAGTTACTAACTCTAAATAGCCCTTATTGAATAAGTATACATCATTCGGATCATAAATGCCCTGAAAGCCGGCG
>JAYUEN010000443.1:0-1093 GCA_043739185.1 Bdellovibrionales bacterium
CTCCAACGATAATTGGTCCGATTTTTTGATAACCTGGCTTGAACGCAAGAAGAAAAATTGCACTGCCAAATAAAATAAGAACGACCGCGAAAAATTCGAACATTGATGTTTGCCCTCCTATTTGGTAAGGGTTGCCGCCCAAACTTGTTACGAAAATTGGGGCAGCCCTAAGACTCGTAGAAACTGCACTCGCGTTCTTTTTGCTCAGATTGAACCCATTTTTTATTTTTCAGTGAGAAATTCAGTGAAGAGTAAGCTCTTTAATCGACTCGCCTTTCCTGACACGTACACGCTTAATGTGCCAAGAACCAGTCCACTCGTTACCGGTAAACCAACGTATGTAGCTCGACACAAAATAATCGCCGTCTTCCAAATCTCTGAAAGTGAAATTACCAACGATACCGCCTGTCGTCTGCTTCCGACACTTCAGGAAATCCTGATTCAGCCCTTCAACTGTATCCTGGCTATTTTGATAGCTCGTTGTTCCGGCCTGTTTCAATTTAGCGAAAAGTTCAACTGAGTAAGGAGTGACTCGGTCAAGATAAATCGCCGTTCCAGCAGCTGGCTTAACAGTTCCGCCTTTTGTCTTCCCAAAAGCAGTTCCTGAAAGGCTTGCTGAACCGCGACCTGGACATTCTGAATAGTAGGAACTGACGTCTATTGGTTCCATTTTTACTGGAGTCTGGCATCCAGCGCATAAAGCAAATATTGCTGGCGCGATCCCATAAATTTTTAAAGAAACTTTATGCATTTTTCCCCCAAATTCACGCCGATAAATTTATGTGCCGCATTTTGCCGATAACTTGCGCGAGCCCACTCTGAATTTCAAATGTTCCGCCGGAGTTATCGACTTTGTGCCGCACGAATTCCCGCTTTTATGCCTTCGCGAAAATCCGTGGACCCCAGCGGGGTGAGGGGGGCAAGTGGACAAAGGGGAACGAGTGCCATATCACCCTTGATGCTCTTGTACCCTTCTGTAAAGCCAGCGCAAAACTCTTCTTGGCTCGCGTACGCTAGCTGCATCAATCCCAAAGCAACTAAGGCGACGATTAATAGCAAAGCCTTTTTCATAATTACACTCCTGTTGGAAAAC
>JAYUEN010000444.1:0-3574 GCA_043739185.1 Bdellovibrionales bacterium
TCAGTTGAGTTTTGGGCATGAGAAATTCAACCTGAATTCTTTCGGGAAATCAAGATCTCAATTCCAAAAGTGTATCATTAATTTCGGACCTATCTATAAGTTCCGATGATGTTGTTTCATGAGCTTAAATTGAAGATTCAAATCTTCGCGTAGGCTTTTCAGTATGGACCCATAAGAGGGGTGCATTTTTAAGTCCAACTGAGCCAACGCAGATAATTTGTATAGCGCTGATGCAAATATTTTAGGGTAAGGACATCATCAAACATATGGCTATAAAATTTACCGCCCTTACTCCATTTTCCGAGCAAAGCTTCAATTTCACTCAAACGCAATCGAGTATCAGCTTCGTTTAAGCCATCAATGCCGGCCTCAAATTTTTCTTTCATTGAAAGCACGAGATCTTCTTTGTCTAAGCCAAGGCGCAAGAATTCTGCGCAGGATTGATCGAAAAAATTTCTCAGCCACGCGATTTTGTCTACGCGGTATATTTCATTTTCTCTTTTTTCAAAAAATGCAGATTCAAGGTGGGGAGCCAGTTTATCATGAAAAACAAATGGCAGAATCTGCCGCATATCTTCAATGGTGATTTCAGAAGAGCCGCGAAAAAATGCCATTGCCTTTAAAAAATAAATGCTCGTCATCAATGCCCGTACGGATAAACCATTTCGGGTCTGACTCCCAAGTTCTTTGGACATATCTTTGCCGTTGTCTAGCGCCATGAGATTTGTTAAATCGGACGAAGAAAGTTTGGCAGTGTCTTTGGTTTTATATTCTAGTTGCGTTGAGGCCGTATCGAGAAATTCAAGATGGCTTGAAAAAAACTCAAGACGACGCCGTAGAGAAGGCGGAAAGTTGACCTTGAGTATTTTAGCATACATCTCGTCGGATTCTTTCTCGGTAAAAATAATCTCGGGTGGGACGCAGGCTTCAGGATTAATACGATTTTCAATACGAAATAAAAGGTCAGATAAAAAACGATTATTGAAATGCAGAGCTTTCACCACCACATCGATGCGATCCTTGAGTGCCTCGATCACCTGATAGGTTCCGCCGCCGGCGTCGTCATTTGCGGTCAAAAACCAAGCAGACTCAGGACATTCAAAGACCTGATCAAAAAGCTCAGCATAATTATCTGACATCACTGTTAGCAGTGCCGATTGTGTGCGCGTCGGGATGCGATTGTATTCATCTATAATTTTGATTCGCATGCCTAGCCACTTTCGCCATGAGATGCGAATATCACCAATATTTTGCGCTGAAATCAAATCAGCCGGCACCGGATTACCCAATAAATCTGCGACCGTCATTTGTGGCTGGCCCTTTTGAATTCCGCGTTTGACATCTTTTAGATTGAGACCAGCGATCAGCCCAATGAGAATGGCACTGGCGGTTTTTCCGCGGCCTGGTCCGCCGATCAAAAGACACTTTCGCTTTGCTGCAAATGTGAGGAGCGGCAATAAAATAAAGCTCGAATAACTCTGCCCACTTGGTAAAACGATATTAGATTTATGGTCACCCAATTGAATGCGCGCCGAAGGTCCTTCTTGATATTCAATATCATAAAATGGACTGATAATAGCATTGTTGGTTATCCAGAAATAAGCCTGCCGCAATTTTTCATCTAATGCGATTGAGGTATTTGAGCTCGGCTGCATTTCAGAACTCGAGATTGGCCCTTCATAGAGATTGGCAACATCAAAATGTTTTGGCTCTCCATCAGACTGGATTTTTGGATTGGTTGGCGATTCTGATACTTTTGCGAATGGAAGTTTCATATAATTTATCATTATGACCCGAAAAATTTTGATTACGCAATGTTTGCAAAATGATTTCGTTCGACCTATTAGGGCATTTGATGCGTTGCCTAACTTGCTTCATATAGGTTTTGGTGAGTCACTTCGTCTGATGGGAGAGGACCCAGCCGAAGGACCGGTTGCACAAATAATGAATTGGGCACACGCTCAATCAGATAAAAAATTAGAGATTATTCATATTCGCGATTGGCATAATGCTCAAGAGGAAAGGCAGAAAGCGCATCTAGATTATTTTGGCGCTCATTGTCTTCAGAATAGTATTGGTGCCCAATTTGCTTTTGATAGTAGTCACGAATCTTCAGCTAAAATTGTGAATGCGTTAACGCTAAATGATTTTATAGATAGTAATTTAAGTGAAGTTCTTAGGCCTTATCAAGACCAAGTCGTTGATGTGGGCCTTATTGGAGTTTGGACAGAAGCTAAGATCGCATTCTTATCCTATGAACTTTTAACCCGCTTTCCGAAATTCAATTTGGCGGTTTGTTCTGCTTTAACGGCAAGTTCGTCGAGGGCGCAACATTTTATTGCACTCAATCAACTTGAAAAAATTCTGGGAGTGAAGATCTATGATTCTCTCGGAGAATTTATTCAATTCTTAGGCGGCGAAACCTTAGGCCTTGAAAAGCTTCATAAAAAATCTACGGACTCCCAAAGTCTGAAATTAGATACGCAAATTAAGCTTGGCACCGAACCAGTCGAGATCATTCGATATCTTTTTCGAGATTGCAAAAGTGTTGAATTGAAAAGTTTAGATGGCGGCTTTTCAGGAAACTTCGTTTTAGGTAGCCAAAGCATCGATCAATACGGCCACAAACAGGTTCCTCATGTGGTTAAAATTGGGCCACGAAAACTAATCGCAAGTGAGCGCATCGCCTTTGAACGCATTGAATCTGTACTTGGCAATAATGCTCCGAGGATTGTTGAATTTTTAGATCGAGAAGAATATGGCGCTATCAAATATCGCTATGCCTCGATGGGTGGTCAAGCCGAGTCCTTTCAAAAAATTTACATGAAAGAAAAACCATCATCACGCATTAAAAATATACTAAATGATGTTTTTGAGGATCAGCTCGGTAGACTCTATGCAGTTGCTGAAATTGAAAGCTGCAATCTCTTAAAATATTATGCCTTTCGCCCAGAACTTGCTGAACGGGTTGAAAAAATGGCGACTGACGCGGGCGCAACGAAGAGTGAAGCTCATATTCTTAAGAGTTTTTATCAGGATCAATTGCCCGAGCTCTTAAAGGAGCCAGAGTATCGATATTTTTCTTATGTTCATGGTGATCTAAATGGGGCCAATATCATAGTAGACGGTCATGACAATGTTTGGTTGATCGACTTTTTTCACGCCCATAGAGGACATGTCTTAAAAGATCTTGCTAAGCTTGAAAATGATATTTTATTTATATACACCAAGATCAAATCAGAAGCCGAGTTGAAGCACGCCAAATCCTTTAGCGCTCAACTTCTAGATGTTCACGACTTGTGGCAAGCTCCGAAATTTCATGCCAAAGACCTTAAATTAAACCAATTTAAACAAGCCGCCCAGGCCATTAGACTGCTTCGTAGCTTTTATAAAAGCCTCATTCAGGCAGATCGAGATCCCTATCAATTGATGGTGGCCCAGCTGCGCTATGCCATTCACACTTTGGTTTTTGAAGAATCCAACTCCTACCAAAAGAGTTGGGCGCTTTGGACAGCCTTGGCCCTTGTCAATCGCATCATTGAGCGCGCGCAATCCTCTAATAAGTTACGCATCG
>JAYUEN010000445.1:0-1083 GCA_043739185.1 Bdellovibrionales bacterium
GCTCACCAAAGCCAAACCGATTTCACGGATCTTGGGCGGCTTTGTTGATAAAATAAGTGGTGAAACTTTATCCGACACTTTGATTCTTGGCAATTACCCGAGCGGCACACTTGCTTTGGGCACGCTAGCATTTACCACTTCACTTAATAAAAAAGACGCTAAAAAAGTTCAAAGCATGTTAAAATATTCCGCTCTTTTGCTAACCGCCAAAGATGGAGCTCAAACGATATTTTCTGGCTATATCGATCTTGCACAGTACTGTATTTCTGATAAAAATCATTTTATAAATTTAGAGAGTGGTGAAAATGGATGTGATCTTGCTCCTCAGCCTAATGTTTCAGCGATTTCAACTTGTTTAGCAAAAGTTGCGGGTTCTGGTGGTTGGCGCGGAAGATTCTCAGATGAGCTTCCCTGTCTTCAGCAAAAATCTGATTACAACAAGGCAATGGCGTTTTTATGTACAAAAAACCAAAAAGATTTTTCTCCTCAATACAAAAAGTACTTAGATTATGAAGCAAGAGTTAATGCAGCTTTTTTAGATATTAAGAATGCTAAAAATCCTGGGGATCGCTTATTGGCCAGCCAAGAATTAGAGGACCTCAAAAGGCAATGGCTTATAAATGGCTTTAAAGAAGAAGTCGGCGGGGCGAAAAGCCAAGCAGGCAGTGCCCACGAGATATGTTTTGATGAATTAAAAGCCCAACATTAATTTGTGCCGAAATCCTAATTGCTTGTGGCCTGCCAGCAAAACGGCGGGCCGTGCCCGCCTCAGGCAATTTTGATTAGTGATCTAGCTGACCATCAATGATTTTTTTGATGGCCTCGAATGAGCGAGCTCCAGTCATAGCTTTTGATCCAATCATAAAACTGGGTGTCCCCGTGAAATGGTGTGACTCCCAAAGTTGTTGATCAGTGGCAAGAGATTTTGCAACTGCCTCACCATTCATATCCTCTTTCATTTGAGCTATGTTGACTCCAAGTTTTTCTGCAGTCTCATAGAGAAAAGGTTCGCCTTCAGAAATCAATTGATCTTGGTGGGCAAATAATTGTTCCTGAAAAGAATTTGCCACCGACTGATTTTGC
>JAYUEN010000446.1:0-1082 GCA_043739185.1 Bdellovibrionales bacterium
GTTTGGACTAAACAAAAAAATGAAATGAATGAAGTGTTCATAGGTTTAGATATAATTTTTTTAACGGAAAAACTATCCGTAAAAATGAACAGAGAAAAAGAGAATCAAGGAGCCAAAATTGCATACTAATCAAACATACAACTTTCTCACTATTGATAATCCGACGCTTCCCTTTCCATCGGAAGTTCAAGCTTCGGCATCCCAAATTGAATGGGACAAGGTTCAATGGAACACCATTGGTTTGCCAGCTTTCAACTGTAACTTTCGCTTGGTAGGCGACCAGTTATACTTTGAAAGCGACCCACAAGACAACGTGAAGCTCAAGCAGAGCGACTATACTGGACAAGCCTTGATTTCGGGCGTCCTTACTCCCGCCAATTCCGAAGAAGTATTTTTTCTTACTTTTGAAATTTCATTTTGTGGTGGCAAGTTGACCAATTCCGAACTAACTAACCTCAAAAAAGAGTCACGCGAGCAATATGAGATTGGATTCAAAAAGTTCCAATCAAACATGGTTAAGGACGGCAATCGCCGCAAGTCATGGTGGTTCAAGTATCTCTATACTCCTTACTACTATATCCTCAGTGTGCCGACTATGTTGTTTGTCGGATTCATTGAACTGTGTTGTCGTGGACTGGTCTGGTTTGTCAGTAAATTTCTCCCTTTCAAACTATGAAAATCGTAAGCGTTAAAACTAAGCAGCCCTACGATATTTATATTGGCAGAGCAAATAAGGGTTTCGGTTTGAAAGAATCTATCTTTCACAACCCATACGTCATTGGCGTAGATGGGACGCGAGCAGAGGTCATAAAAAAATTTGAAAAATATGCAGCACAAAATCCAAAAATCCTTGATAATCTGTGGCTTATTGATAATGCTGTCCTTGGGTGCTGGTGCGACTATCCCAAAGAAGATTGTCATGGCCGCGTATTACGCGAAATAAGGGAGCATCAAAAGCTTCTTGATAAAACATTTCAATCAACCTAGTATATTTTGCATTTTAATTTAATTTATTTATGGAAAAACCAGACATTCAAAAAATCATCAAAGAGTCGCCTAGCAAGAAATGTGCGTGTGGCAAT
>JAYUEN010000447.1:0-3552 GCA_043739185.1 Bdellovibrionales bacterium
TCCTCTTTCTTACGAGAGGAGATTCGAATGTCGGATTCAAGCTGTGTAAACTGTAAGACGTTTCATAGAAGGTCTCGGCGTTTTCTGAAATTTTTTGAAGGGCTTTTAAAAATAATTTTATTATTTTTAGAGGTTCTCGAAAAACTGAGGGATCTTTTTTAAGTAAAGTCTGAAGGGCGCTCCAACGTGTTCAAGCTCAAGGACTGGGTTCTAACCTGCAAAGAGGTGGGTTTAAGGAATTGCTAAGTTGGTGAAGCCGCTCTCTTGAAACGCACAAAAAACAGGCGATTAATGCAGCGAATAATATCTCGCCCTAGGGCCGGTCCGAGCCCATGACGTTTTCGTAGTATTCTAAGTTGACTCAACCTTTGGTCCAGTTCACCTTTAATAACTGGGTGTCAAAAAGTTCATTTGGCAGAGGGGTACTGACTTGAGAATTAAGAAGCTCGAACTGGTTGGATTTAAGTCATTTAAAGACCGTACGGTCATTAATTTTGATGCGGGTATTACTGGAGTTGTTGGGCCTAATGGTTGTGGCAAATCTAATATCGTTGATGCCCTTCAGTGGGTGATGGGTGAGATGTCGGCCAAAGACTTGCGTGGCAGCACGATGACGGATGTCATCTTTGCGGGCGCTGAAGGTTATGCACCTTTGGGTATGTGTGAAGTCTCTTTAACGCTTGAAAATGATGGCGGTCCTTTCCCGGCAAAGTATTTAAAATTTTCTGAAATTATGGTCACTCGTCGTTTGCACCGCAGTGGTGAAGGCGAATATTTTGTTAATAAAGAGCCGGCTCGTTTAAAAGACGTTCAAGAAATCTTTATGGATACGGGCGCAGGCTCAAAAGGCTTTTCAATCATTCAGCAAGGAATGATCGGCCGAATTATTACAGCGAAACCTGAAGATCGAAAGCATTTGATCGAAGAAGCGGCTGGTATTACAAAATTTAAAGCCCGCAAAAAAGAATCGCAAAGAAAATTAATTTCAACCGAACAAAATTTAGTGCGCTTGCAAGATATCATCGGCGAATTAAAACGCCAGATCGATTCTTTACAAAGACAAGCTCAACGGGCCGAGCGTTATCGTAATTTAAAAAATCAAATCGAAGATCTAGATCTTTGGTTGTCATCCATTCAGTACACGCAGTTAAAAACCATTAGCAACGAAGCTGAAGGAACTTTTAATGAAGCGCAAGGAATGGAAGCTGAAGGCGAAGCTAACTTAGCGCAACTTCAAGCCGATTTAGAAGTTTTGCGATTGCAACTATTAGAGCGTGAAAAGCAAGTCGAAGATCAGCAAGTGCTGTTTTATACTCAGCAAAGTTTAGTTCAGAAAAAAGAGCTTGAAACACAGGAACTTCGTTTTGAAATTGAACAAGCTAAGCGAAATGAGCAAATGACAGGATCCATTTTACAGGAACAGCAAGCCCGTTTGGAGTTGTTGCTTCGGGATCAAAATCAGTTGCAAGCTCAAGTTGAAACATTAAAAATAGAAGCGGAAGTTTCTGAAAAATCCTTCACTGAAAAAAATGAATACTTCCAAACGGCTCAAAGCCGTATCCAAGAAATCGACGAAGAATTAACCACAGCACGCCGTGAACTGTTTGCCGTGGGCCAAAGTGAATCGTCGCTGGAAGCAAAAACGAATTCTTTAAATACGCACTTAGAAGATCTTCGCGAGCGCGAAGGCAACGAGCAGTTAGTTCTAACTGAACTTCGAGAAAAGCATTTAGAATTTGAAACTCGCCGGAGAAAAGTTTTTAACGATCTTGAAAAAGAACGTCAAATGCAGCTGGATTTATCAAATGATTTTGATTCCTTTGAAGCCAATAAAAAAATCCTGACCGAAAGTGCGCAAGTTAAACGCATCGAGATGGACGAATTCAAAGACCAGTTGAATGAAGTCACATCACGATTGTACGGCTTAGAAAACCTACAAGCCAACTTCGAAGGTTTTGAAGAGGGCGTAAAAAACGTGATGCTTTGGCAGAAAACCAAAAACACGGAAGTCCGCGCGGATGGATCTGTTGAAACATATTTTCAACCGGTGTCGGAAGTCGTTGAAGTGCCTTCCGAATACGAAGTCGCGATGGAATCGGCTTTGGGAACAAGATTGCAGATGTTGTTAGCCTCAGATCAAAGTCACACTTTGGATGCGGTTCAATATTTAAAAGATTCGCAGGCCGGTCGATCCAGTTTTATGGATCAATCCAGTTCTGCATGGTTTGAGCGAGCGCAACCTCCAGTTCAAGAAGAGGGTGTGAAAGCCTTACTAAGCGATGTTGTTCGCAGCCATGAAAAATATCAAAAATCCGTCAGTTACTTGTTGGACGGGGTAGCGATTGTTGATTCGATCCGAACCGCTTTAGGTTTAAGGTCAAGGTACCCAGGTTGGACTTTTGTAACGACCGATGGTGACACGCTAGGTGCCGATGGTGTTTTAACAGGTGGAGCCAGCGAAGGCGCAGACTCGGGCGTTTTAAAGCGTCGCCGTGAAATTAAAGAATTATCGCAGCGAAAAGACGAATGGGCCGGAAAATATGCTTTAGCTCAAGCCGCTTTGAAAAAAACTGAACAGCAACTGCAAAATGTTGTGACAGATTTTGAAGGCGCGCAAAAACGAAAAATTGAACAAGAAATTAAAGTCACTGAACTTAAAAAAGACATCGAACGGGCTGAGCACGAATTATCAAATGCCCAGTTCGCCGTTGAACGCCAAGAGCGCGAAGTTCGAAAACTGACCGAGCAAATTCAAATTCAAGATGAAAAGTTTCAAGAACTGTCGATCGCTCTTGAAGCGATGAAAACAAAAAAACTTGAACTTGAATCTTCGACCGGAAATTTACAGGAAGAATTAATTTCTACCAAATTAGGTTTTGAAGGGTTATCGAATGAAGTCACAGAACTTCAAATTCGAAAAGCCACTAAATCCCAAGAATATGCCGGCGTCCTGCGCCAGCTCGAGATGATTTCAAATTCTGTTCAAGACCTTGAAGGTCAGCTTTCTAGAATGAATGATGAAAGCGAGCAAAATCGCGGTCGTATGACTGACGGTCAGCTCAAATTAGAGGAAGAAAAATTAGCTTTTGAAAAATTAATTCACGAAGTCGAAGAGCTTCGTTTGAATGTGGCAAGATCAAGGGACGAGTTTGAACAAATGTCTTCGCAAGCAAGGCTGATGGAAGAGCAAGCGACAGCGGCCCAGCGGGCGCGCAATGATCGTCAAAGTCGCATGAATGAAGCGCAACTTCGTTTAGAGCAAGCTCGAATGAAAGAGCAATATTTAACCGAGCAAGTGCGCGAACGTTATATGTTGGTTCTTTCTGAAGTGATTGCCAAATATGAAAACCGCGAAGGCGATCCTTCGACGGCTGAAGCTGAGTTGAAAGATCTGCGCGAGCGTCTGGGTAAGATTGGCGAAGTGAATTTATCCGCCATCGAAGAGTACGAAGAAACTTCTCAGCGCTATGAATTTTTAACCAAGCAGCACGAAGATTTAAATGAAGCCAAAGAACAGTTGCGCCGAGTGATTGATCGGATCAATCGCATTTG
>JAYUEN010000448.1:0-10674 GCA_043739185.1 Bdellovibrionales bacterium
TTTTCACTCATTTAGCATAGAAAATTTCGCAGGATTTGTCCACTATTTTCTTTTCTAGATAAATATCGACGCATTACAAAAAGAATGAATTAGCCGTGAGCTTGAGTTCGAGAACGCCACAAAGAGTTGACATCGTCTCGTTTTGTTTTTTCATTTCATTTTCGAGATTTTCATAAACTTTTTTCATGAAGCTCGCGTTTGCGACATCGCTCGCCTGTCCCGAAACCAAATAACCCTGAAAGCCGGGACTCTTTATTATTGAAACTGTCAAATTACTAACCTTATCTACTAAAATGGGCGCTTCAAAACTCTTGATCTCCGAATTAAGAGCCTGATCTATGGCGCTATTCACGCTATTCTCTAAGAGTGTTCGCTTCATCGCCGGCGTGATCGCTGCGGACTTCGGAGCTTGCGCTGTAATCTCCTTTTTATCTGAGGACTTCTCATCTTTTACTGCACTCTCGCTGCTTGCTTTTTTTGATGCTAACTTTGTCGGATCAGAAACTTCAGCACTTGATTGTTTTTGAACTACTTTTGCTGATGCTGAGCCATTTTCTTTTGCTTCTGATTGAAGTTTTGGTTTCTTATTTTCTTCAACTACTTGGCCAGTCTCTGGCTCTTCGGCGCCAGCTTCATAAAAATTAGACTCTGAATAATCTAAAAACGAACTTAACAAATCAGAGGAAGCTTGTTTCTCTGACATGAAAGCATAGACTCCTTCTTTGAGGTTATCCTCTTTACTTTCAAGCCACTGAGTGGGCGGGCGATCACCCTTGTAATAAAAGTATTTGGGCACCCCCGCCTTATAAACGATGGTTTCCCAAATTTGATTCGAAATACTAGAGGATTTTACTCGAATACTCCACACTGTATCTGGCGGGATATCATTTTTTTTGGGCTTTTTATATTCGACACCACCTAGTAAAGCCACATCTCGAGATCTTGTTCTAACTCGCGGGTCTTTGTTTTTTGCAGAATTATTGCTTCTACCGAGTGCGGTCTGAATACGATTGTATAAATTCACTCCACCGACAGGATACAAAATTGTATTTGGAAGACCACTAGAGAGAATTCCTCCGGTGGTTCGACTCGAATCATCTTCAGCCACAATAAAAATTTGTGCTTGAAATTTATTGCCAATCAAAGGGTGAATTTTTTTAATATCAGTGCCCTTGAGATTCCAACTAAGAAGCAAAACATCGGGTTTAAAATTGGTCAGTTCACCGATCCCATCACTAAGTGTATGAACAAGTTTCACTTCGAAGTCTTTTTTTCGAAGATACGCAAGTGGCCCGGTAAGTGCGGCATTGTCATTGATGAGCGCAAGAACTTTGGTTGTAACTTTTTGCAGACTTTCTTTTTCAGAACCTGAATCTGGTGACTTTTTTTCGACAGAAGACGCTACCGAAGGAAATGCAGACGCAGGAGCATCCATTTTTTCAATTGGCTTAACTACTGGTTTTGCCTTTTCATTTGACTGTTTCATTTTGATATTATTAAGAGTTCCTTTAGTTTCCTTTCGGCGTTATATTTCAGTTTTTTAAACATTTTTTGATGAATTCTTAGCCTATGGTGCATTCAATTTTTATTGAATAAAGCTCTGAGTCTAGAGTATCAGAGCGAAGCATTTATTGCTTTGATGTGAGACGAGTTATTGAGTGCTGTCTTTAGGAAAAGCTAGTTTGAAGCGTCCTTGCAGCAACCCACATAGTCCTCAGTTGAATAAGATTTCATGACCACTGAATACCCATAAGGCACTTCGCTCATGCCGTCAGAGCAGCTCTCATCTTTGGTAACAATTAGAGATATTTTAGATCCTTGAGCGATAAAGCCGACGTCAAGGCCAGCTCCTGGAATCGGAGTGATTTTTGTTGGAATTTTTACTTCGGCATTATCTCTTGCCACTGATATTTGAGTTACCTGAATATCTAAATTAATTTTAGCATTCCAAAAAGGCTCAGTACCCAAACAGCTTAAGCTCTTAGCTTGAAGAGATTGAAAGCTCACCGCAACTAACAAAAAAATTAAGAGTTTCATTTATACTCCAGATATATTCCGAACATGATTTTAAACTTGTCGCCATGACTTATAACCCAAAACACAAAGACTTCATATCAATATTTTTCAGCAGTCCACCCTGCAGATTGATCTCTTATTAAATTAAGTCCTTATGCTTCCCCGGCACTCAAAGAGATTTAAGAAACAAAGAGACCATGAAAACCCAATGGCAAAAGGCGCCCCAGCCAAATTCTTGCCTCTATCTCAAGGCTGACAGCCCTTCGAATATCTAAAAAGCTGTCGTCTCGCTTTGAATCGTAGCCAAGATGTAAAATCCACCCCTCTTCCTCAGTTGAATTCTGGGGGTGGGGAACGTAAACAGCTTCTCCAAATGATTGTCCCGCTTCGGCATGAGCGCGTTCGGCAACTTTGGGCTCGCTAGCTTCCCAACAGGAAAGCGCCGTGAAGCTGAGGGGATCTGATGTATCTGGCGCCGATTCAAGAGCATAAAAATACTTCAGTTTCTGGCCGATTTTTCGACCATCGATACATGGAAACTCAATGCCTCTTCCGTCACTGATAAGCTTGCGACTTGTGATCTTTCTTTCTGAAAGACTGATTTCAAACCGGGTGATCCATGTTTTTGGGGCCTTTGGCATTTCTTCTTGGGACCAGGCTTTAAAAATATCATATGCACTAGCGTCCTCAGCCAATATGGTATCAAAAACGATCTTGCCGCTATCTTCATAAGCATTGATATGATGAAACACTATAGCAGAGGGCTGACTTTCAAGAATGATGGGAGGTTCGTTTGAGAATTTTGAAAAAACTAAAACTCGCAGAGGTTTGCTTGAATCATATTCGAGTATATCTGCAACCGGGTACATTAAAGTAGCGGCCTTGAGCATATTCACCTGAATCGGAGAAACTACAAAAATAATATGATTCTCTGTAATCATACAATCGTGAATCGGAAAGAAACCACCCAATCCAAAAGAATGAATTTCGGTATTCTTCTTGTTGGCATTATTGACTCGATAAATTTTGAGCTCCGGAAAAATTGCACGAGTGATTCCGAATGCAAAAAGATCTTTGGTAACGGGATCAACCTTAGGATGAGCAGTAAATCCTAAATTGCCGGGAAGACTTCCGCCAAAATCAAAGCTGGATTTAGTCCGAAGGCTTTCGAAATCGAGAGCCGTTGGGTGGCTTGCTTCTGATAGAGCTAACAAGACTCCGTCAAAAGATATGACATTAATATTTGGCGGATTTTTGAATCCGCTTGGTGGCCACTGCGGAGCCGCGGTGCCGAAGTCATGATAAAGCATTTTGCCGGAACTTTGCTCTTGCTGCCGTTCTGTTGTATTGACGAACTGGGATTTAATCGAGAGATTTCCTTGAGAAAACTGAAATGCCGACACGTAAGCGTCACCGTCAAAAAAGTGTTGGAGTGATCGATCTGCCACACGTTTGCTGCCGGGACCATTTCGAAAAAGTGTTCCGTTTAAATTGAAAGGTATGTGACCTTCGATATGTGAAGGTGACCACACACCTTCGAGATTTGTTCCGCGATTGGCGAGCCAGCTTAAACGCTTTTGTGCTTTAGGACCATATGCAAAGGCACGTCGACGAGGAAGCTGCTCTACAGCCTCTCCGATAGAAAGATATGGAAGGCTGACAAGGCTACAGGCGCCAAGAACCTTTATAAAAGAGCGGCGTGTCCATTTATTGGTTTCATATTTGTTCATTTTGTGAATACCCCTTACTTTTTTTCAAAGATACAATGCCCATTTAGAAAATCAAGTAATTGATAAAACGTTTCTTTGTATTGAAGATTAAGAATAGCAGTTCTCGAAGCGGGGGACTGATGGAATGCTCAGGCCGAAACATTTTACGATGAATGGCGCATTGAAAATAGATTCAATTAGATTAAGCAGGACTTTGTCTGCCAGCACGGCACCCACCGCCGTCACAATGCAGAACAAAGAAACCCAAAATGAATACTTTGCTAATTTCTTCCAGTCGAAGTCTTGAATTTCAATATCTGCAATCAATTGCGACGATGTCTTCTCGTCTAAAAGATGGTTAAATTTCCAATGAGAAATAGTCTTGCGAATGAGCTCGGCTTGTGTTCGATTTAATTTCATTAAGTAATGGTATCAATGTGGAATTATGCAGTCAAAAGTGATTCCAAAAAATATCTCACAAAAATACAAAGTTAAACAAAAACGCGAATTTGTATTCGACCAATTTCATCCTTTAAGTTCAATTGTAGGCCCCAACAAAATCTCCGTCAGGAAGGCTCAAGACTGGTCCATTCGTTTGAAAGGTGAATTTCCCGATACTTGCATCGATAATTGTAATCGGGAACGTCATTGTTGTAGTTCCGTTATTCAAAAGAATGAGAACGAAATGGGTATCTGCTGCTAAAGCAACAGGACTATTTGTCTTTATATTAAAGATCTGACCATTAAAATCATATAAAACTCCGAGGTCGGTCATTCTTGGAGAGGAAGTTAATCTAATGAAAAATACTCTAGCCATTGGCGGACGATCTTTAGGATCTGCTTTAGTTGGACTCCCACCGAGGCTCTCCGGAAGTTTATCGGCTAGCGAATCGGGGTTGTCGGCAACTGTTTGCGAAATTTCAGAGCTTCCGCTTGCTTCAATAGTGTCAAAGCCTCCGAATTTTGAGCCTGAGCAATTCTGAAAACTGATTGTGAACAAAATGAAAAAAAAGCTAATCGCTGAGAAAATCGACTTTTTCAGAAAGTTAAACTTATTAATTTCGTTAATTTTTGCAAATTTCAGCTTCACTTTATTCCTTGTTGCTATATTGAAATTAAAAAACAATAGGCAGGTCAAGGTTCGCAAGAATCTAACTTCAATCTTGATTCACTAATGAAATGCAACTCGCAAGCCATTTTCAAGAGCGTGATCTTAGGACCTATTATCATTATGACTCGCTTATTTCTAATTCAATTTTTTTCAGGAATTTAGTGTGGCGTCGAAAGTTTTCATTTAACTTTAGTGGGTCTCAATACTTACAAAATGTGTTGAACTTATTTCATTTTTTTATGAGTTCAACACTGCCAGTTGAAACTGAAGCTATTAGAGGAGCTTATTAGCTGTAGAGGTTTTGCATGCATCAATTTAAGAAAACTGGCTTCGGGCAATTCTCACCTTGCCCGCTGGTTAAGACAAACGAGAGTATTCAAAAATATGTCCAATTTGAAAATTTAAGATTCAAAGAAATCACAGGTTAGACAAAAGACTTCTTCAGATGGCGAGGGCTCAATAAGTTCTCGAGTTTCTTGAATCACCTGTAAGAGTTTAGCTCGCAATCGCTCTGCGTCTTCGAGGCTCATCGAAAATATTGAAGTATAATGAACAGATCTTTGATTTTCTTTTTCGATATCAATCAGGGCTCGATTCCGCCAATTTCTATGACTAACTTCGTTCATATACGAAGTTTCAGGAAGATGAACATTAACTTGGCTTGATGACCAATTTCCATTTTCTTCAATTGCAAGATTTGCTTCCTTTAGCTTTTCTAAGATCTTAATTATCGATTGGGGTGATAAACTAAATCGCTCGGCGAGCGCGGATGGCTTTTGGTATCGCTCTATCGCCAGAGCCCTGTGAATGGCCATCCAGATCCAACTCGAATAATAAAAATCAGGGACCTTAAGTGCTTTGCTGACGAATGGTTCAATCCTGTGAGAAAGAAGTTGATCAGCCCTTTTGATCTCAGTAAGTTTATCAAGTAAAATACGCTTGAGCTCCATCGATGTCGCACGCGAAAGGTTCACGAGATTAAGAAAATACTCGAGCTCAGCGCCCCTAAGTCGTAAAAAAGATGCAATACCCGCGGCATGGTCCGGAGTTAATTCAACCTTACTCCCCAAAGCCTGTGCCAAATAAGAAGGATGGCAGCCGGCGGCTCTAGCCAACTGAGCTTGAAGTCCACGTTGGGCTAGGTTTTTCCCGATCAGAATGGCTCTTAAGAACTCTTTGTATGAATCGTAGTCAAATACACGCAACATACCCGTTTATAGTTTTTTTATAATCAAGTTGCGATAAAATTATTAATATTGATATGGCGCATCGAGCCATTTGGATGTATAAGCCTTAACACGAACAAATCTAAAAAAAGGGAGATTTATGAGTTACCAAAGAATATTAAGTATTTGTCTATTAGTACTCGCCACTTCATCTGCTAAAGCAGGAGGAATATCAAGTAACGGCCCAACCGGCCAATTGTTGTTACATTGCACTGGTGGCGTGCAAATTTTAGCTAATAAGGCATCCAATGTTGATGTTAGCGTTTATCCTCAGCTCGGTGCAGGATTGGTGGCGAAGGTCGCATTTGACCAAAACATTTTGCCGGTATTTAAGCGTAGTGTAATAAAGGCTGCATCTGATCCGCGCGGAATGATTTATTCTGACGATCAAATTCAAATCCTGATTCCCAATATGCAAAATCAACAATTGCCAGCTGGCCACTACAATGCGCTTTTAACAATTCCAAATAAGATTTCTGGAACCGCGATACTGAGTTGTACTAATAATTAAGTTAAATTTTAATTTGTATCGAAGTTGGCAAGAGTTTTAAAAACTCAATCGGACATTAATAGAACTGCTCATCAAGAGCAGTTTTTACTTTTTTAGTAACGCATATCAGTTGCGCCCAGCGCCTGCTTTGAAAGCTTAGCTTGATGACCGCGCCAACATATGTGCGCGGTTGATTTTAATTCTCATGCCTTAGGCGCTCGAACCAAATCCCACCGGCGCTCAATGCCGAATAATTCGATGCGAATTGTTTTCAACGGCGGTGCCGTTAAACGGCTCTTTGGCCCTAGCTGTTTCGTTCTCGCCCAGGAGACTGCTTGTCGCCACCATCGCGACGATTTAGAAAATCAATCTGTAGCGGATCGTGTGAAATTCGACTAAGTTGGTCGTTCTTAATCTTTTGAAACCGAGGAACGTCGATGAATTTGAGTTCTGCTTTGCCGGCTCGCATATTCTTAAATATTTTAGTTGGCGGCTTTGCCATTTGCGCATTGTGCGTTTCGTGCACGTCGGGAACTTCTCCAAACGATAATGCGCCTTCGATGCCGCCTGCGCCTCCTGTGACCGATGTGCCGATCCCGCCGAAGAACGCGACCCAGGCAACAGCCCAAGCGGTCGTGCGCGATGGCGGATTTGAAGAGGCCATCCTTTGTGATACGTCATCCGGTCAACCGAGAGCCTTGTCGCTGGCGCGCTACGAACTGGCTCGTTTCGATAAAAGTTCGGTTGCGCCACAGTTAAAAGCCGCGAAGAATTGGACAGAGGCACTCAAAATCGCACTCGATCGTTGGAATCTGCAGGCTCCATTTACCGCGCGCGACATTCGGCTGCAGTGGCCGCGTGTTCCCCAAACGTCAGCTAAAGTCGAAGATCATACACTTCCTCCCACTGAACTAGATGAAACAAAAGCGCCGAAAGATATCGCGTTGATTCCGCATGGCTGTTCGTTGGTACCAATGTTGGCGCTCGAAGCCTCTGAAAAAGGTTATGTTTTTAATGGTGCGATCTGGGCAATGCTTGAGCCTGTCGATCAAGCAGCGCTTTTGATTCAACTTTCGATTACCGAGAAGACTGTGCAGTTGGGCGCGAAGGATAGCGTCGTTGCTCGCCGTTATACACGCATGCTTCTTGATGGCAAAGTTCCGACCTTCACCGACGTTCGGGCCGTGACAAAACTTTTAGGACCCAGCAATGAAATGGAAATCGGCTTCGAAAATGGTGATGGTGTTATTCTCGAAGTTCCTCGCTATAGCGAATTCGACAAAGCGCCGTTATCTGAAACCGCTGTCGCCTACATGCTCGCCGGTGGCGAACGGATAAATTCTCGGATCAAGTACTGGTCGCAAAACCAAACTAAGATCGGAATTATTCGAAGCTTGACCGAGACAGAAAAACCGCGATCATCGTTGATCGGCCTTGTGTACCACGAGAATCCGCAAGTCTTAGGCTTTTCAAAAGACATAGTCGACTATCAATTTGACCTTGGCTATTCTCAAAATGAAATCGAATTTGCATCTTCGATCGATACGCCGCTTACGTACAAAGGTTTCGACGTAGTCTGCGGCGCTGGTGAGGCAATTCGAGTCGAACAAGCGTCGAACACTGGCTCGTGGAATTACGACTCTCGCAATTCGCATTTGCTCGCCTGCGGTCGGAATGGACTCAAGAGCGTCAAAGTGAAACTTGCCGACAAAGATTACTTCTTCAAAGCGATGATGAATTGGAGCTATCTCATGATCAGTGAGCCGAGTGACATTGAGTTCGGCCTCTACCGATTCTTGGTGGCGCCGAATACCTCCGTCAAAAAGAGCCGGTCTGAAAATGCCGTCGTGCTTGTGAACGACCTTTCATTTTCAAAAGTGAAAGTTAAAACGGCAAATGGAGCTTGCGACATGAGCGTGACCACACTTTTTCAACTCGCAGATGTGCTCAGGCTTGGCGGTGAATTGGGGGCGGAATGCGAAGCCAAGACTCCATTAACGGGCGCTAAAGATATCATCGTCAAGGGTGCAGGCAGCGCCGTCGTTGACGCCAAAACTGGTTTTATCCGCCAGATTATAACCTATCAAGATGACGCGCTAAAAATTGCTCGGTTCGAAAAGCTTTCAGTTATGGCCTTTGGTCAAAAGCTCAAAGCTGATGCTGCGGTGTTTGACGATGCCGGCAATCTGGTTTGCCTATCTAACGTCGATTCGTTGGGCGTGAAAGTCGATATTTTCGATCATTATTACGACGTCCAAAAGAAAACAAAAGAAGCACTTCAATATCATGACGTGCTCGTGAACCGCCAGGACAAAATTCTTGAATCTGACTATGCACAATCGTGCCAAAAGATGTTGAAAGGCGTACCCAGAACATGAAGAAGTCATCTGTTTTTCTGACCACTTTTTTTACTACGCTGACGTCTACTTTGATCGCGCAGTCAACTCTGGCCCAGAGCTTCGGGTTCGTCATGCAAAAGCGCACTCCGATTTTCGTTGCACTGAACTGCGACGCTAAGCTTACTCTCCGCGAGACACATTCTTGGCTAAAAGCGGGCGCCAAGTTGCCGCCCGAATTAATCAGCGCCGATACCAGAGGCGATTTTGATCTTACCCTGACACTTGCGACAAAATATGCCGATCAGGCGAGCGCCTCACTGGGGTTTTTAATGTTTCGCCAAGATTTCAAGGGCGCAATGTCGAACGCCGAATTTGCCGAGGACGCGTCTTTCAACGCGCCGGCGATGGGTCTACCCTCTGTCCTAGATACTTGTGCGGCCTTACCGCTTGCGGTTGATGTTTCGCGCTTACGTAAAGGCGCCGCCTACTTGGTAGACAATCGTATCTTTCAAAAGTTATCTCCACTCGATAAAATCTTTGCGAGACTTTTGTTTAACGGATTTCGATTCGATTCGATCGCAGCGCTAATAGATGAACGCAGTCACCAAGGCACTTCACTCGAGCGCGTCGAACGAGCCTTGGCCGTTGGTTTTCCGGCGGTGAATCTCGATGGAATCGAGATCACGCTTGATAGAAACAATCTTAGGCGCTACAAATCAGGCGCCATTGCCTCCTTAAGCTCGATTGATAAAAAAGGCGACTCCATTGCTGAATATCAGTTTCGCGAAAATGGATTCGCCTCTAAGATTTATGGGCATGGCGGTTTTAAGTCGGAACTGAATTTAAAATTGGCGAAGGGTGATATTCCCAACGCAGTTAAGAGCGGAGACAAATCAGTTTCTTGTTCAAAGGCGAGCTATCTTAAGGATGGCTCCTTGCTTGTTTGTGACCATACGATCTTTCGCGATTCCGTCGAAATTTCTTCCGAACTTCGGGGAACCATCGAGCGCTTTCAAAATTATGGGCCAAGCGATACCAAGGGTTGGAGCGCATCGAAGTCGATCGACCTTGCGGTCGTTGTTCCTTCGATTGAAGGTGGCGCCAGCGGTACGATTTTAGAAGGGATTACCAAGCCCGTGAAGTCGATTGAAACATTGGTCGGCGACGAATCCTGCTCTCGCACGACGTTCAAAAACACGGTCTTTAAAGCGGCCAAAGGCGAATGGGTCGATGAAGACCGACCCAAGATAAAAAACTACGATATTGAGCTGAGCCTGCCCGATACCTGTGTCGGCGCGATCCGCTTGAAGTTCTAAAAGACAAAAGATTTCAATGAGTTTTCTTTGTGGCGGCGGGAGCAAGACTCAAAAAAATGCTCTGCATTTGGTCGCCATTAAGTCGAAAAGCGACGGCTTCACCAACTCGAATGTCCCCGGATAAGACGGTTGATTTGGGAATAGTCACCTTTCGACCCTGGGAGGCCAGGGACTTTCAAGTCGTTTAGCCTCATTAAGCAACTTTCTGATCTCATCGATGTTCAAGATTTCAGGTTTTTTTTCTTCTTCTCGCCCGAGAGTCACGCCAAATGTAGGACTCCTGTCAATTCCATTTACAAATCTATGATCAATTGCGAACTTGAAAGCTCTACTTACAATTACCTTCAAGTGGACCGCCAGGCTTCAACGATTTGTTATTAGTACAGCGTCGCATTCCGAAGTGAAGCTAACCCATTGCCATTTAAAAAGGTTTTGAGGAATTCTTCGCTCAAATATTTTTTCGTCTC
>JAYUEN010000449.1:0-10664 GCA_043739185.1 Bdellovibrionales bacterium
GTGTGGATTTTTAAACTCAAGATACATTAACACAACGTCCTGGTTTTGGTGTCTACCCCTCTTGGCATAATCCAGACCCTTCTACTTTACCGAGAACCGCGCGGTCTTTGGTAAAACACTGACCATTAGCGGCTGACAGAGACGATTTTTGAGCCGTGAGAAATACAAAGGACAAGATGAAAAAGAAAATATTGGGCCTTTTTTTACTAACAATATCTTCAGCCGCCTTTGCTGAAGGCGATTTTAAGCTTGAGAGTTTACTCAATAAAAACATAGAAAATAAACTGCAGAGCTTTTCGACTGATGGCTGCTCAAAGTTTCCGGATGGCTATCCAGGCTCGAATCCCACGCAGTGGAGAAATTGCTGTATTGCTCACGATATCGCCTACTGGCAAGGCGGCACAGCAGAGCAGAGAAAAACTGCCGATGCGAACTTAGACAAGTGTGTAACCAGTACCGGGGCTAATATTATTGGCTCGGCTATGTATTATGGCGTGCGCTTTGGGGGCATTGCCGGATTACCCATGAGCTGGCATTGGGGTTATGGCTGGATAATCAATCGAGGATATAATCCACTGAGTGAAAGTGAGCAGGCACAAGTAAATAAGCTCGTGACTGAAATTCCTCAGGATCAAGCTAAGCTAACAATTGCCACGCCAAATGCTTTTCGTGAGCGCTTAAGTTTAACCGGAGATAAATGCATTGATATCGCAGTCGTAAGTATTTTGCAGGAGTTCGGGCATCCATTTCAAATTCAAGTAGTGAGCGAGGCTCTTGAGGCAAATGCGATTGAGTTCTATACTCCAACATTTACAAAGTTGATCAGCATTAAAACCGACGCTTGCTCTGAGCCATTTGAATTTAAATTTAAATTGAGCAATGAGACGGATTGTCTGCAGCCCATGAGTGAGATGGTCGCATCTAATCGAATTAGTTTGGCGAATATGAAAAAGCCGAAGGATATTTGTAAATAGGATGGGGGGGGCAGATCAGTCTTCGTGGCAGCTGCGGCGGTTTACAGTTTTTCGGTTTCAGCTAACTTATTACAGTTTGCCTGATGCTTTGAGGCCGAGTTGTCTTTAGGAGACATTCTCGGCGGCAGCTACTAGATAGCCCTGCCACCTGGTGAGCAATTGCGGGGTCATATGGGCTATGCACAAAGTTCCTGAGCTTGCAGCTTCGCGCTTGGTAATTTGTGTTTCTCGACCCAGTTCATAGATTTTATATTCTTCAGATTTCGGAAAGAAAAGTTCAACTTCTTGATAGAGGGCTTTAACAGTTTCACTCATCATGCGTTTTAAACGGTCAATTCCTTCGCCGGTTTGTGCGCTTATGAAAACCCGAGGAAAGGCTTTTACTTGAAACTGCTTTTCAAATGCCGCCTGATCAATTTTATTAAAAACATGAATGATAGGTTTGTGATGCCAGTTGAATTCTTCAATAAGCTTTTCAACAACCTCAACTTGACGAACCATTGCTGGATTAGACAAATCAACCACATGAAGTAAAATATCGGCTTCGTCCGTCTCTTCAAGCGTTGCTTTAAAGGCTTCAATTAGATTGGTCGGAAGCTTTCGTATAAAACCCACGGTATCGGTAATCACCGCATTGATTGGGCCATCTGGTAAAAATACTTTGCGAGTGGTTGGATCAAGTGTAGCAAAAACTTGATCTTGTACAAATACCTGACTCTGGGTGAGCTGATTTATAAGCGTTGATTTTCCGGTATTGGTATAGCCAATCATTGCAAAACTTGGGGTCTTATTGCGCTTTCGGCTCGCACGATGTTGGGCGCGGTGTTTCTTAACACTTTCAAGCTGCTTTCGGATTTGTTTCATGCGATCGCGAATTCGTCTGCGATCTAGTTCGAGTGCGGTTTCTCCTGGGCCCCTAGTGCCGATACCGCCGCCTTGCCTTGAGAGAGAGCCCATCCACGCATCAACCATGCGAGGGAGTTGATCTAACATCTGAGCGAGCTCCACTTGAAGCTTTCCTTCGTGTGAGTGGGCGCGCATGGCAAAGATATCTAGAATGACTTGATTGCGATCTAAAACCGGAACGAGCAATTCTTGCTCTAGGTTACGACATTGAATGCCAGAGAGTTGATGGTCGACGATGACCATGCTTGCAGAGGATTCTTGAACGAGACTTTTTAATTCTTCGACTTTGCCAGATCCGAGCAGAGTTGCCGGATGATATTGCGTTAGGAGTTGCGTGATAGAGCCTACGATTTCACAACCAGCTGCCTCAGCAAGCTCTTCAAGCTCGCAAAGATTTTCTTTTAATTCAGTAAAGGCTTCAGTTTTAAGGCCGACTCCTACTACTATCACACGTTCGCGTTTAGAAATGCTTGGTTTAGTTATTTCGCATCCTCTCCATCAATTTTACGGCCTCCTGCAAACATTTTGGTTTGAAAAACACACATCAAAGGCAATCCTCGCCAATGACATGTGACACACTTATATTTTACTTAAGAATGCTAAAAAGCACAAAAAAAATCTCAATTTGAGATTGAACTTTTGCCATTTAGGCCAAGGTCTAGGCAAAACTCGAAGCTTTCGCGCTCTCACTAATAGAGGGTATTAATTTTTATTTAACTTACGATCCCAATCCCAGGCAGAGCGAACCATCGATTCGAGATCTGAAAAGCGCGGAGAGTATCCGAGTACTTGCATCGCTTTTTCACTCGAGGCCACCATTTTAGCGGGATCGCCTTTTCTTCGAGGAGCCAATTGCGTTTTCAATTTAACGCCACTTACTTTTTCAACAGAATTGAGAATTTCTCTAACAGAAAAGCCCTTTTCACTTCCGATATTGTAGTCTTCATACTTTACGTTTTGGGAGAGTAATCTTTTAAGTGCCAACTCATGGGCCTGAGCCAGATCCCAAACGTGAACGAAATCACGAATACAGGTTTTATCAGGTGTTTGATAGTCGTCTCCAAAAATTGAAAATACACTTTGCTCGCGTGCGGCCTTTAAGGCGAGTGGGATCAATCTGGTTTCGTGATTATGCCATTCACCGGTTCGTAATTTAGGCTCGCTGCCCGCGGCATTGAAAAACCTTAGGACAATGCACTCAAGATTCACCATAGCTGAGAGCTTTCTTAAGTGATTTTCGATTTTTAGTTTGGATTCGCCGTAAGGGCTAATCGGTTTTTTTTCATAACTTTCGTCAATCAGATCAGAATTGGCTTCGCCAAACACACTACAGCTAGATGAAAATACAAATTTCTTCACGCCACTTTTAATAAGAAGTTCGAGAAACTTTTCAGTTTGAGTCACATTATTTTCAAAATATTCTTGTGCGCGCTCAAAGGACTCTGCGACCACAGCTTTTGCTGCCAAATGCATAACACAATCAAACTTTCGATATTTTAGAAGATCTTCGATTTGCTTGGGGTCGCCAACTTTAGATTGAATATAGCTCTCGGTGGGCACAAGTTCTTTTTTGCCAGTCGAGAAATCATCGATAACAAAGACGGTATGTCCTTTGTCTATCAGCCAGTGGCTGACTGTGCTACCTATGTAGCCGCCGCCGCCGGTGACCAGTACGCTTGCCATTTCGTTCCTACTTAAGAAGGTTGAGTGCTATGTTTTTCTTTAAGGGCCTGTGCTTCAAGTGCGGTCATAACAATCGAATTGAAAACATCATCGACGGTTCCGGTTCGTTGTAAGACATTGGCCGCCTTTTTCACACCCATCAAAAAGGGTCCGATTACTTCGCCGCCACCCAATTGTTGAACGAGTTTATAAGCGATATTGCCCGCATCTAAATTTGGGAAAACTAAAATATTGGCGCCATTTTTGATTTCGCAAAAAGGAAAGATACGTTTAACGATATCGGGATTCACCGCCGTATCGGCCTGCATTTCGCCATCTACTTTTAGATGTGGATAATTTTTACGAACCATCTCGGCAGCTTCAAGCATCTTTGAGGGATTGGTACCCTGACTGGTAAAATTTGAATATGAAAGCATGGCGATTCGAGGTTCAATTCCGAAATATTCGGCTACGCGGGCTGCGTGAATCGCGATACTTGCAATTTGTTCTGCCGTCGGATTTATATTCACTGCTGTATCAGTAAATAAAATCATTCGATCTTTGAACATGACAATATTTAATCCTGAAGCTGTACGTCTTCTGCCAGCACCAATGATCTGTAAAATAGGGCGTACGCAATCCGCATAGTTTTGCGTGGCTCCGGTAACCATTCCGTCGGCGGCTCCCGTGTCGAGCATCATGGCGGCAAAATAATCAGGATTTTTCAGGAGGCGTTCAGCTTCTCTTTGCATCATGCCTTTGCGTTTACGCTTATCGTAAAGCAGCTGAACATATTCTTTGAATTTGGGATGATCGACAGGATTGATCACTTCGATATCCCTCATATTATCAAAGCCAAATTCTTCAATTCGTCTTTTATATTCAGACGGAGAGCCGAGTAAAACCGGAATCATAAAGTTTTCATCCATCGCGCGATGAACGGCTTTGATGATCTTGGATGAATCACCTTCAGGAAAAATAATTTTGGGAAGACTCAAATTCTTGGCTTTTGCTTGATCGGTTACGCGATGAATGATCGAGCGCACGAAACTTGTTTTAACGCCCTGTAAGGCCTCTAATTTATCGCGGTATGCTCCGAAGTCGGTAATTGGTTTTTTGGCAACACCTGTGTCCATAGCGGCTTTTGCTACTGCAGGAGTTACCCAGAGTAAAACTCTCGAATCAAATGGTTTAGGAATAATATATTCTGGGCCAAAGCTAAATGTTTGCCCACCATAAGCCGCCGAAACATTTTCGGGAACATCTTCGCGCGCAAGCTTTGCGATGGCGTGAACGGCGGCTAATTTCATTTCTTCATTGATTTGTGAAGCTCTCACATCAAGAGCTCCGCGAAAGATAAACGGAAAACCTAAAACATTATTCACTTGATTCGGAAAATCACTTCTCCCAGTTGCCATGATGACATCGGGACGTGCTTTTTTAGCTAGAATTGGGCTGATTTCAGGGTCCGGATTTGCCATTGCAAATACAATGGGTTTATCGGCCATGACCATCAACATTTCAGGAGTGACTGCGCCGGCAACACTGAGTCCAATGAAAACATCTGCGCCTTTCATGGCATCCAAAAGGCTGCGATCTTTGGTTTCGACCGCAAAGATTTCTTTGTATTTATTCATGCCATCTTTGCGGCCTTTATAAATTACGCCCTTTGAGTCGCACATAGTGAGATTTTTAGGATTGACCCCTAAAGAAATAAATATTTTTCCGCAGCTCACACTCGCAGCACCTGCGCCATTCATTACGACTTTTATTTTTTCCATTTTTTTACCGGTTACGATGCAAGCGTTGAGGAGAGCCGCACCCGATATAATCGCAGTTCCATGTTGATCATCGTGAAAAACCGGAATATTCATTTCTTTCTTTAAGCGCTCTTCAATTTCAAAACATTCAGGTGCCTTGATATCTTCGAGATTGATTCCACCAAAAGTTGGTTCAAGCGCCTTGACAGCTTGAATGAATTCTTCAGTTGTTTTGGTATTCATCTCGATATCAAAAACATTGATGTTGGCAAATTGCTTAAACAAAACTCCCTTGCCCTCCATTACGGGTTTGCCAGCAAGCGGGCCGATATCTCCTAGACCTAGGACTGCCGTTCCGTTGGTGATCACTCCAACTAAATTTCCTTTAGTTGTATAATCGTAAACTTTGTCTGGGTCTTTTGCGATTTCTTTACATGGAGCTGCGACGCCGGGAGAGTAAGCGAGCGATAGGGCTTTTTCAGTTGAACAATTTTTCGAGGAAATAACCTCGACCTTTCCGGCAGGATATGAGCTGTGATACTCGAGGGCTTCTTTATCAAAATTGTTCATCTTTAGACTCTCCTGGGTTAGTGCGCATTTAAGTTTCATAAATCCTAAAGCCATTGTCAAACCAGGGCACAATTTGAGAGTCAGCTTGCGTAAAGCATTTTTCTTAGGCAGGACCGCTTGGTCTAGTGCTGTGACAGGAAAGTTTCAAGCAAAACGGCTAGAAACTTTCCTGTCGCAGTACCAGTGAGGATTTGCTCTAGAAAAATAGCTTGATAGGGGGGATTCACCAAGCGCATGATAATGGCTTCAATAGGAGTTATAAAATGTCGCAGAATCAAAAATCACCAGATGATGTAGTCATAGTTGACGGCCTTAGAACGCCTTTTGCTAAAGCTGACACCAAGCTTAAAAATATTCATCCTTCAGAGCTAGGACGAGTGGCTCTCAAAGAGCTCATTGAAAAAACCAATTTAGATGTCAATGTGGTTGATGAAGTCATTATCGGCAATACCGGTTCACCAAGTGATGCCGTTAATATATCGCGAGTTATTGCACTGAATGCAGGCATTCCGCAGCGAGTTCCCGCTTATACGGTTCACCGAAATTGTGCTTCAGCTTTAGAGAGCATTGCAGATGGATATGAGCGCATTAAGTCAGGCACTTGCGAATGCGTCATCTCGGGTGGAACAGAATCGATGTCTCAAATGCCACTTATGTTTTCAAAAGAATTTACAAAGATTTTTGCAGAACTTGGTGGAGCTAGGACCACCGGTCAACGCTTGCATGCACTTGGCTCGCTTCTTAAAGCCGACTTGCAGCAAGTGGTCGAATTGGTCACCACTGGTCCTATGCAAAGTGCTCCGCATAAACCGAGGGTCGCAATCATTGAAGGTCTTACTGACCCCTTTGTCGGAAAAAATATGGGAGAAACCGCTGAGATTTTGGCAAAAGAATTTCATATCACCCGTGAAGAACAAGATGCTTTTGCACTTTTGAGTCACCAGAAGGCATGCGCTGCTCAAAAAAACGGAAATCTCGCTAAAGAAATTACGCCCATTTTCTTGCCTCCACAATTCAAAGAAGTTGTGGGTGAGGATATTGGTCCGAGAGATACTCAATCACTTGAAGCACTCGGCAAATTAAAACCTATTTTTGATCGCAAGGGCGGATCTGTAACCGCAGGCAATGCGTGTCCGATTACGGATGGGGCGGCGATGGTGATTTTGATGAAGAGATCAAAAGCCGAAGCGCTTGGTTATAAACCAATTGCGAAAATTCGTGGTTATGCCTTTGCCGGTCTTGAGCCAGAGCGCATGGGTCTCGGTCCGGTTTATGCGACACCAATTGCATTGAAGCGTGCGGGCCTTAGCATGAAAGATATGGGTTTGATTGAACTCAATGAGGCATTCGCCGCCCAAGCCCTGGCATGTATGAAAGCGTTTTCATCAGTAGAATTTGCTCAGAAAAAATTAGATCTGCCAACCAAGCTTGGCGACATTGATCCTAATATTATGAATGTGAACGGTGGCGCGATTGCACTTGGCCACCCTGTTGGAGCAACGGGGACAAGACTTGTCTTGACCCTCATGAAAGAAATGCAAAGACGAAAAGTACAATTTGGACTCGCTACTCTCTGCATCGGCGGCGGGCAAGGCGGGGCCATGATTATAGAGAACGAGGCTTAAGTCATGAGTATTGAAGAAAGTCTGAGAATTAAAGCAGTTGGTGATATCGCCATTATGGAGTGGGATCTGGTTGGCGAAAAAGTAAATAAAATGTCCGCGCCCATTTTGATTCGCCTGCGCGAACTTTTAGAAGAGATTCAGCAAAGTAAATTCAAAGCGCTCATTATGATTTCGAGAAAGCCCGGAATTTTTATTGCCGGAGCCGATATCGAAGAAATTAGAGCACTTAAGAAAAAAGAAGATTTTGAAAAAGCTTTGAATGAAGCTCATCAAATTTTTAATAAAGTTGAGGATTTGAAAATTCCGGTTATTGTCGCGATTCATGGGCAGTGTTTAGGTGGGGGATGTGAATTGTCACTCGCTTGCGATTACCGAATCGCAACCGATGATCCGAGCACGCGTATTGGTTTACCTGAAGTGAAACTTGGCATTATACCAGGTTTTGGTGGCTGCGTGCGTTTGCCGCGCGCCGTAGGTCTTCAAGCTTCGCTCGATATTATTTTAGCTGGCAAAACTGTCGACGCAAATAAGGCTTTGAGAATTGGGCTCGTTGATCAAGTGGTGCATGTGAACTTTTTAGAAGAAGCAGCACTTAAAATGGCAAATGAAGTTGCTTCAAAACCAAAGCGAAAAAAACGTTTTCAAGCAGTGAAGCCAATGGACCGAATTTTAGAAAGCAAAATCGGCCAGCATTTGGTATTTAAGCAGGCGCGAAAAACCGTTATGATCCAAACCAAGGGCAAATATCCTGCTCCACTCAAGGCTTTAGAAGTTATTCAGAAGACCTATGGTTTTACTCGTCGTGATGAAGCCCTTGAAATTGAAAAGCAGGCTTTTTGTGAAGTCGGAATCACAGATGTTAGTAAACATCTTATCAATGTTTTCTTTTTAATGGAGAGTGTGAAGAAAAAATCAGGCGCCGGAGAAACTACGAAAGCTAAGAAAGTTTCAAAGCTTGCAGTACTTGGTGCTGGCACTATGGGTGGCGGTATTGCCTATATCGCTGCTGATAAGGGGATCGATGCTCGCATTAAAGATATCAATACCGAAGCATTGTCCCGAGGCTTCATTGCGGTTCAAGATATTTTAGGGAAACTACTTAAAAAAAGAAAAATCACCAAATACGACTATCAACGCAAGATCGATTTGATTTCAGGAACCACCGATTATTCAGGCTTTAAATTAGTAGATGTGGTGATTGAAGCAATTGTTGAAGATATGAAAATCAAACAAAAAGTTATTGGCGAATTGGTGGGTCAATGTCGCCCTGATTGCATTATCGCAACCAATACTTCAAGCTTAAGCGTTACTGAGATGGCAAAAGCGCATCCAAATCCAGCGAATTTTGTTGGCATGCACTTTTTTAATCCAGTTCATAAAATGCCCTTGGTTGAAGTGATTCGCGGTGAAAAGACCAGCGATGAGGCTACCGCTACTATTTTTGAGCTTTCAAAAAAGCTTGGCAAAATTCCGGTCGTGGTAAAAGATGGACCAGGATTTTTAGTCAATCGTTTGCTTATGCCATATCTCATTGAGGCTGCATTTCTTCTTGAAGAAGGTGCGAGCATTGAAAATGTCGATGAGCTTTACGTCAATGACTTCGGAATGCCCATGGGCCCATTTACATTGATGGATGAAATCGGCATCGATGTCTGTGGTAAAGTTGTCAAAATTTTTCACGAGAGTTTTGGTGACCGCGTTCAGGTTCCAACTTCAATGGCAAAATTGGTTGAACTCAAACGTCTTGGCAAAAAAACGCAAAAAGGTTTTTATCACTACGATGCAAATGGTAAGCGTGGTGGTGTCGATCACAGTGTTTACACAGCTCTCGGCCTTAAGACTCCATTAGATTCAATTAGCGATAAAGATATAGTTCAGCGCGGAATTTTTGCCATGATAAATGAGGCGGCACTCGCTTTGATTGAAGAGCATATCGTCGATACTCCAGAAGAAGTTGATCTTGCGATGATCATGGGTACTGGGTTTCCTCCATTTCGTGGCGGATTGCTCAGGTATGCTGACAGTATCGGTACGGCCTATATCGCTGACGAGCTTGAGACTTATGCGACCAAGCTTGGCGATCGCTTTAAGACAAGTGTGCCACTACGAAATATGGCAAAAACCAAGCGCAGCTTTTATTAGGGTGCCTGCTAACTTTTCGTAATTCAGCGTGTAAATTTAAATTTTTTAGGCCTAGCTTTGCGCGCTGAATTGCGAAAAGTTAGCAGGCACATTAATTACATGCGAAGAATGAGCAAGTTGGAATTTGAAAATTAAATTGACCAGTTACTGCAGCACCTCCACCAACAACAACCTTGTTAGTAAACTGAACGGTGCCGGTAAAGTTTGTCGCATCATAATTCCCGCTAAATTGAATCGTACCGAAGGCATCATTGAATATGATATTGGCGGCTCCGCCACCTGCAGTTCCGGTTGCCGTTGACATTGGGATTTGAATTGGACCGATTACTTGACCGGTTGAAGCCTGTTGTCCAACGAAACTATCGTAAACACCTACAAGAAGGCGGCTGGTTGTTGCGATAGCGGTATTGGCCGGGGCAGTTGTCGCCTTTCCGCTTGATAATGTAACCTTCGCTCCAAATGCAATTCCGGTATTATCACTGATTTGACCATCACTTACTGTTCCGAGAGCATTGGCTGTTATGGTGGCATCAACAAGCCCTGCCGCCGTGAGCTGAAAGCTTGCTTGATCGTCTCCCCAGAATAGTCCTTGAAGTACGATGTCGGTATTTCCCTGAGCCGCTACACTGCCTGCGCAACCAGCGGCATTGCGATTGTCGCAGCGACCAGCGGTTATGCCTGGCTCATCTTTCTTTCCACAAGACATAAAGATAAGAGCTTGAAGAATAAGGAAGCTTAAAAATTTCAGATTCAGATTTTTCATGGGAGTGTCCCTTCTAAAAAAATTCTATTAATATTAATAGCTATCGCAAGAAGAGTACCGGTATGCCAGGGCTGCCTAGGCATTTAATTCTATTTGAGAAGATAAAATGATCTCATTTTGAGACGAATGACCGTCAGGGTTTTGCAAATGTCAAAAGTGTGGACAGCCGTAATGTACCTGCTTAGTTTTGGAGGCGCGCCGCGTTTGCCTAAATTCATATGTGAAACTGTGTCTACGCGGGGCGCCTCCAAAACTAAGCAGG
>JAYUEN010000450.1:0-1077 GCA_043739185.1 Bdellovibrionales bacterium
CTCTACGAGACGTGAGAGAATATAATATCTTGCCTCATCACCGTCGACACTGTGCCTGTGAAATCTCAAATAGGATTTTGGGATATCGAGGCTCACGCCGATTCGCCAAAGCGAAAGCTTAGGAAAACATTCAATCATATTTACTTTTTTTAATCTTCTAGCTACAAAGTGCCCACGCGCGGCCAGCGGCGCCGCATTTGCACCCAAAGCATGGGACGGAAAAAAGTTCTCTTCAAGTTCGCTACTAATATACATTTCTGCGCAGCGCTCGGTATAGGGAGTAAATAATTTGTTTGGTCTCTTTACTTTGTTACGTTTCTTATGAAAGTCCCACATCCACTTAATGTGTGGAAGTTTACATTTTTCATAGCCTGGACATTTCAGCTCGCATCTCACACAAAACGGAAATTGAAGAGGAACATCAAACGCAACAAGCTTAAATTTATTCTCACTTAGAATTTCATGTAGATTGAGGTCAGAGGATTTACCCTCGCTACTCGAAACATTAGTATATAAACTTCTTAGGAAAAGACGCTTTTGAGAGGCAAAATACTCAATCTGAGCGACCGCTGTCTTGTCGGTCTTTCCGCCTCCGAGAGATACTCCAGCAAATCTGAGAACCTCTAAATTCTCCTTCATGTTTTGCCGTATGAAAAAACATGCGCTTCAAGAACTTGAAAGCCACTTTTTTCGCAATCCATTTTGACCTGATCACGATTTTCATTTTCACACCAAATCATCACACATCCGCCGCCGCCCGCTCCACAGATCTTTGCAACCGCATTATGTCTTTTTGCCAAATTTGAAAGCTTCTCAATCTCGGGGCTTGAAAACTCCTGAGAGAGTTCACATCTCGCAATAAATTCTTGAGTGAATAACTCCGCAAGTTTCGAGAAGTTCTTTTTAGTCACAGTTTCAACCATTTGATGTGAAACTCTGCCTAGCTTATCAAACGCACTCTGAATCTCTTTATTGCCATCAATGTATTGCTTAATCACATGCCAGTTGTTAATTCCCGAGTTATGTGATTTTCCGGTATAAACTAGAAGAAATTTCTTTTCAAAAATATTTTTCGGA
>JAYUEN010000451.1:0-1076 GCA_043739185.1 Bdellovibrionales bacterium
GTTGAGAATCGAAAGAAGTAAAAAAATTGCTAAGATGTCCACAACCTCAAATCCAAAAATGATAAGTTTTTTGTCTAAGCATTTACTCACGCTTGTCGCTCGCAATCCCAAATCGAACCTCCAAGTAATTTATAAAAAATGTCTGGCGCGTCTCTTGCGCCAGACCCAGCTTAAGAAACAAATCTATTTAATTCACAAGCCCTCGTAAAAACTCAACGATGCTCGGCGCTCCGAATCCGATAAGTGCGCCGAAGATTGCTAAAATTAAATGCGACCGAGCATTTTGAGAGCCCGCCACAAAGGAGAGGGCCGCGATTACCAGACCTAAAATCGCGGCCATTGGCAGAATTGTAGAAATGAGTTTCGATTGAATCGCACCTAGGCTTGATTCGACGCTACAATAGCCACTACTCGATAAAAAAATCGAAAGAGTCATAATTGAAATGGGCACCACCAATTTTTGAAAACGTCTAAGAGAAAGCATTTTATCCTTTCTCAATTCTTAATTGAGGGGAATAAATTCATAAATACGGATTGGCTGAGGAGATGAAATTTCAGCTCTAGATGAGTCTTGAGATCGTCGCTTAAATTTGCGACACCAACGGGATCTTGAAAGCGGATGAGATCGCCATTTCGAATGCATTTGGAATAGATCGTATAAGCATTTTGCGATTCGCGATTTTTTGCAAGAAAGTACCATGTATGCGGAAACATGATTAGTCTTACGACGTAATGGAGATTCCCCTCGAAAAGTAAAGCAAACCCAGAATACTTTTGCATGCTCAATTCGCCGTCTTGCTTATCACCAGTGCATAAGTCATATTTTGTTAAATTCGAATTCATAAAACCTCATTGAAATTATTTTTAATAATCTAGTTACGACAAAAACGTCGTCTCTCTATGAGAAAATTTAGAATCAATCAAACACGAGCTTCAAAGCACTTGGCATCCTCAATAGCTCATTGAGCAGCTTCAAGTGATTTCTAATTCTGAGCGTCTTGCGATCAAATCTTAGTTTCTTTGATTCACTTTGAGTGACGATATTTTCAAGCCGATCAAATTCTTTTTTAAATTTT
>JAYUEN010000452.1:0-1072 GCA_043739185.1 Bdellovibrionales bacterium
TTCTTATCAATTTACTCAAGCCTTGCAATCAGCGCAACTTGGTCCGAAGCCAATTGTGCAAATCGCGCTCAAAAATGCGGGACATTTTCTGACCGATGCTCGTTATCAGAAATTAATTTCATGGCGAGCCAATGTTATGATTTGGTCGACGATTTTTGATACGATCGGCGTTGAAGTTTTGCCTAAGGTCCCGTAGAAGGACTGAATAGTCGGGTCCTCTCTTTTTTAGTTGTAGTTGGTAAAATGTCGAGAATTTCAGGGTCGGGCAAGCAGCATACAGTCAACTGCAGCCGATCCAGAATCAGCGTCTGGATCCGGCACACACCCTAGGTTTTAACATTATTTCGTTTTTAATTTGTAGATCATTGCGCCCAGCTCGTTGGCAATTTTGCTCAATTCTGCTTGCTCAAGAATCTCAAGCAAAACTTGAGTTTCACGAAGTGAAGCATAGCTAATTGAATAAAATCTGGCTCGCTCTTTTGCTGTGGTTTTTGCAGATCCTTCGGCCAAATTCAATACAATGCTCAGACTTGCTCTTTCGAGTTGATCTTTTATGTAAGCCTTGGTTTTGATCTGCTCACATTTTTTGTAGAGGCTTAGAGCTAATTGGTAACTACGAAAATTCTTAAGCATAAATACTCCCTTTTTTTAATTTTTCTTGCGTCCCAAGTCTTACGACGACGCAGGAAAAATTAAAAAAAGGGAGTATTTTTGCTGTCAAATTTCAATTCTTATCAATTAGCTCTAAGTCTCTACAAAAAAGCGAGAGTTCAACGGCTTCCGTACTTTCTAAAAGATCAACTCGAAAGAGCAGCAAGCAGCGTAGTTTTGAATTTGGCCAAAGGATCATCACTGACCCACTAAAGACTGTTCACCGAAACTGGCAAGCGGTTGACTGCCGCTGCTGCCGTTAAAACGGATTTAAATTCTAGTGTTAAAACTTTATCAATTAATAAAAGAAAGAGCCCAATAATCGGGTTCTTTCTTCTTATAGTTGAATTCCTGTGGATAAGTATTTTTAAGCTTTTGCGTTATTTGGGAGTTTTTCGGGTCTGGTTTTGGACTTAAAAAA
>JAYUEN010000453.1:0-10577 GCA_043739185.1 Bdellovibrionales bacterium
GAGATACTCTCTCCTAGCCAAGGCCTATAATAAAGCAAATCTCTTTGACCGCTAACGGCTCTAAAGAAAGTGATTGTTTTCTTTAGTTCAGAGCGAAACTCAACTAAATAGTCATTCGCCTGCTTTTGAGGCAAATTACTTTGCTGTAAATAAATTTCAAAAATAGACAGATCAATCTTTTTAAGCGTAAAGCCAAGTTGCTTTATATAAGATTGAAAGAAGTCGCTCTTTTTAAAATCCACGCATAGTCTAGATTTTTCTTTTTGAGATAGTAAGTTCCAGGCGGAACCTGCGCCCCACCAGGTTGGGAACAATATTCGAGTTTGAGTCCAGCACAGGATCCAGGGAATGGCTCTTAAGGACATCACCGAATGAATCTTACCGCGTTTGGTTGGGCGCGAGCCAATCTTAATGGCTGAGAGATAGGAATAAGGAGTCACCTCTGCAATCATAGCTAAAAACTCACTTGAATTGACTTTGGCTTGGTAAAATTTCGACATCGATTTGCCAAATGCTTGAAGAGACTCTGGGACCGAAATAGGTTTGCGATTCAATCGGAGATTGTTTTCTGCCAGAGTGCCAATTTTTTCGAGTTGGCCGCGAACAATTTCAGGAGTACTGAGGGTTCTTTCAACCATTTCACCTTGTATTGTGACTTTATATATCCAAAACGCACTTGCTGGCCACCAAGAGGTTTGTTCTGAAATAGAGCCGCCGCCACGATCTACACTTCCTCCGGAGCCATGAAAAAAGACCGGGGTTACTTTAGCCTTTCTACAGAGCCGATCAATACCTTGAATGGCTTTGGCAATTTCAATTCGGCTTGCCAATACGCCGATTTCTTTCGAGGAGTCAGAATAGCCAAGCATGACTTCAAGTTGCTGGTTCCAATTTGTTTTGATGGCTCGACGTAATTTTTTATCCTTAAGAATGGATGTTACAATTTGAACAGAGTCTACGAGTGCTTGTTTTTGTTCAAAAAGTGGCACGATTGGTAATCGGGTACTACCCAAAAATCTTTGCATTAAAATGCGTGCGGCTCGAATATCATCAATAGAGTGCGTTTGACTAATGACGAAACTTCTGGCGTACCATCTGGGATCGCCGCCCTTTGCAATATTTTTCATGACCGAAAACATTTTTGAAATCGCAAACTTAGGATTTTGAGATGCGGCAACTACGAGATCAGCGGACTCTCTAAACTCAAGCGGCACCACGAGCCCAGGGAAAATACTAAAAACCCTTTCAATCATTGAAAGTTCAGTCGACAATCCAAAATGATTTTTAATTTGATGTTTTAGAATATGAGTTAACTGAAGTTTCAGTTTTTTTACTTTTGCGGCATCTCTACTTTTGACGTTTTTAAGTTTTAAAAGATTTTTTCGAAGGGCCAAAATGTTTTTAAGTACGAGCCTTCGTTGTTCTAAATTTTTTGTGCCCGTTAAGGTCACGTTCGAATAAGATCTAAAACCTTCAAGATTATCGAGAATATATTTGATTAATAAACCGCGGGATATTTGAAAGCTTTGAAGCATGACTTTGGAATGAACGCCGGGATGGCCGTCTTTGTCACCCCCTACCCAGGTGTGAATATAGGTGGAATAGAGTTCGGGACCCGCTCGCAATATCACATCGAGGATTTCACGTTTTAAAAGAATCGAGAAAATATGTTCTGCTTCGTCACGCACATTTGGTTTTCGGTGACGAGTGATCGGAGTATGCCAAGCAATTTTGAGCAATGTCTTTAAAAATTCTGTTTGTGATTCAATGCCGACTTCAAGAGCACGTAAAAGAAGTTCACCAATTTTTTGAAACAATTGAATGTTTTGTGGATTTCTAGCTTCAGTGGGATGGGCCGTTAAAACATAGACTATTGATCTTGGTTTTGTCTTAATTTCGACTTTTTGATGTTGTTTTAAAGAATAGGTTCGATAGGCATTTTCGCACGCGTTCATCAATTCGAGCATCATTGAAAAAGCATGAGCAGTAATTCGCAAATTTGAAATGGGTGAGTCCACTAAATTTTGAAAGGTTTCATTTAATATACGGACTTTTTTTTGGTCATTTGCATTTCTTAAAAGAGTCATTCGATGTCGGATGGCTTCAATGAGTTCAAAATCGTGGGCAGAAGCTTCTTCGAAAATCACTTGTCCCAAAATTGCCACAGATTCATTTACTAAGCTTTTCAAGCGTTCCGGAAGGTGAGACATTTTCTTCCTGTAGATTTGGCTGCAAAGGGCCAAGTGAAGTGTTGCAGAAAAATTCTTAATTTAAACATTAAAATTAGAGCTCTAGATTAATATAGCGGTGTTTGGATCAGCAAGAATATTATGAGAAATCAGCCTGATAATGCATTAAAGCAAGCACTAAGTTCAGTCGAGTTAAATGCATTGAGACGATTGAAACATTGTGAAATGCGAGGCTAAATGGTTTCGACCAAATCGATGATTGAAAAGGGCGAGTGGGTCGAAATTCGATTTGCTAAAATCTTAAGAGTGGCAACCGGCCCAATATTTACAAACTCCTTGATGCCTAAGGATTTATTCATCCATTGAAAGCTCTCTTGCCAGCGCACTTGACCTAAAATGTTTTGTTTCAAGTCATCTTGAATATTCTCGCTATTCAAAACTGTTCCGGGAGAAACCGAAGAGGTGATTGGGTAAATAGGTGGCGAAAAAGCTCGAGCTTTAAATACTTTCTCTAATTTGTCGTAAGCGGGCTTCATAAGAGGCGAATGCAGTGGATAGGGTAAAATAATTTGTTGTTTTGAGGCCCTGGCAATGCGATTTTCAGATTGCCATTTTAGTAAATCCGCTTGTTTGCCTGCTATTAAACAATCATGATCAGTTTGATCCATGGCCATAAAAAGACCATACGCTAAGAGTCCTTCGTGAAATTCAATCCCACGTTTCAACTCCGTTTTAATATGAATGATCGATCCCGGCTCGATATCCTTTAGGCCTTTAGTGAATTTTTCAATACCAACTAAGGCACCTTCTATATCCATGGCCTTTGCACAAATGAGCTTTGCAAGATCGCCCATTGAGCAGCCAACCAATATTAGCTTACTTGAATTTTGTTTTAAAAAAGCTTGAAAAAGTCCAACTTGAGTAAGAACTGAAGCTGCTAAAGCAGGAAAGGGTTCAACATACATTTTTTCAAAGATTATATCCAAGCCTTGAAATAAGCCAAATTGTTCAAGTAGCTTTTGCACCTCTGGCACTGCCAAAGCTGAAAGTGTAAGTGGCATATCTGTCATGGCGTCAGCTCCGGCAAACATTACAGCTCTCATAAATACTCCAAAATTATTGAACAATGGATTTAAAGTGCAAGCCTTAGCCTCAAACCTAAAATATGAATTGTCTAGGTTTTCTCTCGGCACGCTGCTGCAATAGCTTTGTGCCACTTCAACGGCTTTCGTCCGTGTTCGATGAGTTCACGAGGTTTTATGGCTAGCTCCTTGCACTTCGCATTCGACCGGAGGTTCTAATATGAATAAAATTACTTTAACCAATATTTCGCTCACCTTAATCCTAGCTTTCGGACTCTTTTCTTGTTCGAAAGAAAAAGCCGGTCCGGTAATGGACAGTTTTCATGTCGATACGCCCGTGGTCTTAGCTCGCTTCAAAGTGCAATCTGGGCCTGGCCTAACAGAGCCACTCAAAATGAATCTCGATTCCAAAATGAAGGAGACACTTTATCCATCGAGTGTGGTTGAAATTGAAGCTTTAAAAAATAATGATTTTGTTACAAATCCAATTTCACTCAATGTCATAGGGAACTGTCAAACGGGGTCAGCCATTTACAATCTCCGAAAGATATTTTCAAATATAAAAAGTTTTCAACTCATCAGCTTATTTGATTTTAATATGGTTGTAGAGAATTCTCGTTCAAACTTAACCAGTACTTGTTCGATGAATTTTGAATTTATTAATAAAAATGGTTCTACCGAAGTTTTTCGGTTCAAAGACATTCCAATCGGACCACTCATGAAAGAAGATGTTGCGAATATCAATTTGGTTTCACATGACGAGCAGGGCGCGGAGTTTGATTCTCGACTTCCGATAGTTGGGGAGAATCGAAATGCCGGCGTGAAGTATCCGCTGACTACCCAAACTCAAATAATTTTAAATTCACCTGCGGAGCCTCAATTAATGCTCGTCTGTGAGAATTTTATCAGTCAATTGAGCAGTAAGAAACAAACCTATTATGCGTTATCGCAATTTGATTCTGCACGCCTTATTAAATTTAAAAACCTCTCTTCTTCATTCGGTGAAACAGATCCTCGAATAGCCATACCTGCTCAAGATTGTCGGATAATGACTGAATCAGCTGGGCCCGATTATCAACTGAAGTATAGTAGGCAATTTCGACTGGTTACAAAAAGCCCTGAATTGAAGGTTAAATTGAAATCAAATACAAAACTTTTTACGAATATTTCTAAAACGGGGGCCATTCAAGCGGGAAGTTCACCTGAAATTTTTCATATAGAAGTTTTTAATCCTACCAATTCACCAATGACAATTGCCTTCGGCCAAATGAAAATGCAAGTGCTTGCAAGCCGTAACCCCGGTCAGAAGGAATATCGAGAAGGTTTCACCCAGGATATGAGCATTCAAATTGAAGGGGGGCAATTTATTGGTCAAGATCCCGTTCTCGGAAAAGTCATCACGATATCTGCAATGGCCCATCTCAATGTTAGTTATTTACTTCCATTTGCAAACACTTGCCGTATTATTCAAATTGATGCTACTAACTTTGTGCCTCTGCCTAACTACGAAGAAATTTGGGCTCATAACCTTTCAAATTTAAGCATTATTCAGCTGGCGAATCCGGTGATCGATAACCTCACTTTTCATCCTGAATATTACAAAGTTTTTTATCAAACTGAAGAAGGGGCCATACCCGGAGCTAGTTGGACTACAGAAATCGGAAGTGGTTTGAATTGCGAAAACTTTCACTCTCAATAGAGTCATCAAGCAAGTAGTAATTTTCGAAAGGTTTTCACTTGAAGGTGTGGGATTCTTATTTCCCATTGAAGTTTTTTGAATAAGATAAGTTGGGAGAGACATTAGACCTCTTGCATATTAATCATGAGATAAAATGAAGGAATCCGCTTCAGATCAAGGATTGAAAGTAAAAAAAGGCGAAGGATACAGAAAATGTATTTTGAGTCTTATTTTTGCCTGAAGACGCGGAGCTGGAGCGGATTACAAGGCTTTAGCCACGATTTAATATGCAAGAGGTTTATTGGTGCAAATTGGGGTCTCGCCCCAGAAGAGTCAGGTTCTTTGTTAGTGTAAACCCCTTCGTCAAATATCTAGCTGAAGTAAAATAGCATTTATTAAGGTCAGGTTGAAATTCGGCTAAATATAGATCGTCGTGATTTTGAACCAATTTGCTTTTTTGAAAGTAAATTTCAAAATTGAAAAGTTAAACTTACTTTGAAGCGCAGCCAAGTTGGCTTATAATTCAAACAGATTTTGGAACTGGCAGATTGCCTTTTTTTACTAGCCGCAAAGAACTTAGTCTCTCAATTTGAAAAAATATGTGATCAAAAAAATTATGAGGCATTTTTCGCGCTATAATATGCTCGAGTATACTGATAGCCAGAAACGATGCTCAAAGCAGCGCTGATCCAAAGCAGACTGATTCCCATATCGTGAGTGGGAAATCCAAAGATTGGGTTGTGAATGAGTAGGGCGGGAATTCCGACCATCTGCATGGCGGTCTTCCATTTGCCAGTATTTTTAGCAGAAATAATGACGCCGTCGGCAGCGGCAACTGATCTGATTCCACCAATAAAAATATCTCGTAGCAAAATTATGATCACCATAACAGGATGCACTCGACCAATAGGCAAGAGCATAATGAGCACACTTGAGACTAAGACTTTGTCAGCAATAGGGTCCATGAATTTACCCATGGTGCTTTCGGCTTGGTATTTGCGGGCGAGTGCTCCGTCAAACCAATCTGTAATACTGGCTATGGTAAATACTATGGCCGCTCCACAGCCATTCCAATCCGTATACGGAAAGCTTAAAATAACAACGAGGATAGGACTCATAGCTATGCGCGCCCAAGTGAGCCACATTGGGAGCTGCTTTTTCCATTTAGGAATGATTTGCGGACTTTCTTCTTGGAGCATCTGCATACTTAATCTAGACTCAGTTGATGCTGTCAAGCACGAAGGCAAACTTAAGAAGGCGTCTAAGATTTTACGCGCATTTATTTAACGCAATTTTGCTTACTTCAGGCATTGCCTTGGCGGGAACCAAAGAAAAAGCCTTTTCACAATTTCCTCCCGAGCCCCTCAAATTTATTCGTGACAAAAAAGATTTAAAGCTCCTTTTGCAAGAAGAGCCCTCGGCTCAAGATATGCCGTTTTGGCGAAGTAAAAAAAACATTCACCGCAAGATGCTCGAAGAACGCTTGATCCCAGTATCTGTGAACCAATCTAAACTATCCGGAGGACTCATTGCCTTTGATGTTAAAGGGGCAGGCATAGTTCATTCGGCGCGAGAAGGTGCTTTTAAGACAGCTCAAGAATACGCAAAATTAACGCAAGTAAGCTCGCATTTTAAGAGTGCTTACTATGATGAGAAAAATAAACAGCTGTTCTTGGCGGTTGAAGCTTTGGGCTATGAGACTCGAATGATCTTGGCAATCGATCTGGTTGCTCAGAAAAAGCGAAGTGAAATTCAGTTCGAAGTGGTCTGGGGTGAGCTTAAAGGAATGACCGGAGCCATTGGCTTTGAGAATTTAAATGACGAGAGCTGTGAGGTATCGATTTTGTCTCACTATCAGGCGACACAGTTTCCGCTGCCTAAGATTTTCATGGGCTTTGCATTTGAAGTACTCACCCAAAAGGTGGCCGAAAAAATGCGTAGTTTTATTGAGAGTGAGAGATAGGTACGTTTTATTTGGTCGAAGACGATAGTATGATGTTTGCAGACTCAGATCTGAAAACAGATTGAGCGGACGCGAAGTTCAGTCTAGAAAGTGAATAATTGTGGCCGAATACTTCCGAATATGTTTGAATATCTCTAAATTGAGTTGAGCTCTTAAGATTGGCATAGGTTTGTTCTATGGATCTAATTAAAAAAGTAGAGCGATTTATAATTACTGGGGAAACAGTCGGTGATCAAAAAGAGGGTCTTTGGTTTTGTGAAGATCGTGGTCAGGTAAAGGGACGCTTGCCCCATTGGTTCAAATTACTTGAGGCTTGGACCCGAGATAATAATCAAGCATCACTAATTTCAGCAATTTTAGGTGAATTAGCAAACAATAGTTTTGATCATAATCTTGGGAAATGGAAGGACACTCCTGGATGTATGATCGGGCTATCAATTCAATCAAAGGTAATACTCTTGGTAGCTGCCGATCGCGGCCAAGGAATTATTTCTTCACTTGGCAAGCAATTGCCCGAAAAGACAACTCCTAAAGAAGTAATGAGAGTGGCGTTTGAAGAGAGAATTTCTGGCCGCGCTCCTGAACAGCGAGGAAATGGTCTCAAATTTATAAGGGAAGAAATGGATGGGCAGCATCATCGACTGTTTTGTCTTTCTGCTAATACAATTTATCAGAAAGGTGAATTGTCTTTTGACCTAAACTTAAAGGCTTTAAAGAAAGCGCCAGGAACTTTATCAGTCATTGAATGGAGCTTGTTATGAAGTTTGCCCAAAAGACCTCCAAGAGGATCATTAAAAAGGCCGCCAAAGTGAAAGCCAAAAAGAGCATACTGAAAATCGCAAAATATGGCCAATTTTTATCATCACGTCCGGAAGGTCGAGAAGCGGCCCTAGCGGCATGGGCATATCACGAAAATTTGAAAAAGAGTTCGACGGTCAAATTCGATTTCACGGGGATTATTGTGATGACGCCTTCGTGGTTGTCTGAATTTGTAAATACACTTAGGGACTGTGGTATAAAAAAAATTGAATATCTGACGGAACAAAATCTTTCAGTTCGGCGATCAATTCAAGCTGTTCTTGCGGACGATCAAAATCATAAAGTTCATCCGTGGCGTTTGTGTCCCACAGGTCAGCACTGGGTCCGGAAACACCCCCTTCGCGTGGCACCCAGTAAGAAACATCCCGACGGTGAAGTCACGATCAGAAATGGCCATTGTGCAAGTAATCCGTCAGGTAAAGATCAACTATATCCGGACGAGATTAAGCAAATTTCCTCATCATTTTTTTCAAACTTGAGCAATGTTCCATGCCCAAGTAAGCTTGGGTTTGAGGATGGTGCAAAGTTTGATTCTTTAATCGCAGGTTGGGTGCAATACTGGAATGAGGTACTTATTCCAAAAGAATTTCTCGATCCAAATCTAGTAAAGGCACTTATCGCATCTGAGTCGAGCTTTAATGCAATTAAACTCGCAAGCAAAAAAGATTCAAATAGCGCCCGCGGATTAATGCAAATTTTAAACAAAACTCGAAAAATTATTGCGGATGAGTCAGGTGAGTTGAAAAATCATTACGTAACCGCAAACAAAAAGGATTTAGACGATCCAAATGTTAATATTTGTGCGGGCGTTCGTTGGCTTTTTAGAAAAAAAGATTTAGCTTCTTTAAAATTAAAGCGACCAGCTACTTGGGTTGAAGCTGCTGAAGAATATAAAGGTGATCTTAAGGGAATAATCAAAAAAGACAAGAAGTCCGTAAAGGATGTTGAACCATTTCTAAAACTTTTGAAGGAGCTTCAGGAATGCGCGAAAAAATAGAGCTTTTTAGGAATATATTTTTCTTAGCAATTTCGGCGATGATTTCAATAGCGAGTGCGAATTCTACACATCTTAATAAAATTAAATCTATTTATCCCTATGGTCTCATTGGTGATGATTTCGGGATTTTGAATTGGGAGGATTTGGCAGTCAATACCTGCTTTGCCTCAATGACACCATTTTCTGAAGATAAAAGTATGGCCTATTCTTATTGGCAATGCTTCTTAAAGGCGGACGTAAAAGTAGAATGTGAGAGTTTGGGCTATGAACCCAGCGTAAAAATGGAATTGGCTTATTTTAATATTAATGTAAAAAACAAAATAGAAAACAATTTAGAAAAGAATTTGGGATTTAAAACTGGAGAGAGAGTTGCCGAGCAGTCTTACCTTGCCCGAGATCCGATGGATATTCGCTCTTGTAAAGAACTCTTAAAGAGTTACAAAAGAAAAACTCAAATACAAAAGTACGTTTGCATTTCAGGTTCTTTTAATAGCTTGGAATTACTTGAAAATGGCCAAAGGGAAGTCAATTGGGTTTTTGACAAGTTCAAAAACAAGAAGGGATGCGAAGCTTATAAAAGTGAATGTGAGTTAGAAGTTCCCTATAAAAAAAGCTGCATTGTTCCGAAAACCAAATTTTAAAATGAGTTTAATAGACCTCTTGCATATTAAGTCGCGGCCAAAGCCTTGTAATCCGCTCCATCCCTGCGTCTTCAGGTAAAAATAAGACTCAAAATACATTTTATGTATTCTTCGCCTTATTTTTACCTTCAACCCTTGATATGGAGCGGATTCCTTCATTTTATCTCGCGATTAATATGCAAGACGTCTAATAGTTTCAAGTTTTTTAAACTTCATAAGGTGAAAACTAAGCAAGCCCAATCAAAAAGCTAGCTGGGGCCTAAGGCTCTGATTTAGTTATCTTTTAAGCCCAACCGAAGATTCTGTTGCAATTGTATATACTTGTATATACAATACAAGATATGCTGATTTATGAGTTGATTGATCATTTTGACCGAGCGAAGCTTAAATATGCAATTGTCGGAGGCTATGCGCTTGCCCTACATGGTCTGGTGCGGGCGACGATGGATGTTGATTTTGTTTTGTTTTTAAAGCTTGAGGATTATGAGTTAGCTGAAAAAACTTTGTTAAAAATGGGTCTTCAATCTCGTCTTCCGATTCGAGCACAAGAAGTTTTTAAAATGCGAAAAGAGTATATTGAAAAGAGAAATTTGATTGCGTGGTCTTTTGTAGACTTTAAGGATCCTTCTAAGCAAGTTGATATTTTGATAAACAAAGATTTAAAGGACCTAAAAACTGAAAAAATTTCAGTGGGCGGTCGAAAAATTTCAGTTGTGAGCTTACGGCAATTATTGCAAATGAAAATTGAGACTGGCCGGCCTCAGGATTTGATCGACATTGAAAACATAAAGGCTAAATTAAATGAAAAAAACTAAATCTGGCGAGAGTATTGTGACGCCAAGAATTTCTCCGTCCGATGCACTACGCTTTCTTGAAGATATGAGGTTGTTAACAACTGAAATCGATCGGCCGAGAGTGTCGATTAGTTTGAGGGTTCCGGCAAATTTACTTAATGCTTTAAAAACTAAAGCTAAGTCTGAGGGTAAAAAATATCAATCAATGATGCTTGAGATACTGCGCAAATCGCTTCGCGAAAGCTTATGAACTGCGCGTTTTTAATTTGCGAGCCGTGCCACCAGGCGCTTTGCCGCTGACTTCATAGCCAATGGCCTTGAGCTCTTTTTCATCGACATTTAAAAAGCGCGACATTTCGCGAAAGTCATCCGGTTTTTGCCAGGCTGATAACTTCGGAAAATCGATGGTTCCGA
>JAYUEN010000454.1:0-10558 GCA_043739185.1 Bdellovibrionales bacterium
GTGACCTCAGCCCAGGCTTTAAGATTGGTTGAGGGTCAGGTCATTCTCGATAAAATTGAGGATTATCCAACTTGTCAAAATCACGATTATTCGGGTGATTTTTGCCATGATGCTTTAGTCAGATGGGTTGAAAAGCATCCTGGCGATGCTTTTCAAGCAGGAAAAATGACTCGCAAAATTATGAATGCATGGGCGGCCATTCCATTTTTCTCTAAGGCTTTTGAAAAAGCCAAGACTGAGTGCGGAGACGAAGACGTGAAGCTTGCGGTGGTCAGCGCACTCGATTTGCCAGCTGACAGCAATAAAAATGTCGTTCAAGAAGCTAAAAAAATAGGTTTAGATAAATGTTATAAGGAATTTAAAACCGCCATTGTTGATGCGGCTTCATTGGGTAGTTATATGTTCAAAAATATCTGCAAAGAATTGCTAGCAAAAGGTGATATCACTGGATTGAAAGCAAAGAAATGTAGTTCAGAAAATTAGGAGATTTTTGTGATTTTTAAATTGGCAGCATTTTTAGGAATAATAGTCGCAATCGTTAGCCCAAAGGTTGAAGCGTCAGTTGTGGTTTATACTGGCGATGGCTCTGAGAAAGTATTCATTGAAACCACTACAGGCGATACGGCTTTCATTAAAATTGAGGGTATTACCTCTGCTTGGGCCGGAAAGGTAATTAAAACCAAGAAGGAACATTACAATCAAGGCGATCGCTTCTCATTTGATTATTTTCTCGAACTCAGTAGTGGTAAACAAAAACGAACCTATACTCCGATTGTTGGCGACGGAGAAACTCTCTATCAAGGGAGTGCGGTTAAAAAAATTAAGTTGTATTTCTCTGGAGGCCCACGAGAAGGTGTTGATTTGAAGCAAGACTTTGCCTTGAGTAAAGAATCGCAGAAAATCGATTTGCCATCAGTTTATAAGAAGTCTCCTTTTACTCCTGATGTAGATTAAATATTAAAGATGCCACATTTTCATCCCGCTCAATTGCAAAAATACTTTTGAGGTGAGCGGGTTAGGTCCATAAGCATTTTGAAACTCCTGGGGTAAAAAATCGAGGCTCAAAGATCCGCCCCAGCTCAATTTGAATTCGCTGAAGTTTTTTAAGTTTCGCGTATATCCTAAGGTGAGGGCTTCAACCCATTTGCCTGAGTTCAAATCAGTCACACTGTTTATCTCAAGTTCAGCAGAGGTTCTTTGAAGAGCTTCGAATCTCATCCAAATGCTCTGAGGATCTGACTCAATTAGCAATTCTTCTGTAAATGAAGTGAGGCTAGAGGCATGATCGTAGTTTGAAATGCTGCCCAAGATAAAAGTATTTTGAAGCTCGCCAATACCTGTGCCTTTAAATTGATTGTACAGCGATGCCGAATAACGATTTTCAGAAATGATGTCCGGCTGGCTAGGTTCGGGATTCGAAATATAGGCATAAGAAAACATAAAGCTGGTTTGCGAAGAGAATTGTCTGATAAAACGAAAAGAATACGAATCTAAATTCGAAATGGGTAAATCTACATTTTGTGGCTTGGGTTCGGCGCCGTGATAGCTTGAAAATTCAAATTGATTTTCATCGATTTTAAGTGAGCCGCCCACGACGGTACCCGAAATATGTCCCACATCTTGACCAATGTGATGGCCGAGTGGAGCGTCCGGATTCACCGCTCCGGTTGCCCGATGCATAAAGGCTATGGGGCCATCGGTCGCCTCGCCTCTCGGGGCGAAAAATAATTTCAAATAGTTTTTGCTGCTACCAAAACTAATCGTATCGCTTAATGTGAGCCCCATAACGGGTGAAGAATGAGGGTGCTGGGCATCTAAGTAAGCGATGCCCTGATTGTTTTCCTCGCCAATTTGGAGCAGTTCTGGATAGCCTTGCTCGGGAGTTGTCCAGCGCTCGAGTGTGCCCATAAAATCTAGATTGATATAATGTCGGCCGGTAATGCTGGCGCCAATATCAAACAAAACAAAGTTAGGCGAGGACAGATTGCTGCGGCCACGAGGTCCAGTTTCAGATATTGCAGTTAAGAAAGCATTTTCTTTAAACATGAGCATGCTCATAGGCATTCCGGCCATTGCGATCGGCATACACATTTGCATCGCTGAATCATAAGACATCATATGATCACAGAGATCGCTTTCAGCATTTACTCGAAAAGCGAACAATAAAAAGAATAATATTTTAAGTTTCAAATTCATTCTCCAAACTCGATTGAACTGGTGCGAAAAAAAATGCAAAAGGATGTTTTAAAAATCTGCGTGCGACAGCACGAGCCAATTTAAAAACCCAAAACAACGGAACTTCTCTGGCTCTTTGGGCCACATACATCGCGAGCAGAAAACTAATCGCAAAGTTGAGAACTCCAATGATGAGAATTCCAAAACTTGCAAAAAAAAGAGCCGTTAAATCCAATTGCGCGCGAGGCATTGAGGTCAAAGCAAAGCTCAATGCGCCGGCAGAGAGAGTGACGTGTTTAACTTCTAAAGTAAATCCAAAAAATCGCGTCAGGATTGGCACAAAGGCTAGAGCCAAGCCGAGAGTTAGATTGGCACCAATTCCCGCAATATTTTTTAAAAATTTTGTCGCAAAATTTTCGCAAAGTTTTTTGCCAAAAACTAAATTGAGGCTACGATTGTGAGAAATCGCCGCTGAGATATTGTTGTAGACCATCCAATTTTCAAACCAACCGCCACTAATACTTGAGACCCATAATAAAACCCCGGTTATTGACGCATTTAATATTGTTAAAGTTTTAAAGGGATGAAAGGAAGCAATGGTGTGCTGCGCTTCAATGAGGGTCAAAAAACTATGCCCTGTAAAATATTGATATCCAGCTCCGAACAACAATGAAGTGGGAATCACCAAACCTAAATTACCAACTGCTGCCGCGAATTGAGATCGGACAATTCGAATGACTTCATCTACAAATTGCTCGAGTTGGTGTTCTTGCTCAATTTGCTTGAGTTTCCCTGCAAGTGCCGGCGCAGTGGCTGATGGCTGCTTGGTAGCAAGTGTAAATCCCATAAATTGCATGAGCAAAAAACTTAAGGAGTAGTCGAACCAAAAAAATCCACCTTCAAAAAAGGGTGCGAGCGCCAAACGGGAGATAATAATTTTAAAATAGGCTGTGAAAGTGGTAATGAAACCCCCGCCAGCAGCAGAGGTAATCATGTGGAGCCATTCCCCTCGGTCTCTTGCAATATAGTGCTCGCCAGAAATTCCGGTGCGCTCAACAATTTTCTTCGCAAGCAATCGAAGTTGATCCTTGAGAAGTTCTCTCACTGAGTTTTTTCGAATATTTTCTTGAATAAGGCTGGCGATAAAATTTTCAGTCGCCTCTGAATCGCTCGGCATGAGTTCAATGAGGCCGGCCAATATTCGAATGCGTTCAAGCGATTTGGTTAAAATATCAAGGCGATAGACTACCGCAACACTTACCCCAAGTGTTTCGAGATGGGTGTAAACATTTTGAATGTCGCGTGCACAATCAGACAGCAAGACTTCAAGATTTAATTCTCCCTCGAGATTTGAAATGGCTCGGTGAAGTTGAAAAAATGGCGAATCGACAATTCTTCGATAAGAAAGTCGATCTCTTATTTCTGGGGCAAGCCCTAAGCTTTCAACTTTTGCACTTAAAATCAAAAGAGCATCATACATATCTTGCGCCAGACTCTTTTTCAATTTGAGCCCGGCAGGTGAGTTGATTTCGTAAAGCAGGCTTTCGAGTTGAATTTTAACTTCGGGCGCAAGATTTTTTACCCAAATAGCATCTTCGTATGAATTGAGGGTGCGATTGAAGATCTGTGCTAAATTTGCGTGATTCGGTGGGACGGGCGTGATTCTTCGCACAAGTCGCGCTATGATTTCTGAACCCAAGCCAAATTCATTTGCTAGGCCGGTTTCAGAATACAGAGAGACCCCAGAGCTTTCTTGTAAAATAGATCTTAGGGTGAGAGCTAAATTCTCACGCCAAACGGGATTACGATCTAAAAGCTGAAAAATAAATCGAATACGAACGCTGTGAATTTGGCCCTTGTCCTTAAGGTTTTCGTTTGTAATTGACCCTGAATGTCGAATCCAATTGATCAATTGTTCAAACCATTCAAGGCGATCCGCCAGCTCAGCCTTGGGGTTGGCTGCTTCTAGGACATAAGAAAGTAAAGCTCGATTGTCGGTAAAGCTTATCCAACGCTGAATCCAGCCACGGAGTTTTCTGATAAACTTCATGTTTTCTTACTTAAAAAATTCATTTTATAAAACCTCTTGAATAAGACATTAGACCATTGATTCTAACCAAGGTCGAGGAATTCCGACTGGCCCTAGGTCAGATAATGGGGAGCGTATTCATAGATCCCATAAGGTGAATTGGGAGTTAGTTCCTTCAATAGACCAGATTCACATTGGACCAGAATATTTTAATTAATTAATGCGCCTCGCTTCTTTAGCCTTATGAAGACAGAAACAAAAAAGTCATGGATGACAAAAAATCAATGGGGGGTTTTTAGTGAGAAGGATTTTGCAAATCAGTTTTTTTATAGGTTGTCTTTCACTACTTGGAGCGAATCAAAGTCCAAAAGTATTGTGCGATGGTTTCGCACCAAAAAATAACTTATATATTCCGGCCAATCAGTTTACTGATACAGGAATTACTCAGGACCAATGGACAGCGCTGTTTGATCGTTATGAGAAAATTTATACGCCGATCATTGCTGCACACGGTGGTAAACTTGAGCTCAATCGACTCTGGGATGACGGCACGGTGAATGCCAATGCCAATCAAGACGGCACCACTTGGACAATCAATATGTACGGCGGACTTGCTCGTTACCAAAATATGACAGTAGACGGAATGGCACTCGTAGTTTGCCATGAAACCGGACATCATTTGGGTGGAGCTCCTAAAATTGGCGGAGACGCAACTTATTGGGCTTCGAACGAAGGTGCTGCAGACTACTTTGGCGTTTTGAAATGCTTAAGATATATGTTTGCTGAAGACGACAATACTAAAATTGTTTCTGAGATGAGTGTTGAGCCTACTATTCAAAAAACTTGTGCCACACAATTTCAAGATCAAAAGGATCAAGCTATTTGTATGAGGGGTGCAACGGCAGGTACCCTACTCGGCCGCATCTTGGGTGAGCTCGGTCAAGATTCTCAAGTTCCAACAGTAGATACTCCTGATAAGAGCGTGGTAACTGAAACTGATGATTCACATCCTGCAGCTCAGTGTCGCTTGGATACTTACTATCAAGCTGCAAATTGCACAGCGAGCCTTGCAACTGAACCAGTGGGAGACAATTACCACACGGGTTCGTGCACGGCGCCACAGTTTAAAATGGGATTGCGCCCAACTTGCTGGTTTAAACCAGATGATGCTGACAACAAAACAGCGTTTTAAACTAGAATCTAATAATTAGACTTTCTTAAAGCACTCGGTTTCGGGTGCTTTTTTTTTAAGGAACTGATCAAAATGAATCCACTAGATCTTTCAAGCTTTTCAGTTTCTTCGCTCATCGCTTCTTTTATTTTTAGTGTTGTGGGTCTTTATGTTTTTAGAAAAGGAAAAAAAGATCTCGATACCCCACGAACTTTTATCGGTATAGCGCTCATGATTTACAGTTATTTTACACCCACGCCACTACTGACCTGGGGAGTGGGATTTGCACTTTGCAGTGCTGCTTATTATTACCGATGATCTTTTCGGAGTAGGCAAGCGATTCGGGATGTGGTAATTTTTAGAGGTCTTAAGTAATAGGGGGCCCAATGTACCGAGAATCAACCGATGGAATCGAAGTTGAAGTTATACCAGAATATTTACCTCATGAGTCGTCTCCTCAAGTTTCGCAATTCGTTTTTGCTTATCATATTACGATTACCAATAAGGGTGAAACCGAAGTTCAGCTGCTCAATCGGCATTGGATCATTACCAATGGCGATGGCGTTGTTGAAGAAGTGAGGGGTGAAGGAGTTGTTGGCGAGCAACCCAAGCTCGGTCCAGGACAAAAGCATAAATATTCAAGTTTCTGTCCGCTCACGACACCCACAGGTAATATGCGCGGTTCTTTTCAGATGATGAGTAAAAAAGGAAAGAAATTTGATGTTAAAATTCCACTCTTCTTTTTAAAAGATGTCAGCCTCATGCATTGATATTCTACCAAAGATTTAAGCCTCTCAGCTTTAATCTCTTAGAGAGTCGATCGAGTTCTTCGGAAGCTGGTTGGCGGGAAATATTTTCTTCGACAGTCTTTTTGGCCGAAACCATATCGTTCTTCTCAATATAAAAATTCATAACTCCTATGAAGGCCGATGGATCTGAATTGTCTAATTGAGCTAGCAGCGTCCAATATTTTAGCGCACAATCTGAAGTTTTCTCCTTCTCGCAAATATGCGCAAGTGCAAGAAGGGCTAAGCGATTCAATGATTTTTCATTGTCATTTTTAAATAGTGATTTTGCCTCTTCATTTAAATTTGCCATGTACATGCTATAGCCGAGTATCCCTTTGATCGAGTTGTCAGTTGCCAGCTTTTGAAATGCCGTTTTTGAAAAAGTAACAGCATCTTGAGGCTTTTGAATATGTATCAAACACCCGGCCAATACGACATCAGCTAGGGCTTCATTCTTCGATTTAGAATAAGCATCCGTACACCAGCGATATACATTGCTCCATGAAATTGGTTTGTATTCGGTTTGATTGTGCAATTTGTTTGTTTGGACTAATTCAGGATTGAGATTAATAAACTCTCGACTCAATTTCACGGCTTCAGCTGGGTCATTGATGATTCGGGCGAGATTGATGCGCGCTATGAGCAGCTCAGCCTTAAAGTCATTTTGTGCTTTTAGATTTTCTTGCAATATTTTATCGACTCTGGTGAGGCGATCATACTTTGTATTGCCAGCAACATTTTCAATTTTGAGCGCAAGTTCGTAAAGAGCAATTGTGGTCAAAATGCGGTTGGCACCAACCTCATAAGCCTTTAAAAGATACTTTTCAGATTCTTCAAAGGCATCGCGATTGAAAAAACTAATGCCCAAGCTATAGTAAGTTTCTGCAATACTCGGATCTTCTTTTATCGACATTTCAAATTCTTGGCAGGCCGCGGGCCAATCTTTTTTAGACATCTGAATAATACCATTCAAATTAAAGGCTCGGGCTCTCATGGCTTTATCTTTTGTCTGTGCAAGTACTCTGGCATTTACATTTTGGGAGAGATCTAAATCATTCGCGTTGATCATGGCTTGAGAGGCATCGAGCAAAGCTTTAGCGTTATTCAGATTGCGTTCAGCAGGTGGTAGTTGCAAGACACGGTCATAATAAGAAAGAATTTTATCCTGGATAGCTTTTTGAGCCAAGTCTTTTTCTAATCTTTGTTTTTCAAGAATTTGCATTTGTTGATATTGATTGAAAGCATAAAATCCGAAAGCGATTACGAAAAGAAGTGCGGTGACACTCATAGATTTACGGTGCCTGCGCCAGATTGAAGTTTGATTTTTCACCGGAGCTTCAATGAAAACGTCTTCGTCTTCAACATGCCGAGTCGGAAGAGCTGGCTTCTCGAGAGTGATTATTTTTTTTCGATTGACCGCAATTTTACTCAGCAGTTGTCGCAAAGTATTGACCGCATGGTTTGATTCGGTTAGTTCGTGCGCATCCTTCAATTGTTCAGATATGCCAAGACTGACTTTTTTAAGATCGAAGGTACCGGTTCTCTCTTGAAAATTCGATTTTGTAAGAGAAGCTTCTTTTTGCATTTCTGCCATCTCAAGTGTGCTATTGGTGATTTCGCCAATGCGCTCGCGAATCGCATCTTCAATACATTCTTCATTGCAAACGGCCGTCCAATTACGTTGATCAGCTGATATGCGGTGGTTGATTTGAATTTCACCATTCATGAGTGCTTGAATGAGTTGGTCAATATCAATCGGCCCGCGAACTTCGCTATTGATTTGATAGTACCATCTTGTGGGGCGCGATTTTGCAGTCAAAAAAGCTCCGAACCCTATTGCATTGATTGCCTATACATAATCGGCAAAACGCAGCAAAATCATGATTGATTTCAGGTATTCATCTCAAATTTGTTTGCTGCTCATACTCGCTGCAGTCGCAGCGGTAATCTGACCTTGGTCGAGAAGAGTTTTTGCGGATTTCTCAAAAGAGATCATTCCCATTTGTGCAGAAGTTTGAATCACCGAAGGTATCTGATAAACTTTGCCTTCTCGAATTAAATTACGAACCGCAGAGTTTGCAATCAGTACTTCGAGTGCAGCCACTTGGCCCGGCATATCACTTCGAGGCAAGAGTGTTTGGGCCACGACCCCGCACAGACTTTCGGCCAGCATAGCGCGAATTTGATTCTGCTGATCGGCAGGAAAACTATCAATAATGCGATCAACTGATTTGGCTGCACTTGAGGTGTGAAGAGTGGCAAAAACCAGGTGCCCTGTCTGCGCGGCAGTCAAAGCAAGTGATACTGTTTCGAGATCGCGCATTTCACCTATGAGAATGACATCGGGGTCCTCCCGCAAAGCGGCCCTTAAGGCATCATTGAAAGATAGAGCATGAGTTACAATCTCACGCTGATTGATCAGACAGTTGACATTCATATGCACAAACTCGATTGGGTCCTCAATGGTAATAATATGTTCTTTGCGTGTCAGGTTCACATGATTGATAAGAGCAGCAAGTGTTGTCGACTTTCCTGATCCGGTTGGGCCGGTAACAAGTACCAATCCCTTTGTATTGTCAGCAATTGAATAAATACTTTCTGGTAAATTCAACTCCGCCAAAGTTTGTATCTTTTCAGGAATGAGACGGTAGGCAGCAGAAATCCCTCGCAATTGAAAAAATGCATTGGCGCGAAATCTACCGACGCCGTCAAGATGATAACTCCAATCGAGGGTCAGTTTTTCTTTAAGGATGGCGATTTGCTTTTCAGATAAAGTTTCAAAAATTAGCTTTTCACAACGCTCTTTGCTGGTTTCGGTCATATCGAGTTTGACCATGTGGCCATGAATACGAAAGAAGGGTGCTGAGCCACTTGAAAGATGAAGGTCAGAAGCTTTTTGGTCAATCATGATTCTTAAAAGGTCGTCGAGTTTTGCCATTTTTACCTCTGATTTACATTAGATGAAATACAAAGGATCCGGCAAGCCTGATTTCAAAAAAAATCAAGTAAATCCTTCTTAAATTTCGAAAGAGATCTTGAATAAAATCAAAAATTTCTGTAGGTTTCGAGAACATTTTGAAGCTCAACGAAACCTTTAAAAAAAGAGAAAATATGTTTTCAATTAGAGGCTGTTTTTCAAGGCTCATTTTATTTGTCTTGCTCTCGGTTTATGTACCCAAATTATTTTCATCACCTGGACAGATGCCAAGTGTTTTTGCAAAAAAAGTGGTGCTCACGCCGATTTTTGATTCACTTGATTATCCAGGCCGTATTGAGGCCAAAATAAACGCCTTTATTCTCGCTGAAAGTGACGGCGTCATATCAAAAATAATAAAGCCATTGGGAGCTTCAGTTAAAAAACATGACAAACTAGTCGTTGTGCAAAATACCGACCCAGTTTATCAATATGCTCCCATGCAAATTGAAAATGTGGTCTCGGGTGTTGTGAGTCAAGTTTTCGTAACCGAAGGAAGCCGGGTCGCTAAAGGCGACAGGTTGATGTTGGTAACAGACCCCAGCCAATTGCGAATTATCGTAGAAATTCCGGCCGGAGATTTGAAATCTATTCGCCAAGGAATCCCCGCACAACTTGTTCAGGGCAGCGAAATTTGGGAAGTCAAAGTAAGAGGTGTGAGTCCTTTTGTTGATCCGAGTACGGGCACGGCCAATTGTGAACTCGAATTCCTTGCCGGGCAGAAAAATAAATCTCGCCCCCCAGCTGGCGCATTAGCTAAAGTAAACTTTAAGGCCGATCAGCGAAGTGGAATTTCAATTGCAGATTCTGCGGTCTTTTATCGTGGCAAAGAAACCTATGTGAGGGTGATTCGCGAAAATCATGCTTTTTTACAGCCGATCAAAATTGGTAAAAAGCAATTTGGCAATGTTGAAATTATCAATGGCCTAAAAGAAAATGACCAAGTGGTTGAGCGTACGAGTAGTTTCATTTCGGATGGCGAGGAAGTAAAGGTTGAGGTCGGCATTTGAGGTCACTTTACGGTTCACCTCTTCGTGTCTATATCATTTTGCTCGCCTTTAGCGCTGTTGGCATATGGTCAGGCTTGAGCTTGCCAGTTTCTCTTTATCCAAATAGTTCAAAGCCTCTAATTGGGGCCTGCATCGGCTATGATATGTCGGCAGATAGTTTTTTTCGAACTTATGGCAAGGACCTTGAAAATCAACTTCAAAATATGAATACGCCCGAAATTAAAGTGGAGCGTATGACGGCAACCTATGAAGCAAATCAAGTTTGTTATAAAACTGAGTTTACTTGGGGAAGCAATGATCGCATGGCAATGCGAGAAACCCGAAACGTCATTTTCGCCGCAAGCGGGGCCATGCCTTATACCTCGAGACAACGCATTTGGTTTAATACGAGTGGTGAAAATAAGGGGTTCT
>JAYUEN010000455.1:0-3512 GCA_043739185.1 Bdellovibrionales bacterium
AACTCGCCGTGAATAGAGCTTTAAAATTTCTTGAAGTTCATCTTTCATTTTTATCCAATCGGATGAGGGGTAAAATTATAATTTTGCAACGTAGGATCAAACTCAAGAATGCGTGGCAAATTGAGCTTCGACAATTCAGTTGGTCCGTAGAATATAGATTGAAGTTGATTTGAAAAAGCTTTGTAGCAAAATATGGGAGCCGAATTCAAAATTGAATCAAACGATCTAAGTTCTGTAACCTCAATCTTATCGAGATTTACCTCTGTTTGTGGGCAATGGCTCGTGTTTCGCTTAGATAAGTAATCTAAAAATGTTTTTGATTCTGGATGCAGATAAAGTGCTGAATGATCAACAGGCTCATGTGAGCTTTTTGAATTAAACTCTGCAAGCGTCAAAGCTTGTGTGTTGCCTCCACTCAACCAGGCTACCACATTAATTAAGCATTCAGATAAGGCTTTAATGCAGCAAGACTCTAAGTCGATCGTGCAAGACGAACCCATGATTGAGCCGAATCGACTTTGGTTTTTTGAATCGGTAGCAACACAATGAACCGCTCGAATTTCAGGTGAAGCACTTAGCTCGTACAACTCAACCCAAATTTCTTGATCGCGTAGTTGGGATCGTATCTTTTTGAAATCAACTTTTCTAGAATCGAGATCCAAGATCTTAAGAGGTCGTGCGCCACAGAAATGATGAGCAAGTATAAGATCTCGCTCAATCAGTTCAAGTTTTGCGCCAAGCTTTGCGGCGTCTTCGCCTGTGTGTACGGCAACGCCATTTGATCTGATTTTATATTCATTGCAAATAGCGCGTTCAATCGCCTCAGCACCGGCTTTTAAAAATGCCAGGTCCTCATTTTCGGCAAAACCTCGGCCTTTAAAAATTTTACTGGCTACCTCGATTTGAACTCCCACATCAAAAAATCCGGGGAGCCATTCACGAACCCATAAACTACGCTGTACCTGTAAATTGATCGCGTCCGAATTGTCGATCAGCCAACGACCTAGTTTTTCAGTATGCGCCATAATAAATCATTTGAAAAAAGTTGAGAATATCCAATACTCCAGCCTTTTCTCGCGACTGCCACATAGGGAGCACTCACGAGTGGAATCGCAACACCGCTCTCTAAAGTTTCAATGTGAAGCTTTCGAAGTTTTATCATCCTTTGATCTTTACTTTCGATTGCCATATATTCTTTGAGCCATTTTTCGCCAGCATTTTTCTCTAATCCAAACAAACCAACATTGATTGAGTAAGAAATTAGACCGATATCTTCTAGAAATCCCGTGTCGGGACCAGCAATAAACATCTCTGGTTCATCGTCTTCATTTTTATATTCTGTGAGCGCCGGAATATCAGACGATTCAAAAACTTTTGATCCTTTTAGGGTCGTCTCAATTTTTGACTTAAACTCAGATATATCGCCAATGCGAAGTACCGCAATTCTTGCGTTACCGACATCTTGACTTGGTAAAACGGTCTCAAGCTGTTTGTGAAGCTTGGCGGCTTCGTCATCTGATAAGTAGCCATCGCCATAGGATGGAAAAAGCTGATCCGTCGGCGCATAACCCGAGCTTTTTAGAAAGTGCTCTCGAAATATTGTTTTCAAAGTCTTACCCATGCTGAGTCGTTGGTCAGCCGAATATTTTTTAATACCTTTTTTTGTGAAAATTAAAATGAACGTGCGCAAATTCATAGTTGAATGTAAAACGGCATTATGATCTTCAGCGAAGTCGATTAGTTTTTCTGGATTGAGCTTGTCAATCGTCGTAATAAAATCAACTTTGTTATCTAAAAATTGCTTTCGAGAATCTGGCAACCCATCGAGGCCGCTGGGGACAAGTTTGATTTCTTGTGCCATTTGTTTAGAATAATGAAAATGACTGGGATTTGCTTTGAGAACAATATTACCGTGTTGATCATCAGATTGAACGTAGTACGCCCCTGTCGTATTTCGGTAATCCGTGATTGCGAGAGTCTTGAGATCCACTGATCGTTTCGGAATCACTGCAAAGTCGATTGCCGCCAACATCGGTAGCAAAAAGCTTTTTACCCCCTTTGTCTCTAAGATCAAATTATTTCCAGAAACCCGGATGCCCTTGCATGGGCTATCAATGGTTTTTACCTCAGCCACTCCGCACACTAGGTCCTTGAAATTACCGTGAGTATTGCCAGATAATAAAAGCAGACGTTTTAATGAAAATGCGGCGTCATCTGCTGTTATTTTATATCCGTCGACGGTAGTGAGGCCGTCTCGAATATGAAATATCAATTCACTGCCTTTCCAATGGAAGTCGTCTGAAATACCTCCTACAACGTCACCTTTTTCCGGCGAAAGCTCGACCAAAGGACTAAAGGTATTTTCTAAAAAAGTATATTCGGGTGAAAAATAAATTTTGGTAGGCTCGTACTCGTTCACGGCTCTGACATATGGGAACGCGACTCTTAAGACCATACTCGCACCTTCTTTATTGCCGTTGGCGAAAACAAAAGCAAAAATACCTGAGAGAACCAACGTCCCAATAATAACTGAGAAAATGTTCTTTAACATCCTGAATTTCGACTTTGAGACTAGAAGCATCTCGAACCCGCCGCCATTCCCACATTTCGCATGACACCTTTTCGCTGGAGCTCTTGGATATAGGAATGGTTCAACTGTGGTTGATTATTTTCAGGGATACATTGAACTAGATTTGCTTTTATCGCGTCCTGCACAAGCTTCAAATTTTCTGAATTTTTATTCATGTAGTTCGTATCTCTTCGCAGAAGTTCTTGAATGTAAACTTGATTTAGATGTGGCTGGTTAGTTTCGGCAACGCATTTTACCATTCCGACCACAATTGCGTCTTGAACGATTTTAAACTTGTCGGCTGTCATTCCAGCTTGAATAACGGTGAGCTGATCGGCAGCCAAGGATGAGCTGCTCACAAATGCCAACACTGATCCAAAACCTAAAGATAAAACGCTCATTAAAAGATTCCTATTTTTCAATTTCTCTCCCTTTGTTTGCTTAGACGATTTACAAATCATAATAAGTCCAATTGACTTTCAACAGATTCAAGTTTGATGCGAAGGCGTTTGATTAATGATTTGAGTGTGGACCTCGGAATATTCAATAAGGTCGCTGCGCGGGACACATTTTCTCCAGTTTTTTTAAGCGCAGCAACTATTCGTTGACCCAGCTCCTGATCTTGCTTTTGAAAAAATATTTCTAAATCGAGTAAATCATTTTGAGTTTCGCCATTTAAAATCTGCGCTGGCAAATCTTCGACGCGAATATCCTTCTTATCTACATTTACGTAAAGCGCCTCTATCAAAGACTGTAGCTCGCGGACATTCCCTGGCCAATTATAGAGCAGAAGTCGAGAAATGGTGGCATCTAATATATTTTTCGACTTGTTATCCCGCTTCTCAATTTCAGATTGAAAATGAGAAATCAGGGGCGTGATATCTTCAACTCGGTCTCTGAGAGCTGGGATTGCCAGTTCGAGAACCCAAATGCGATAATACAA
>JAYUEN010000456.1:0-1065 GCA_043739185.1 Bdellovibrionales bacterium
CTGCTGCCATTCTTTCAAAATTTCGAAAGTAATTTTAAATTGATTTGAACCGAATTGGCGGCCTTAATTTATCACCCTTCAGAGGTGCGAATTACGCTTAGTCAAAAAACTGGGCGTTCTCAAAGCCAAATAATTCCTGACATTCTAGCGCAAAATATCGTCAAAAAATCTTACCACCTTTATTTTATTGATTCCAAAAAAAATACATTAGTGTAAATCGGATTGAACTTAGTTGCCTCACCAAAAAATCTTCCTATTTTTTTTCTAAGTTTAAGGAATCAAATTTCTGCAGCGGTAAAGAAAATGCTATAACAGTTAAGGTAATTTCTATCCGCCTATTGTTCATGGAGAGCTCTTAAATTTTCGAAGATCAAGAATGGGCGGTTTTTCGCCATTTCTAATAAAGACTAAGTGATTGATTCGCCGTCGTAAACCCAACTTGACCTTTGGGTGCCGAATCACGATTGAAAAGGTTTCACTAAATAAATCTCTAGCGTACCTCATTGCTGAGCTACGACGCTTATGCCGCACTAAGGTTTCTTTTTTTCGTGGCACCAATATTGAAATACATATTCATTCAGGGGGTGCAATGAAGCACAATCTTTTTGTAGTAGATGATTGCCCAAGGATACGAGCGACGATGAAAAATTTGTTAGAGGCCGAAGGTTATTTCGTAAAGTCTCTTGAAACGGGCTCAGAAGCGCTCGCTCACATAAAACAAAAAACCATAAAATTTTCGATAGGCTTTGTTGATTCTCATCTCGGACTCGGAGAAAAAGGCCATGAGGTTATCAAAGCTATAAAAGAAATTGATTCTGAATTGAGACTAATTGGTTTTTCTGCCGATGACTCGGACGAAACAAGTATCTCGTCAATCGATTCTGGTGCGATCATGTATCTTCGAAAGGATACAAGCAATCAAAGACTCTTAAGTATCGTTCAAAGAATGTGCGATGAAGTCGAAGAGAAAACAAGACCGATGCAACTTTGCGATCCACAAGAAAATCAAATCACAGTTGAAAGTGTAGGTCTAAAGGGTTGCTCGGATAACTTAGCGCAAATTGC
>JAYUEN010000457.1:0-3501 GCA_043739185.1 Bdellovibrionales bacterium
CGAACTTATCCACAGAAAAATAAATTATTACGGCTAAAACACAAAAAAATGTGGAAAACTGATTAAATTTAGACTTTAAATCGCCGAACTCGCTCTAAATAATTTAAGCGTAGAGGATGGCCTTCAAATTGAAAGTGCGCATTCGAGGTAAAATAAGATGACTGTAATGAAAAACCTCATCGTACGATTATGGCAATGGGTTTTCGGCCCACATCCACAGGGAGTCGGCACTCTATTGCTTGGTATCGCAGCACTTTCGGCTCTCTGGCAAACGTCTTCGTTATTGGACAGAGTTCTCCAAATTCAGAAGCAAGCAGAACAGATAGACGCCGCTGTAACTGAGCTGAAAACGCAGTCCCATCAGATATCTTCAGCAATTGATTTGTTGGGATCACAACTAAAGGAATTGAAAGCAAATCAAGCTGTTGAATCTTCACCAGCACTGCAAGCCCCAAGTCCAACCAGAGAACAAATCAAAGAGGCAATTAAAACTATTCCTCAAATGCCATCAACAAATAGATCAACGATTTATTTGCCGTCAGATAAAATTGATAGCACTGTTGATATGATCTATGAGGCAAAAACTCCTGCCGCCAGAGCGGCCATCTTGCAAAACTCCCTTGAATATAAAACTTTTAGCCCTTCTCTTTTAAATGGGAATGGCGAGCCAGGTACTAAATGAGGTGCATAAAAAATTAGGATAGAAAAAAGACCGATTTGCCATCGGAAAACATAACTAATCGGGATTGTGTTTGCAAAGAGCCGCTTAAGCAGTTGCTTTTTTGGGCTGGTACGTTGGATGCGAAATTTTAAATGAATTCGCATCATAGGCCAGCGTTTTTAAAAAATTAAAGGTTTGAAACTTCGGAATCTTACGACCACTTTTAATTTCTGACAGATACTCAGGACTGACTCCAAGATGGGCGGCAATTTCTTTTTGCTCACAATTTTCTCGCTTGAGAATCAAGATCAAAAAGTTTTGCACATAGTGAGCAATCGAGGTTTCGATCTTTGAATCCAGGTCCTTCATCTGAGCTGCACTTAGAATCAGTTCTCCGCAGTTTTCACACTTAAAACCATCAACAGATTTGATTAGCAGAACTGCAGGATAGTCACGCCAAGGAAGAGTCAGGAAGTCTTTTCCCAACTTCTGAAGCTTCTCAGAACCACAATTTCCACAACGCTTGGGATGAATCATAAAAACTCCTTTTTAGCCAACTGTTTTACCTTTTACTGTCTTCATTGGTTTTTCTGGAGGATGAAACGAAATTTGCTCCAGAACACCATTTTCAAATATAAACTTCACATACCAAGTGCGACTATCAAAGATCAGTCCATAAACATCTGCTACTGTTGCTCCCCACTGCAGCACTCGCTCCACAAAATCACTCGGGCTCAATACCTGAATACCACTCAATATAAACTGCATAGCCTCTTCATAGCTCTTAGGAGCGTCTGTTCCGGCGTAAACCTCGATCACCTTATTAATTGACCGAGATGGCGCTGGAAACCAAATATTCCCAAGATCTGCTGACTTGCAAAGATGCTGAACTGCCTTTAGGTCGTACTTAGCTGTTTGGCTCACAGCTCAATATAGCTTAATCTAGGATTAAGCACAAGACTTAATCTCAGATTATGCATAAAATAAAGAAATTCTCAGAATTGGACGTTGATTCGTCTCCAACCCCATCAGAAAACCATAGAAATCAGTAGAAAGTGCCGGAAGCCATAACGTTCCAAGTGTTTGAATTGTTTATTTTTTCCTAAGTGTCTTCACTAGTTGGAAATGGCTCCCGACTGCCCTCTCCCCCTACCATTCCTCGGCGGGTCCAAACAGCCAACACCGAGAAGCCAAGACAAATTAAACGCTTACAGAAGCAATAACCGAGCAAGCATTCAGCTGAATATTTCATTGAGCCGCGAAGAATGGCGGATACTCCGTTAAATCGAAGTTTCATCCGCAACTTTAAGCAGTTACCCTAACCGTGTGCCTAAATCGTGTCAAACTTGAGTGACATCTAGTGATGTCGCTATGGGTTCGACGCCTTTTAGTTTCAAAAAAGAGGAACTGGCTTTCGCCAGCTCCTCGCATTTCGCTTGATCTGGAAACAAGTTCAAAGCCTCTGTCACACCCTGGATCTCAATCCCTGCCAGCCGCACGTAGTGCTGCATGGTTTTGAGTTCTTTCCATCCGCAGACCTTCATCACCTTAGCCGCTTCCACTCCAGACCTGAGCATCTGGGTAGCGAAGCACGCCCTCAAGGTATGAAACTTTACCGATGGCAATCCATGGATATAACAAAAACGTCTAAGCACTTTTGCTTGTAGGCCACGGTCCCATTCCCAATGACGAGGAAACACATGCTTTGTGTTCCCTGTTTCTTTTTGCTGATCTTTTACGATCAGCTCAAGTTCCTTGGAGATTGGCACTTGTCGCCAGTATCCAGCCTTGGTGGACTTATAGTTTCTGGCCCGGCAGTTATAGGACTTATTGACGTTGATGAGTTTGTTCTCAAAATCAATATCCTGCCATTCCAGAGCTTGAAGCTCACCCGAGCGCATGCCCGTCATTAACGCGGCCGTCCAGATTCTTTTCCACTCATGATCGGATTCAAAAGCCTTTTGTATCAGCCGTTGAATTTCATCAAGGGTCAGAATCTCTGGTTTCTTTTCGTCGTCACGCTTTAACATGACTTCAAAAGTTGGGCTTCGCATTAACATCGGCAGCATTCCGCTTTGGATGCCGTAATCAAAGATGCCTTTTAAGATTTGCTTTAGTTTCTTTCGATGACCAAAACAAATCTCCGATTGCTTCATCTTCTCAAAAACAGCACTGACCACATACGCATTGATCTCGATTGCTGGACGCTTCCAGTAATCAGCAAACCATTTTCGTATGCCGCCTAAGTAATCATTGTGTGTCGTCTCTTGGCGTTGGCCTGTAGCAACTTTGATTTTTTCAAAGTGCTGGTACCAACCATCAACTAAATCACAGAAGATCACTCCCTTGGCTTCAAGCTCTCGAAGTTCGCGCTCGGCTTCTTTTTTAAGCTGAGCTTCGATCTTCTTTGCCTGCGGCTCTGAATCAATCTCACCTTGCTGGCGAGTGATTCTAAGCCGTGGGTTTTTGCTTGAGCGCAAGAAAACGCGGACTCTATATTTGTTTCCTTTTTCAGTCGTGTATTGTTGAATCATGCAACCTTCCTTTCAGTAATCGAGGAAGATTCAAGAAACCGATCTAAAGCATACCGATCAAACCGGAGACTTCGACCCAGTTTTGCATACGGAATTTTCCGCTGATAAACTAGATTTCGAAGCGCTCCAACCGATGGCAGCCGCAAATACACCACTGCTTCACGCGAGGTTAACCACTTTAAGTTTTCAAAGAGCAATTTAACGTTGTTTGCCCCCTGTTTCAGGGTAGTTGTCGTGTAAGTTAAATAACCAAATGGGGTGCGGAATTGGATAACGCATGGGAACAAGTCAACGCTTCAGCAAAGA
>JAYUEN010000458.1:0-1061 GCA_043739185.1 Bdellovibrionales bacterium
TTATGAGGGGACAAATTCTAAAATTTCAAATCCCAAACTTGAAAGCTGGCAATTAAATGCCTGCATACCTGAACAAAAAATAAATGGAGAAAGAAGTGAGTAGCAAAATTATTTTGTCTGAGAATGATCAACATGAATTTGACAACCTGACTCTCAATCTTGATTTCGCGGTCCTAAATCTCAACGACAAACATCGCCTCGTTTTGTTTTTGCACTATTGGCAAGGCCGAACAGTGATGGAGATTTCAAGACTTCTGCATGTGTCATGGCCCGATGCTGACCGTTTGATTGATGAGGCAATGGGGAATCTAAGAAACCTATTGTTCGTATCTGAAGACCTTAAAGAAGCCACTGGGTACTAAACGAAGGAGGAGCAAGTTATGGATATTCAAAAACAAATTACATCAGCAAATTCAAATGAGAGCGCAAAAGAGCTCTCTTATCAGCTATTGAGCAATGTCAATTGCCTATGGCGTGATGTCACACTGAAATCTAAAACCAAACCAGAAGATGTTAGAGAAATAATTTTAAAGACGAAGCGCATTTTGCACAAGCTTGGTCAGAAATTTTTGGAGTAGTCGATGATTCAATTTTTGAAAAAAATGATTGAGCAGATCAAAATGTTCTTTAGTCACGATTCCATACAAATCGATTGGAGAGAGTTTCAACGTCTTGAAAGCAAAAAATTTAAAAAAAGCAGGAGATACCCATATGACGACAGATTTATTTAATAGAGCCGAACACATGACGATTACAAATCAGATAGCGGGCCTCGGTGCTCCTCTTCGACGAATGGGAGACGCCTATAAGGTTCGCGGCGAATCCCACTATACCGTGAAGCTTTTTATTTTGCCAAATCAGAAATATTTTTTGGCCAAGAGTCCGTATAAATGCGGAGGCTACACTCTTTATTCTGGAGAAAAGTGCCGCGAGTTTTTTGGTGCAGTTGGGTCTGGCCGCAAAGTAGATGGAACAAATTATGTGAAGGTGGATTTTCATGATTTGAAGTTAAGCTTTTTCTTAAGATTTGGACCTCGAGACGATCAGTTTTCACGTCGTGC
>JAYUEN010000459.1:0-1061 GCA_043739185.1 Bdellovibrionales bacterium
CTTTATTCGTTGCGTGCTTTTGCCCAAAATCTTGAACTTTCACCCGCATATATTAGTATGGTTTTGAGTCGAAAAAGACATCTTAGTTTAAAGAAGGCCATTTACATTGCAAAAAAACTTAAATGGAATCGTCAAAAGCAAAAATATTTTGTCAATCTTTTAGAATTTGAAAATCCTCAATCGGAATCGACACGGGACTTAGCCGCGCACAACTTGAATGAGCTTGGGAAAAATGAAATTCAATTCAATGCCCTTCAAGTTGATACTTTTGCGGCTATTTCAGAATGGCATTACAATGCCATTCTGGCTTTGCTCTCGATTAAGAAAAGTAAAAATACAATTACTTCAATCTCAAAAAAGCTTGGCATTTCAAGTGTCGAGACACAAACTGCGCTTTTGAGATTGAATCGACTTGGATTGATTAGAGTTGAAAAAAATGATTGGATGGCCACTCAGGAATTTTTAAGAGTAAAAAGCACTCCGTCAGAGGCGATAAAACGCTATCATAAACAGCTTCTGTCGATGGCGTCTAAGGCTTTAGACGAACAAGCTTTTGAGTTGCGAGATTTCTCAAATATTACTCTGACAGTAGATCGCTCACGAATGCAGGAAGCAAAAGACAGAATTGTTAAATTTCAAAATGAACTCGCACAGATCTTAGAGGGCGAAAACCCGACAGAGGTTTATCAATTTTCAATGCAACTGTTTGGTCTTTCACAAAGACACGGAGATTAAATGAAAAAATTGGTTTTTATGGTATTATTCACCGCTCTTAGTTTAAAAATGGCCTTCGCCGGAGGTGTGGCGGTCGGCAATGGTGGAGACGTCATCATGTGTTCAACTGAAGTCACTTTTAAGAGCCTTGATTACGCCCTTACTGTAAATAATTTTGGAAATAATATCGAGATCCCAAGTCCTCAAAGTTATCGTGAGTCTTTAACTAGAATTGAAAGCTTACTTAAGCTGTCCAGTCCCACCTAGTTTGACCGGTTTCGGGGGGTCCAAATCCCACGTAAATTGACCGGGTAAATGGGGGGCAAATCCCACCTAGTTTGACCGGG
>JAYUEN010000460.1:0-3495 GCA_043739185.1 Bdellovibrionales bacterium
CTTTTCTTCGTATTCATCATCGTTATCCAAATTTTCAATCCTTCCTAACTAACTATTTGTTAAAAAACAGGAAGCCTTCTAAATCACTCAACGCAAAATTTAAAACACTCTAAATAGTATTCCTAGAAGTAGGACTAAAACTAACCCTACTAGCACGTTGGTAATTTGGGTTTTTAAAATTAGGGCTGATATAGCTTTAGATTCAAGGGACTGAGTACCGAGTTCAACTTGTCTGTTTGAATATCCTGATTCAAGTCTTTCGCGAATTGAAACTATCTGGCCTATATTTGTTTGCGAATAAAACTTTTTGTACCACCAAACTGCGGAAGCTTGCCTCATGCCTGCTTCGTTATGAGTAAAATCATTTGGTTCATATTTAAGAAAATCGGAATTAAGCCAAGCACCTGATGCATGACTTATAGTCGCGTTTTCGAGAACTATCTTCGCTCCATTCACCAAAAAAAAACTAAAGAATTCATGAAAATCATCAAGTACATGATCCTCATCATAATAATACCAATAGCATTCGACCGCAAAACCCTCTTGAGAAATTAATTTGAGTAATATTGGAAGCAAGCAATCTGCCAGCCCAGTACATTCAATTTTGTATTCTGTATCATTGAATTTAACATTGTGTTGACCACCAAGTTTTGTGGTTTCAGTAATTTTCTTTTTTTCTAACAACTGGATTAATTCCAAAAATGTCATTTGATTAAATTCAATTTTCCCATTTAAATTTTCTACCCCGATTTTACAGGGCTCATCCTTAAAAATATTCCAATTTAACATGTAAGGAATATATCTTTCAAAAGTTGGACCCTTCCGCTTAGAATCGGTAGTTTTGACTTCGGTACTCATTCCCCATCCTTCATTTACTATCAAAAGACTTCAAGCTTCTCTGATACTCCATTTAATTCATTTTCACCTGGCAAACACCGCCACTTGACCTCGCTGCAGATTTGCAAGACTGTGCATCGAAATAGAAACAGTCGGTTGAATACGAGGTAACAACGCAGAATTTCCCTGATCCATTTGCAGGTTTAGTTTCTTCATCGTTTGTCACACAAGCTCCAGAATTACCAGCGGCTTGTTGACAACTCCGAAGGTCATAATAATAGCATTGCTTACCGTATGAAAAGACTGCGCAGAATGGCGCAGCCACTCCAATTGAGGCAATACAAATTGACAGAACCGCAATACCAATAAATAACAATTTAGATCTCATATAATTCCTTGCTTCTTCAAAAGGTTTAAAATGGTTTAAATTTTCAAACTAAAGTCGGCGAAGTCACAAGTAATTATAAAGGAGTATCTATTTATCAATGCTCGCTTGAAACAGTTCTGACAGACCCAACCTTACAAAATGGCCTCTCGGAAATTTCAGGATCTTTACATGCAAGATTCTTGCTGGTCAGATATTTTTTTGAGTTTTGTTCGGTAGTGTCTACTCTTTTAAGTTCAATTGTTTTCGCGCTTCCATCTCGAATAATATTTAACGATATTTTATCCTTTGAATCATACCTTAGCTCCGCAATTAGCTGTCTCTTGTTAGTGATGCGATTTCCGTTAACCTTTATAATAATATCCCCAATTTGAACCTTTCCTTTATTAGGTGAATTCTCGGCAATTTCCTGGACTTGTACGGCGCCCATCAGATCCTTCACGAAAGACTTAACATCCTCAGGGCTCAAGGCTTTCATGCCAATTCCGATACCTGATGATTTGCTTCCGCAAGAGAAATAACTATTAAATGAAGGATAGGTCGTGGATTTACCATTTGCCTCTGTAGACGTTGATGTGTCGGCACCATCCATAATGAATGTAATCTGGGCGCCTCGCTCATAACATACTTCCATTGCTCTAGTTATAGCTAAACCTTCAATGTTTTTGGCCGGCGTATTAGGATTTCCAATGAATCTTGCAATCGAAATGGATTCCGATTCCATTGAGTCAACATACCCGCCTGTAGAATTTGGCTCGTACTCAACATAATGTACTCTACCATCATTTTTAGAACTTACCGAGGCAACCTTTCTCTCTTTCTTTTCAGTTGAAAGATTAAATTCGAGAAGTCTAGTGCACTTATAGATACCATCGGACCCCTTATCACAAGTCGTTCGCTTCGGATCGACCGATACTTTTCTGTCGCCACAAAAATCACTGGCTTTGCATAGGCGATAGAACTCAAATTGAGCATTTTCAAAAGCTCGAACGCGGGCATCATTTTCATCTGTGGCTTTACCAATACCACAACTCTGCACCGTATCCCCTAATACTCGCGAGCTTTCTTGAGTACAAAACCAACTCTCTTCAGCAAATGACGAAATACTAAAAAAGATTAAAGTTATGAAAATAATTTTTAAATTCATTAAAATTCCTATTCCATAAATGTCTTTGTCTGACTTACTAAGTTTTGAAAGAAATTTACTTGAAATGCAGAATAGACAGTTCATAAAAAATTCCTCGCTTACGTTAAGCATATCGGCTTTGATCCAGGAACCTTGAGATCTTCTTGGCTGGTTGTCTCACAAAAGATCCCTTCTTATATTTTCCCTTCTTAAATGGAGAGAAAAGTAAATTCTCGATACGAGAATTGAGATATGGATGACTCAAAACGAAAAGAACGCTTCTTGAAGAAATTTGGCGAACACATAAAAAAAATAAGAACTGCTCAGGGGTATTCTCAAGATCGAGTCTACCTTGAAGGCGAGTTGTCACGAGCTACGATGTCGAGAATCGAACATGGGCAAGTTGATTCCCAACTTTGGACATTAGCGAGAGTAGCTGAAACAATTGGCGTACCCTTAAAAAAGCTCATGGACTTTGATTGGGAATAGGGTTTGTGCTTAAATCCTTTAAGTCTCCTATCTTGATTTTATAATTGATAAAACATTTTTAATTTTAATTGGTTTAGCATATTTTTTTCAAATCTAAGAATGAATAAAGATTCACTTCACTCAAATTGCCAAGCGAATGAGAATAGAGATTCGTTGTCGTCAGCGACGAATGTCCCATATTTTCTTTGACTGTCGTAAGACTCACTTTGCTTTCAATTAACATCGAACAATAGGTGTGCCTGAGACTATGGCAACTCAGACGCGAAGGCAGTCCTACGATTTTGAAAATTGCCTTTATTCGTTTTTGAATTGCCCTTGTTGAATAACTGCCAACGCGAGGGCTTCTGAAGATTGGTTTATTTGCGTCACTTTGTTCATTCTTTGGAAGCTTGATTTTAGATTGAATTGAAATCCACTCTCGTATTAGTTCGGCAGAGGTGGCAGTCAATAGGACCGTCCTTGGCCTATCACCTTTGCCATTCCTCACCATTAACTTATCCTCAATCAAATCTGACAGTTTCAAATCGCAGAACTCTGCAACCCTCAGTCCTGATTCAAGAAGTATGCGAACCATGTAGTAAGACTTTACAGGCTCAGCATCACCATTCTTTAGTCCAGTTGTCCGAAGCTCATTTAAGTAGGTCAATAGCGCCTGAAT
>JAYUEN010000461.1:0-3495 GCA_043739185.1 Bdellovibrionales bacterium
TCTATATAAAGGTCGTATTTGTGTGTGCCCTCAAAACGTTCTCGGTAGCGCAGCGGTCAACAATGCGACGGCGCCTCCATAACCTTCAAATTAAGAATAGCAGTGTTTTGGCAAAGGGATTACTTATTGGCACAAAATTTCCATATTAAGTAACTGAATTCGAATTTTCACCCTTAAAATCGATCTGAGGAGCCACTATGAAAAAAATAATTGCAATCTTCGGCTTGCTGTCAATGTTCTCGTCAGGATTCGCTGCACAAGCCAATACTTACTCATGCGAGGGCTATACTCTGACAATTTCAAATTCCGAAACAAAATCAACGATACGAAATGATGCTGCTGAAAGTTCATCTGAGTTAAAAGTGGCCGGCCCTAGCAGTAGTCACACTCAGTCTGTTTGGTTTAACGCTTCACTGGTCCCGGTGAGTATGAATGTTTTGGCCCACCTAAACGTCAGAATTGATATTGGTCTACTTGAAGGTGCTGATAGTGGGGAAATTACTACTCTAATTGCCGCTGATATAAGCTCAGCCGCGAAACACAGTTGCAAGAAAAATTGATTGCGCCCAGGATTGTCGTTGAGAAATTCAAAGCGGGTTAATGATCTCGCTTATTTGCTTTTACATTACGGGCGAAACAAATCCTTCCGAATAAAAATCTTTGTTGATCGGAATTAAAACAACCGAATTTTTGATTATTGGCGCACGACTTTGAATACATCCGAAAAGTTAAGATCAAGTCATTTGCTTACACATTTCTGATTTGAGCAGACAAGCTTGATATCCCAGCTGTAGGGGGCACATTTTGTCGTCGGGCAATTTTTCTCGTTTCCACCTCTGAGTAACTTCATTGTTGCTTCAAATACCTGGAGATTTGTTCGGTTGATGTAGATCGTACCTGGGGAGCACAGCGCTTCGCACCAATAATTGCCCGGAGAATAGCCGGTCAAAATGCAGTCTTCATCTTTTTTACAAGAATTCAAAGCTTCGACTTTTTCCAATTGTTCTTTGGGAATTGTGAACCTGTCGCCGGAAAGGCTATTTTGCAACGAAAGGGTGCACTTTTTACTTCTGCAGACTGCATTTTTTTTAACTTTGACGGCGTCTTTATCTAAGATTGGGCAAGGCGTTTTCTGCCCCAAACATTGATTGACGAAATCAATCTCATTTAGAAATTTTTTACTGTAAGCTTCATCTAAACTACAGACCCCTTTGTGGGAAATGCAATCGGCATCTTCACTGCACTCCAGCCACGACGGAAGCACTTTTCCACATTCAAGAGGCCTTTGAATTGGTTTGCTATCGACATTGACGCCTTTTCTCACTTCAAATTGAGACTTAATCAGATTAGCTGAAACGCATTGACAGGTCACTGCTAAATCAAATCTTTCTCCTATTGGGCAATTGGGAATACTAGCCCCCTCAGGAAGACTACAAGCCTGAGAGACAAAAGAAGAAAAATAAAATCCTAAAAGAAAAAATAGACTCATAGTCACAGACATAAAAGGTCTTGAAAAATGGTTATGACTTAAAGTGTATATCTGAATACAATAGATCGTCACGAAGGTAATTTTTCTGAAGCCAGGTTCGTTATCGCATCGAAGGTGTTTTTAAAGCTCAGTCACGAGGACCAAAAATTCTACTGGCTTTCAAAGTTTGGGACAAATTTGAGCCCGGTCAGTCAGAGAAAATGTCCCCTTGATCTCAAAAGCTCGCCGAATGTATAGCTAGCTTAAAAGAAGAGTGGAGGCGTCCAGGAAGACTACTCAATTAACTCGCGTTACTATCGCAAAGTCTCCTAATGGCATCGGAATGATTTTTTCTCGGCTAGGCCGTCTAAGCAATGGGGCGCACATATAATGTCATTGTACCTTCACGGCCTAAATTGACTGTTTGGGATCATGGCAAGGTCTAATGGTAAGAGCTAATCATTGGTTCATTTAGATGTGGGTGCACCGACCGCACCCGGTCGAGGACTGCTTGTAGAAGTCAATATCGCGGTATTCATTTCACTTACAATATTTGAGTTTTTTGCCTCACAAGCCTTTTGGTTCAGGTAAAATAGTTTAGCTTGAGAAGTTGTTGCCGGAGTTACTTTTCTGTCACCATTTCGGTTCAGCTTCTCCACAACAATTTTACCTGTTGAGTTTTTAATTGTTTTAATAACTGTAGTGTCTTTAGTGGTAACAGACCAACCGTCGGGAAGACATTCAAAGCTCCTCAATCCAGAGTCAAAATCTATTTCATAAGCGATGCTGACCGCTGTAAAGATGAAAGTTATAGCTACTCCAACTGGCACAATCCACGCTGGAACCTCAAAGCAAAATGCAATTCCGGTTAAGGCAGCGGCAGCAATTCCAATTGCAGCGGCAGCATTTGAATTTTCAACGTCACGTGCCTGTGCGCCGTTGATTATCAAACTCATCAGGCTTATGTCTGATGTGCCGGCAATTCTTTTGTAAATACTCTGAAAATTCTCGTAATATGATTTGGCTAAGTCATACTTAAATACATGCCCCTTATAATTGAAGCCATTCTTTGCCAAATTGATGGGGTCGTTAGCCAAATAAAGGACATTGTCTCTTAATGTGATGCCAATTCGAGATTCTAAAGAAATTCCATATTTTTTGAATCGCTCCACGACCAAGTCTAAATCCGATTTTGTAGTATAAATTCGCACAATGCTGAAGAGCTCATGCCAGTTCTTCAAGTTAGAAACTAAATTCGCGCGATCCGTATTATTGAAGACAGGACTTTCAGCATAAGTATCTTTCAAAAACAAAAGCTGACAAGTCAAAACAAAAACAATAAATCTAACAGCCTTCATTTTAAATCCCCGAATTTCTATTAAGCCATAAATCCGATTCTAAACAAAGGAGTTCTTCATTTGTAGACGTCCGCACTGGCTGAAAGTCTTTTGTGCAGCGGAAGGACGACGGGAATCATTTCTCAAAATGGCTAGTTGTTTAGCACGATTGATGTCATATCTCGGTATATGGCTTTTTGATAATCAGAAGTTGAAACGGGTTTATTTTGAAACGGTGTCAAAGAATTGGGCACCTCCGGAGAAGTCTCGTTTTGAGCTATAGTTCATTGAGAAATTGCTAGATTTTAGTCATTTAAGATAGAATGAGACATGTTCAAAATAATAAAAACACTAGTTTTATTTGCTTCGCTTATAGCTTTAATCTTTTTGAATCAAAACTGCAGCTCCCCGCAGTCGGCCGACTCCAGTGCAAACAATACCGCCGGTGCAACCGACATCCAGATCACCCTTTTAAAGGACTCGAGTTACTCACTTGGAGCTGACATTTGGAAATACCATTTGTATAAACTGAGCGCAAGCGACGGCAGTGTAGCCTACGTGCAATGGGTTCCACCATTGAACAGTGATGTCAACTCTAGCCCGGATATTTCATCAGAGTCGCGTCATCTAGATTTTTTTGATGAAAATTTTTTAGCCTAAAAAATTCGAATATTTTTTGAGAAAAAATTG
>JAYUEN010000462.1:0-1058 GCA_043739185.1 Bdellovibrionales bacterium
ATCAAAATATCATCACCTCGAAAGATTTTCATTTAAATCAACTCAAGCGTGAATTTGATTTTAAATCATTTTCTACAGGCCAAGCTTCGCAAATCACCGGAATGTCTGTGACCGCTATTCGGTCGGTACTGCAGAAAGCCGTTAGTGAAAAGAAACTTATATTGGCTGGAAGCGGTCGCTCGACCACGTATCAATTTCGAGATTAACAGCCGTATCAAATAGATACACTTCATGGTTCCCATTTCTTATCCCATTGAAACTCTTTGTCTATTCACAATATTCGCGCAGTATTCATCGGTTTTTTTAGTCAACAAAACTCTTTATTCTTAAACAAGGAACAAGGAGAAAATTATGAAAACAAATTTAAAATCATTCATCAGTGAAATTCAAAATGAGATGAACCCAGCCGATTGTCACTGGACTGATACGATCGCAATTCATACTTCAAAAAATACTCTTGGTTTTAAGGCCCAGTCATTGGGACTCCTTTTTCCTAGAAATGTTGAACAATTGAAAAATATTTTAAAAGTCGCTAAAACCAATAGAATCCCAATCCATACCGTGAGCCAAGGGAAAAATATCGGATACGGAGAAATGACCCCAGCACAAAATGATCAAGTGGTTGTTAATTTATGTCATTTAAATCAAATTAGTAATTACGATGCCACGTCAGGAACGATTGTCGTTGGACCCGGCGTGACACAAAAGCAGCTTTCTGATTTTCTGCGCAACAATGGTGACAAGCACTGGGCTGATATGACTGGCGCCAGCCCTGAAGCCAGCATTGTCGGCAATACAATCGAAGCCGGATTTGGCCATACACCATTAGGTGATCACCGCAAACATATATTGGCGATGGATGTCCTACTTTATGATGGACAAGAGCTTAAGACGTTAGAAATGCCGGCACCCGGCCCCGATCTTTCACAACTTTTCGTCCAAACCAATTTTGCGATCGTAACCTCATTGACCATTCCACTTCTGAGGGTGCCCGAGGTCGCGTTGACTTATACAATATCTTTTGATTCTGATAATGAACTCTTCAGTGGTCTTGAGAT
>JAYUEN010000463.1:0-1057 GCA_043739185.1 Bdellovibrionales bacterium
GTTTCAAATATTCCAAAGTTTTCAAGGCCCTCTTTTAAAATATTTTCGCCGTCAGCGGTTAAAGATTTTTTAAAATACAGCGGTAATAAATCCTGGCCATGCACGACTGCCGCAAAAAATGGAAATTTAAGATTCAGCATTTTTGCCAAATCAATGACGGCTAGATTGGAATTGAAACTTTCTCCAAGAGAAATGAACTCAGCGTTCATCGAAAACTTTTCAGAAAAATCGTTTTCAAGATAATACTCAAGCTCTTGAAAAATCAGACCCTGTTGCGGCTTAAAATTCATTTGCGCTGATCTTACGCGAATATAGTCAAAGGATTCGTAAAAGACTTGCTCCCACCTTGGAGAGGTCTTGATATCTTCTATTTTATCGCAAATATAGCCAAAGCTTGCGCCTTTGAATTTTTCTGATCTAGCAATGCCAATTCCAGCCGAATATCCGGCCAAAGTGTAGCGCGAAAGTAGAGAGGTGAATTCAATTCCATCAACCGTTGTGCGGCTGATTTCATAAAATCCATTCCAGCCATCTTTGATAAATGTCAAAAGCAGTAAGTGTCTTTCAAGAGCTTCTAGCTTAGCCCGCTCAATCGAAGCCAAACTTGAAAATCCGACAGCCCATCCATTTGAATTCTGAAATGACGGATTAATTTTTTTTGGATGATCGTTTGATTCAATTTTCATACCGGATAAAGTCTGCTGAATTTGTAAATTCAAAGACCCGTTTTGTTTTAAAAACTCGCAGTAGATCTTTCTTTCGATAGCTTCGGCACAAGCTTTTACAGCAGCGGTCATTTCATCCTGGGATCTGCCAAAGCCAGTCATGCCCTCAATACCGGTGATATTGGAACAGAACCGATAAATCCGTTTACCAGAAAAAATAAATTCATCTCTATGCACTTTTGATTCACTTATACTTACGAACCATGAAAGCAAGTCATTTGCAAAAATTTGATCTGGCAAATCTAAACACGATTCAAGCTGCTTGAGGGTCATCATTTGTACAAGCGCCATCTTTTAATTCACCTTTAATAATCGCCACAACTCGACTTCGC
>JAYUEN010000464.1:0-3478 GCA_043739185.1 Bdellovibrionales bacterium
TCGAGCGGCGCACTGGATTCAAGTCCGAAGTGCAACGATATTTTGTTCGGTTTTGAAGTAGATCTCCGCTGCTTCATAGGGTGTCAAGAAGCCAATAATTTCTCTGGATCTGTTATTCATATTGTGGGGTTTCGGTGGCATGGAAGGTATTCAATATGCAAGAAGAACGATTTCGCTTTGTGATAGAAATACAGAAGAATGAACGCACATTTCGAGTGGTCTGTGAAGAGTTTGGTATTAGTAGGCCAACTGGTAATAAGTGGTGGCGACGTTATTCAGAGGCGAGAGTTCCTCAGGCTTTAGAGGATCTTTCTCGCGCGGCGTTTAAAGATTCAAGTCCGAAGTGCAATAATATTTTCATTAGATTATAGAGCTCAAGACTTAGTTTCGTAAGACGCATGCTCTTTCTGCACTTTGAACTTCCGAACTCGCACACTTGTGAGTCGCCCATAATTAATTTTAGGGATTCGTAACTTGCCAAATCTGTTGCACCGAACCCAGCCAACTAATCGAACGAGTGGTTCCATTTTTCGAAGTCGCCACTGAGAAAATGCACTGACTATTATCAGTGTCCTCAAAGACTCCATCTGGCAACAATGATAAGCGCGTATTATCTCCATGCATATTGTCAGAGAAGGAAGCTAAGAGCTGGCCATTGGAGAGTAGAAGCAGGACTTCTTTAAATGCAACTTTATTTCCGCAAGGCATGATAGGTAAAATCGGCGTGTATGGAGTTGGTGGAGCGTTTAGGCCGTTTGCTCCGTTTGCTCCGTTTGCTCCATTACATACTACAAGAGACTGCTGTTCGGGATCAGTTGCACTATAGACTCCCGAGTCTTGAACATCTAAAGCCATTATTAATACACTACCGCCATTTGGACAAGACGTCGGCGGCGCTGACGTCACAATAGACACGAAGCTGTGGCCGTTTGCTCCTGCAAGGCCTTGGGCTCCTGGGGCGCCGTTTTGACCATCACAAAGCACTTCTGTTTTGGCTATTTCGTTCGGCTCTAGTATTCCATTGCTGTTCAAATCAAATCCTGTACTCAATTGCATTCCTGAGCCTGAAGAGCAAACGGACTTGGCCACAACTACTTTTGACATCGAAATTAAAGAAGACGAACCCGCGGCACCCGTGGCTCCTGTCGCACCAGTTGCGCCCGTGGCTCCTGTCGCACCAGTTGCACCCGTGGCTCCCGTCGCACCAGTTGCGCCCGTCGCACCAGTGGCTCCTGTCGCGCCAGCTATACCTTGTAGACCATTGCAAAGAATTTGCTGAGTCAAATTCGGCTCACTGGAATCTTGAATTCCGTTTGCATTAGAATCGACATAGACATTATATACCATTCCGCCTGATGGGCATTGCTCTGTCGTAGCGCGAGACGTAGAAATTAATTCATATCCACTAAATGCTTGCACTGTTTGCGCAGCTGAAGCCCCGGACTGACCCGCCCCGAACGATGTCGGCGAATTTCCGCAGTTTTGAAAACTTAAAATCAATCCGAAGCTAGATATCAATAGAAATGTGCTTGCAAGTCTCTTTTTACTGATCAGTCTCTTTGTTGATTTTTTGATAAGCTCTTGCATAATGATTTTCTCCTTGCAACGTTCAGAATGTGACTTCCTCTCACGAAGGGAATCAACTAAGATTCATTCTACTTGAGACTTTGCGAAGAATCTAAAAAATATCTATTTTCCTCATTTTGAGACTCTCAATTGAAGACATCAATGTTAGATAATTGCAGGTTAATTTGAGATGAAAACTCCCGCCCTAGCAGGTCAATTGAATTCTAAAAATGGGATTTTCTCGCTTCGAGATTAAATATAAGCCGCAATTCTTCGAGTTCAAATTACTCTTTCAGTACAGGTCCCGCAATTTTTGAAAAATCGTGGTTTTCAGCAAACTCACTAACTAGGATCAAGCGCCACCGATCTCAAATCAGTTTATTGGGCCTTTCGTCCTGCGTTCTTATTGAGACTTGATAAGCTTAAAGCTAAATCCGATAGAGACTCTATGTTTCGAAAGTTTGGATGTATTCTATTATTCATTGCGTTTGCGTCACTCAGTTTTGTGAAGATTATTAGTCAATCGAGCCCCCAAACTCAGCACTTACAAATGTCGAGCTATCACGACAGCAATCCAAACGAGCTTCCCTATCCAGAGGCAAATGATTTTGATTTGGCAGTCTCTTCCGAAGCGGCAAGTCCTCGCGACCTTTTAAAGGCGGCCCAAAGTTTGATGAATTTTGTTTCAAGTTCGAATTTTTCATATCAAGTCTGTTCAAAAAGTCTAAATCATATTAGTAAGTCGCTTTATAAATTGGATCCAAGTCTGATTTCGCCAAGTGATACCAAAAGAGATTACGTTAAGATCATCAGGATACTCTTCGAAGTTCGTCTTAAAATACATGAAAGAATGCGCCAATTTCAAATTCAAGAAGCTCGAGAAGAAACCGAGCTTGAAGACACCTGCGTAACCGAAATCAGAAATATTTTTCGAGTCACACGCTTTATTGAAGATTATGTTGGCGAAGTGTTTTTACCGAAGCTCAAAGCCTTTGACCCGGGCGAAGACCCCATTGCCATCGGGAATTTGAGTGGCGACGAACCCTGGCTGATGAGAAGCGAGCCCAATGAATTAAATTTACGCTCTGGCGATTTGATTTTAAGTATCGACTTAGAAAATAGCCATGCCGCCCTGAGCAGGATTGCACAAGTGGCTTCTTCATTTTCGCAGCTCGATTTGCTTTATGTAAAAGACGAATCTCAAATTGGCCGAATTTATAAACTTAACGAAGCCATCGACAATCCAAACTTTTTAGTACTTCAGACAAAAATAGGATTGGGAGCTTCAATCAAAAGCTTGAAAGAATATTTGGCTGAGGGTAATGCACGAAACCTACTAATGAGATATCCTGACCCATCATCCGCCCATTTGTCAGCAGAAACGAGCTTTCTACTTTTAAATACCTTTAATGCATTAGCTTATGCAAATCGCTTTACGCATTTAAGTGAAATCTTACTAACAAAGTCCGATTCTGAGTTTCAGGTTCCTTATAACTACAAAATGAAGCCAACCCTAGCAGATGTTTCGCTAGAGAATCTGACTCTGAATGCATCCCAAATTGCGCAGATCGGATTTCATTCACAAAATATTGTAGTACCACTCTACCCTTCTTCCGTGATTTTAAGCTCAGAAAATCCCTTGTTAAAAAGCTTGCAAATTGAGGAGCGAAAAATATTTGTTCCAGGAGATTTAGAGCTCGACACTCGATTTGACGTACTATCTGAGTGGAGAGATTTTCGAAAATTGAAGCAACTGAGACTACAAGGCGCAATCAACGACAGTATGTTTCATTGGATAAAGGACCTGAAATATGAATTTGATTTGTCTTCAAAATATGCGATGCCAAAGCTTGAAGTTAATGGCGTTGATCTAAGTAATAAATTGCCAAAAAACATGACGCATTCAATTGCC
>JAYUEN010000465.1:0-31166 GCA_043739185.1 Bdellovibrionales bacterium
CATCAAAGAATTTGTTTCAACCAAAGAGATGCAGCTGATCTACGTAAAGGCTCCGGACAAGGTGCACACGTGTAACTGTTGCGGCGGAGCTCAGGGCGCAAAGCACTCGCAGTACAGAGTCATTGCGAAGCATATGCGCATGATGGGTTGGGCCGTCAGCATTTGCTTTTTTCGCGAAAAACGTTGGTGCGAAAAATGCCAAGGCAATACATCAGAGTTTATAGATTTTCTTTGCCCGACATCACCTCACATTACACTTGAGCTTGCTTGGTGGATCAATCGCTTGAGCGAGATCACATCTGTACTCTCAATATCAAAACTCGAATCTGTCGACAAAATGGCTTGCTACAAAGTAGATCATTTTATCTTGGCAAGGCTTCTTCAAGGTTACAAAATCCCAAAAGTAAAACGCATAAGTGTAGACGAAGTTTATACCAGGTCCAAAAAGCAAATGAAAGAAGGCGAAACCCGAGATGATCTCTTTATGACGGTGATCGTAGATCAAAGAACCCACAAGGTCATTTGGGTCTCAAAAAGCCGAAGGAAAGAAGCACTTGATTTATTTTTTGAGATGATTGGACCTGAAGCTTGCAATGAAATTGAGGTTGTCTCAACTGATCAACACGAAGCTTACTCAGCCTCGGTTGCGCAGTACTGCCCGCAAGCAAAGGTAGTTTGGGATCGGTACCACCTTGTTCAAAAGTTTAACGAGGCACTTAATGAAGAAAGAAAAGATGAGCTCAATAACATCGACCCCGAAGGCGAAATGGGTGATCTCATGAATGGAAAATATCGCTTTCTTTATCTTAAAAAAGCTTCGCAGCGTTCAAGTTTAGATCAAAAACATATCGATGAGGTTATGAAGCTAAACGAGAAAATGATGAAGCTTGAGCTTATAAAAGAGAACTTTCACCGCATGTACCGAGAACCTGATATGGGATTAGCTCAATTGAGACTCGGCGAATGTTACCAATGGGCAATGCAGGCAAACGCGCTTCATATTGTTGAATGGATCAGAAGAATAATGAACGAAGAACGATTCTGGAACTATTGGACCTACAAAGTAACGAGTGGTGTGAGTGAAGGAATTAATCGGGCAATCAAAGGTCTAAAATGGCAGGCTTACGGCTACAAAAACATGGCCTACTTCGCTCTCAAAATCATGCAGAAATGTGGCTACCTCACTCACTCGAACTATCTCAAATCTATTGCCACTACGTAACTGGACCAACAAAAAAAGGATTGAGCCCCAAAACTAAGCAGGTATGTTCTGGTGTCTAACAATTTTCGGCTATTTGGAGCCTAAGTGTCCTCAAATCCAATGAAATGGCAAAGGATTGAGCACTCGCTTTGCAAATGAATGAGATCATTAAGACTATAATATTTTGGAGTCCTTTATGAAAATTCAGTTTTTGAAGCTCATTGTTTGTGTTGGGTTTGTGCCTTTACTCACCAATTGTAATAAGGCTCAATATGGAGAAACGGCTAAGCAGGCTCCTTTGCCAGGTTTGGCAGCTCCGAAAGTCGCAGCTCCGGCGGCGAAGACAGTGCCGGCAGTACCTGCAAAAGCTGGTTCAAAATCTAAATTGACTGATATCGATGGAGGCACCCCAGCATCAGATTCTAAGCCTGAAGTTTTGGTTACCACGACAAAATCTAATCCAGGGACCATTGATGTTTTACGTATCAATAATCCGCCGTCGCCAATCGTAATTGGGAATGCTCCAGCTACCCAGCCTTGTCCTCAACAGTGTAGCAGTGCACTCGTTCCTCAAATTCCGGTGGTCAATGCTCCGGCGCCGGTTCAAAATGTCATTTGTAAGAGTGGAACTTGCCATAAGAGTCCATTTGTTCAAACCTATATGTCTTTGGTGCAAAATGTAGATGTCTTGTTTGTAGTTGATAGCAATTCAAATTTGACAGATCAGAGATTCGCAGTATTTCAAAATATAGAGTCATTCCTAAACAATTTACCGGTCAATTTGAATTATCATTTGGCGGTACTTAATACCCAGGATGTTCAAACCTCTCTGTATGCAACGCCAAGTAATGCCGAACAAATTGTAAATATGGATCTGACTTCGGTAAGTGGAGATGATCGGGCCAAAATTATTGAGGCCGCAAAGCAAAATATTTGGGATCGCATTTCTACACTTAATACACAGAGTTTTACAGGCACTTCGGATAATATTTTAAAAATTCTAGATCGCGCGATTTCTTCTCCTGAGCTTGAAAAAAATCAAGCCAAGGGTTTTTTCAGAAGAGATGCGGGACTAGTCGTTGTATCATTAACTGACGAGCGTGCTTCAAATCAGGTTTTGCATCCAAGCTGTAACGATTTGGCACGTAAAGTTTATGATAAAATTTCTGAAATCAAAACCTACGCGATTCAATTTCATATTCGCCAAGTTTTGCCTATCGAGTTTATCGGTTTTGCAATGTTAGATACTGTTGACCCGGTTACTCAAGCCGCGAAACCCATTCTGAATTCAAATATGTTAGAATTATTGTATCTTGAGGATGGCGTATTGTATGACCTAGATAAAGCCAAATTGAACTTAGAGCAAATGAGAGCAGATCTTCGCTTTGCTGGCGACCGAATTGGTCATATGTGGATGAAGCGAAAATTTCAAATCCGACCGGATCAGGCTTTGAATCCTGAGACAACATGTTTTGTCGCCAACGGGCAACAGATTCCAACTATTTTCGTTCCTGAAATTAACGAATTGCGGGTTGATCCCAAAGCCAGCCGCCTCTTTGAGGCCGCTGCCGGCAAGGGACTTAATACCGATATTTTATGGTGTGAAAATGGCGAGAACAGAATAAGACTTCGCTCAAACGAGTACGCCATCAATTCACAATGTGCCGAGATTGCCTCTAAATTTCAGAAATAAAAAATCAAAGCCTGAGGCCAAGCTCTAGTTACCATCTGTACTGACGCGTTTTCGCGGGCGTCGGTACTTTTCAGTGGTTTTTTTTGCAGCATCTTCGGATTTATCATTAGATTTATCATCGGTCTTATTTTCATTTGTACTGGCATCTGCTTTTGACTTTTTAGGTGGAAGAGCTTTGATATTTTTTTTCTTTGAGGTCGCTTTTTTCTTAGCTAAATTTTTCTTCTTGGCAGATTTTGCTTTTGATTTTTTGTCAGATTTAGATCCTGGGGATGTCTTTTTAGATTTTTCAGCCTTCTTTTCGCTTTCGATTGTTTGATAGCTTGAATCGAAGTTTGGAATTGATTTTGCGTCGGCTTTATTGAGACTGTCGCGATAGATTTTGAATTCGACTCGGCGATTGAGTGCTCTGCCCTGGTAATTATTGTTGCTGGCAATGGGCAAGCTTAAGCCGTAGCCTTTGGCTTCTACCTTTTCAGGCGGCAGATGGTCGCTTTCAACTAAGTAGGTGCGAACGGCTTCAGCGCGTCTTTGAGAAAGACTTAAATTATAAGCCGCACTACCGACTGAGTCAGTATGTCCTGAAATAATAAGTTTATTGAAAACCGGCGGTTTATTGAGATAGCGGGATAATTTATCAAGGGTTTCTTTGCTGTCGGTTTCAATTTGATCTGAATTAAATCGAAACAAAATATCTTTAACGACAAAAGTTTCAATTGGAAGCTTCGGACTTCCTTCGAAGGGATCAAGGGGAATATTTTGATTAATAGCAGGGGTGAGATCGGCTTCAGTTAAAGGTGGCATCGGCTCAACTTTTTGAACGGATTGGCTGCCAAACAAAGGGCCAAAACTAAAGTTGATGCCAGCATAAACGCGCCACTCAGGATCCGCATTGCCACGCATAAGTCCCATGCCGCCGCCTGCATGAAGTGCGAGACCTGTAGTTAAATCGTATTTTAGACCAATGAGACTTTCGAGTGAGGACTCATATCGATCGGTATTGAAATCAGTTGATTGCGCCGGCATCGCCCCATAAACCTCACCAATAATTTTGGTGTCGATTGAGCTCATCAAATAACTCGCGGCTAATGAGGCGGTATACTGGCTGCTAAAAGGCGCAATACCTAGACTAGGAATTGCTGTGCCGGGAGTACGAATTCTGTAGCCAGCATTTGCACCGATAACGACTTTACTTAGAGTGATATGGCCTGCGAGCTCAATATTATAGATTGGGTTATTGGGCGTTCCGGTAAAAGGAGAATTTTGAATGAGCGGAAAATTCATTGATAAAACCGCGGCCAAAGCGTTTTCGGTATCACCTAAAAATCGCAATTTAGTATTGGGTCTGACTTCGGTTACACCTATTTGCTCAAATTCACCATGAGGCAAATCCGAAGTGACATTCTGGGCAATTACCGAGGGCATTGAAATCCCAACATCCCAACCGCGCATAAGTCCTATGCCAAAATTGAAATCAAGCCCCGTTAAACTGTCGCGAAAATTATTTGCAGGCAGGGTATTAGTTGCCGCAAAATAAGGGAGAGTATTGACCGCATAATTGACGAAAGATCCAAGATTAATGACTCCTGGCTCAAGGGTATTTGCGGATTGAACAGTGACGAAATCAAGTCCACTGCTAATGGGTGCAAAATTTTGTAGATCACTTCCGACTATATTGGCGCGACAAATTGCCGTCCAAACAAGCAGAAAATATATTGAAATTATTGCGAGCCTGAATGTGATGCATGCCCGAATCATATGATGTCGCCTCGTCTAGATATTAGTGCCCCATACATAGGAGGTCTTTGTCAATAACTGAAGGAATTATATTATTGCTTTGTGTCCAGGATTTCTTGAAGCGAAAAAAGACTTTGCACTCCTAATTGAACTCAAGAGATATTTAATACCTATGCATCTCAAAAAATCTGCAGCTTGGATTCTCTGTTTTAGTCTCTGCGGTCTTAGTAAAGTCGCGGTCGCCGGTGATACCAATGTCACAGCTAAGAGCCTAGTCCCGGTGGCTTCGCAATCACCAAGCAAGAGTGACAAGTGGTTTTTTTATCTTGGCGCCGGAATTCTGCCACAGCCCAAATTTGATAGCACTATTCAATCTAATATTGATAGCGCTAAACAAACGAACTCATGGGTTGGAGAGTATGGGGGTGTGCTTGAACTTCCTGGCATTTACTACCGTGTAGGAGAAACCAGTTTAGTTGGCGTGATCGCAAATTTTATTTTCGAAAATTATGCCAGCGATTTTAAGCAAAGACAAAGTCTTGGCTTTGATACTTATAATGTCTCGATCAGTGCGATGTCCTCGACCGGCTCCGCACCGGGGCTTGGCTATTTTGCAAGAATAGATTTGGGGCCTTGCGATTTGGTTCAGATCAATGAAGCGTTAAATGTTTACAATCGAAATTATTATGCCGGCATTTTCGAACAATTGGCCCTGGGTTACGGCTTTCAAGCTTCTTCTAACTCAAGAATGCTTATTCATCTCAATAGTTTTTATGAAGATGTAAGCGATCATTACCAAGCCGGAATTTCTTTTAATATCGGATTTTTATTGTGAGCAAAATCCAAAGACTTTCAAAATTAGTCTTGATTTTTTTATTTGGCTTTCAGACAGCGCAGGCCGTTGATTTGAATAATGATATGGCAAAGCCAGGCGTTTTGGATGTGGTCACCAATATTCCAGATGATATGTCTCTTTGGTGGAAGGAAACTTTTAGCAAAGAGAATATTCCGATGCTTCTGGGTGTTTTAGGAATGACCACGGTCGGGACCATGACAGACTATGAAACTTGGCAGGCTGTAAGGCGCCCCTATATCGAGAGCGAAAGTTTTAAAAAGTTTTCGGACTATGGCGAAATCATTTCCAACGGAAATTTTCAAGTGGCCATGACGGGTGGGTTTTTATTTTTGGGAACTGTGACCACAAATCATCGGGCTTTGAGGACTGGCGAACAAATATTAGAGGCTCTACTTTCGAGCGGCATCGTTGTGCAGGTTATTAAGCATTCAACGGGTCGGGAGAGTCCGGTGAGCTCAACACAAAGAGATGGGCACTGGAGCGTCTTTCCCAATCAACGAGAGTATATGAAGGATTATCAAAGCCACGATGCCATGCCTTCTGGGCATTTATCAACTGCGATGGCTGCTTTTATTGTGGTTCAAGAAAATTATCCCGAGCAGGCCTGGATTCCTTGGGTTGGCTATCCCGTTATGGCTTGGGTCTGCGTCGGTCTTGTTGGTAGCGGAATTCATTGGTGGAGCGATTTCCCAATAGCCGCAGCACTTGGTTACCATTTTGCAAAAATTGTGACGCGAAATAATTATCCGCACCCTGAACTTGATAAGAATAGCTTTTTTCATCCTGATATCCTGCCTTCATTTGCCGATAACGGAGAGCCCATGGTCGCTGCCAGGTGGAGATGGTGATTCGATCGCTTGTCTTGATGCTTTTGCTTGCGCTTCAAGCCCGAGCTGAGACATCAGCCGCCGTTGATAGCTTCAACTCAAAAGTTTTATTAAGTGATCTCGCTTCGCCCTGGACGACTCGCGCTGATCGGATTTTTTATTCCGGAACCGGGCTCACACTTTTAAGTTTGGCAATTGAGCACTCAACGAATGAGCAGTTTCAAAACGAAGTTTCGTCTTCTAAACCTTTAGGAGAGAGCTCAAAATTTGGCGATCTTATGGGGCAATTGATTCCGAATGCCACCTATAGTCTCGGAATGTGGAGCATATATTATTTCAGCGATGATCAAGCTGCAAAAGAAAAAGCTTTGAAGCGAGCCATTTTTATGTTTGAGACAACACTCTACGCCGCGAGTGTAACCACATTATTAAAGTATTCAGTAAATGAGCCAAGGCCAAATAATAGCGACCACTATTCTTTCCCAAGTGGGCACTCGACTACGATTTTCTCATTTGCCGGCGTCGTCGGCCTTGAACATGAATGGTATTATGCCGTTCCGGCTTATGCCTTGGCCGCCTTCGTAGGCTTTAGCCGCATCAACGATAATATGCACTATCTTCATGATGTGATCGGTGGCGCAAGTATCGGGCTGAGTTATGCTTACGGCATTTGGTACAATCGGCATCATTCAGAGGTAAATTCTACAGGAGTGAATATCTTCATTTTACCAACGGACGATCTTTCGGGAAGTATTGGTTCTCTGCAGTGGCGTTTTTAGCTATAAATGGGACTCTCGAAAAATTTTTAATACTTCTTGAGGAGTTCCCAGCATTTTAATTTCTCCGTTTTGGAGCCAAAGTATCCGGTCACACTTTTCAATGGTTGAAAGCCGATGAGCAATTATGATTTGCGTGCGCTTTGCAAAAAAATCGTTAGTTGCTCGCACTAAAATATCTTCGCTGTGGGGGTCAACATTGCTAGTGGCTTCGTCCATAATGACGATCGGACAGTCTTGAAGAAGACAGCGGGCCATGCAAATCAATTGTTTTTCACCTTGGCTTAAATTGCGGCCCCTCTCCTCAATTATCGTGTCAAGTCCAAGAGGCAAGTATTGAAACCAAGTGTCCAACCCAACTCGGGCCAAAACCAAAATGAATTCTTCATCTGGCTGACTTTCGTCTAGCGACAAATTTTCGCGAAGTGTTCCCTTGAAGAGCGCCGGCTCTTGCGAAATGAAAGCCATACTCTTGCGAAAGATTTCGAGGTCAATAAGTGCCGGGTCTTTAGAGTTGCGATCGGATTGAAACCTCGCTCTAAAATCATCAATTTTTATACAACCGCTTTCAATCGGATAAAGATGAAATAAGACCTGAATGAGACTGGTTTTGCCGCTGCCAGTTCGGCCCACAATGCCAAGGCGTTCTCCGGGCGCTACAGAAAAATTAATGTTTTTTAGAACCTGGGGCAAATCATTCCGATATCTAAAATTTAAATTCTCAACCTTCAAGCTAGACGCACTTTTCGCGAATAGTTTGTTTTCAATTAGATCCTTTTCCTCTTTCGTAGAATATTGAGGTTGTTCGGTTTTAAATTTGGACTGAGCTGGGAGATGGGCCCCTGGCTCAAGTGGATGTCTTAAATATTGATCCAGGCGTTCGACGCCGATGAGGGCCTCTTCGAATTGCGAAATCCATTCAAAAAACAACTGAAGCGTATGCCCTGAAATGGCAATGAAGCTAAAGGCCACACCGACTGAGCCGACAGATATTAGGCCTTTTTGAATTAAAAAATAAGTGCTCACTCCAGTCGTTAAAAGCAAAAACGCAGTCATTGAATTCATTTGAAATGTAAAAACCAAAAGATGAAAGGTGGTCTTTAGTTTTTGATCTAAATAAAGCAAATTAAGTGAAGTAAAGCGCTTGAAAAAGCTAGCTTGCTTCTGAAAGGCTCGAATCGTTGTGGCCCCTTGAGCAGTTTCCGCAAAATGCGCAATCGAAGGTGAGCGATTGCGTGAAAGATCTCTGCGATAAATTCGTAGTCGGTTGCGATTGAGACGATAAACCAAATAATTTAAACATCCGATAAGTAAGCAAATGAAAAAATAAAATCGACTCGCATAGGTGACAAGAATGAGCATAGCAATAATATCAAAAATAATGGTGATGAATTCAGCTAAGGGTCCACCGAACATTCTAAAGACATTGCCGTAGTCTGAAGAAAATCGCGTGACAATTCGTCCCACAGGGGTGGTGTCGAAAAACGACATTGGAAGTCTGCTAGTCCGCCACGTCACCTCATCATAAAATTGGCTGACAGCATAAGAACTCATTCGCGAAAACCAAATGCGAAACACTAAGGTGAGAGATAAGCCCACAATACAAATTCCACAAAGTAAAACCAGATATTGAGTGGCTTGAAAGTTGCTGGCCCAAGACGGCGTTGGCTTGCAGATTTGCGGGGATTTGCAATAGCTATCAACCCAAATACCAATGATGTTGGCATTTGACAGAAGCAAAATTCGCCCTAAAAAGCCAACGACAAAGAGAATTAAACACTTGGCAATATAAGGTCGATAGGCCTCTTTTAAAGTGGCGAGAATATTCTTAGAAAAAGTTTCAGAAAATCGAGATTCATCTTCAATGAATTGAAGCTTTGCAGATTTCATATCTTTTTTCATTTGGCGCCCCGGTCGACATCGGCAACCTGAAGTGAGGGGCCTTCAAATTCAGAAATCGCACTGAGAGTTTCAATTCTCAATTCGCGAGCGGAGGCAGTAAAGTTGCGAAAACTCGCAGACCTGCTCATCAATTGCGGGAGAGTCCCAATTTCAGAAATTTTCCCTGCTTCTATAAAAACGATACGATCAACATAAGCTAAAACAGACAGACGATGCGAGACGAGAATGCGGGTGCGATTCTTCCAGGTGCCAAGTAGCAAATTCTGTACAAGTTTTCTTTCAGTATCCACATCTACGGCACTCAAGCTATCGTCTAACAATACAATCGGTCGATCGAAATAAACCGCGCGTGCCAAGCCCACTCTTTGCCTTTGCCCTCCAGAGAGGTTGACCCCGCGCTCACCAATTTCAGTATCAAGTCCATTATTCAATGATTCATTCGCTGGATCAAATTCGGCCTGCTGAAGGGCTGCGAAAACTTTATCGTCAATTCCTTGCGCCGGCAAATATTCAAACGCAATATTTTCTCGCAAATTTGAACTCATGACAAAAGCATCTTGGGCCACAAAGGTAAAGTAGTCTTTGGCTTGTTCAGGACGGAGCTGCAAAATATCTTGGTCGCCGATTTTAAATTCCTCAAATTGCGCATCTACTTCGCGCAATAGTGAATAAAGAAAAAGCGATTTCCCTGAACCGACTTCGCCAACTACAGCAAGAAATTCACCGGCTTTAATTTCAAGATTGAAATTATCAAGTATTTTCTGATCTTGAAGCTTGAGGTTCAAGCCGGATATCTTAAGGCTTGGAGACGAGCATTCGATGGCCACTGGTGATTTATAAAACAGGTCTGGGCTTTCATATTTCTCAGAGGCGTCTCCCAGCTGCAAAAATAGTTCAATTCGTTTGATAGAAGAGTAAGAATCAAAAGCAAAGGTCATAACCCATGGCAAAACTCGAAAAGGCCTGGTTAAAAATACACCGAAAACCCAAAGCAAAGCCAATAATTCTCCTGGAGTCATGGCATGATGGCTAAAATAAATAACCGAAATCATAGCACTAAGATTTATAAAAAAACTCACACTCGATGCGACTGAACTATTGATTTGACCATTGGTAACCATATCAATTCTGTTTTTAGTTTCTTCGATGCGTTTTGAAAATATTTTCTTTTCAAAGTTTTTGGTCCAAGCTAAAATTCTAAGACTTCGAAGGTTTTGAATCCATTCGTTAACAAGTCCGGATCTTTCAGCAGCAAGCTGTTTGAAATTGAAAAAAAAGCGCGCTTGTCGAATAGATAAAAAAAGATGAAAAACCACTAGAAAGGCCATGGTGAGAAGCGTTGGCAGAAGAGGGACATCATAAAGCTTGTGAATAAAAAGTGGTGCCATCACAATCGGAAAAATAATTCCGGCGCCACTTGGTAAAGTTTGTTCGAGTAGAGTGGTGGCACTTGCAACATCGGTGGCATAGATTGAAATGACTTCGCCAATTGATCTGTGATTCATGGTATCTCGCCTCAGCGACAACATTTTTTTATAAATGATGCTTCCGAGATGTTTTTGAATGAAAAATCCTTCACGAGCACCATAGTAAACAGCTGAAGTACTTAAAAACTGACTCAGAAGACTCGCTAGAAAAGCCAAACACATATTTAAAAGCGCATTTGAACTTAAGCCTATGCCAAAGAATTGCATTCTTTCTTGACCGGTCAACGCATCGACAAAGGCTTTTTGAAAAAGTGGACTGAGTAGGCCAAAGAAGGAAGCGACAAAACTAAGCCCAATTAAAAAAAAGCGCGCTGGCAAACGATAAATTAAAATGTAAAAGAGTAGCGCGCCCTTTTCTTTAATATCTTCCATTTCGAAACTTGCTCAATTCAATTAATTTAAAACTCAATTTTAGTTTTATTAGGTGCTTTCATTTTAAGAATGAATACAGCGTAAAGGCTAGCCTAAAATCAGGTTTTTAGGTACATCAATTTCCAGTGCGAGCTTTATATAGCTTGCGATTTAAGTGAGGTCTGCATAAACTTAAAGGCGCTATGAATCCAAGTTATGCGTATTCAATATTGAATCCATTTGATGCGACGAGATCTCATCCTTTTGAATTAAGGGCGCGCGCGAATTGGAGCAAGCCATTCGTCCTGCATTTGGACTATGTGTTAAAAGCAGACCTAAGGCAAATAATATTGCCACCAGCAATTGAAGGCGCTGGTCGTGCCGATAATTTGTGGGAGCATACTTGCTTTGAAGCTTTCATTGCCCTTGAAGATTCACCAGACTATTTAGAAGTCAATTTGGCGCCAAGCAATCAATGGAATATATATGAATTTAAAAAATATCGAGGCAGCCGTATGGAAGCTGATCAAGTCAATTGCAAGCCAATGATTTTGAAAGCCAAGACGAATTTTAATGTTCAGGCTGAAATTGATTTGAGCGGCGTAGCTTGGATTAAAAATTCAAAGAAAACAAATGATATCCATTTGGGTCTTACCAGCGTAATAGAGTTAAAAAGCAAATTGATTTCTTACTGCGCACTTACTCATAAAAGTGATAAGCCCGACTTTCACCGAAAAGAAAGTTTTATTTTACGGCTCAAGAATCCTTCGGCGGTTTAGGAGTGCCCTTATGAGTTTTCGCTTTGGCATTGATGTATTATTAAATGATCCAAAGTTGCTCGCGGAGCTTAAAAATAAGAAGCTCAGTTTGGTGGCGCATCCTGCTTCTGTGAACGGCGAACTGACTCATACGATCGATGCATTATTCAATGCTGGTTTGAAGCTTTCTTCTGCTTTTGGTCCGCAACACGGCATTCACGGTGAGAAACAATACAATATGATTGAGACTCCCGATCAATTAGATCCCAAATATCATATTCCAATTTTTTCACTTTACGGAAAAGTTCGAAAGCCCACGGCCGAAATGATGAGCAGCTTTGATCTGGTATTAATTGACCTACAAGATGTGGGCACACGTATTTATACATATCTGACAACATTATTTTATATGCTTGAAGCCGCTCATGAGTTCAAAAAAACAGTTTGGATTCTCGATCGACCCAATCCAATAGGTCGACCTATTGAGGGGAGTCTTCTGACGAAAGGCTTTACGAGCTTTGTCGGTTGTGCCGAAGGACTTCCGATGAGGCATGGTCTTACATTAGGAGAATTTGCCCTTTATTTTAAGAAAAGCTTAAAACTTGATTGTGAAATTAAAGTGGTCAAGATGCAAGATTATCGGATGGATCTCGCACCTGGCTTTGGGTGGCCTCAAAAATCTTGGGTGAACCCATCTCCGAACGCACCCTCATTGAGTATGGCCCGTTGCTATCCGGGTACGGTTTTGATTGAAGGCACACATTTATCAGAAGGCCGCGGCACCACTAGGCCCTTAGAGATCGTCGGCGCACCAGATATAGACGCTGAAAAAATCCTTCAAAAGATGCAGGCCTATAAAAGCAATTGGCTTGAGGGCTGTAAATTGCGCACCTGTTATTTTGAGCCGACCTTTTATAAGTACAAAGAAAAGACCTGTCACGCTATGCAAATTCATATTGACGATTCTTCGCACTATCAACACGAAAAATTTAAACCCTATCGGGTCATGGCACTATGGTTTAAAGCTCTACGCAGTCTTTATCCTGATTATCAAATTTGGCGTGACTTTCCCTATGAGTATGTCACCGATCGCTTGGCCTTTGATGTGATCAATGGTGGAACTTTTATGCGAACCTGGATAGAGGATGCCGCCGCCGGACCCGAGGATCTCGATAAAGTTTTTCTTCGAGATGAGAAGGCGTGGCGTGAGCGAAGTAAAGAATTTCATTTGTACTAAGGGTAGGAAATCAGTTTTCCGGCAGTAACAGCGGTCATCAGTTTAGCTGTTTCGGTTGCCGTTTTCTGGGTGCGGTTTGCCGGCCCCTGAGGTCTGAGCTTTGGCCAATAAAAAGACCGACAACGATGTCGGTCTCTGAAATCTTATTCAAGTATTAAAACTAATTATTTTTTATCTTCGTGGCGCTTTTCTTTGCGGTCATGACGTAATTTCTTTTTGTCACGTTTTTTGTCAGCTTGTGCTTCTTTCTTTTCTTCTTTGTCTTTTTTCACGGCTTCTTTGTTGCCTTCAGCTTTGTCTTCTTTGATTTTCGCATTTTCGTCTTTGATTTTCTCGTTGTCTGCTTTAATGTCTTTCTTATCTTGTTTGATCTCTTGGCTTTCAGATTTCTCTTTGGCTTCTTCAGCATAAACTCCCATAGAAATTGAAAGGGCTGCGATTGCGATTGCTAAGTGTTTTAATTTCATACATTCTCCTTAGTTAGTTTAGAACTCATTTGAAGTTCCGTTGGTTGCATCCATAGAATAAATCATTCAGCTAAGCAGAGCATGATTCTAAAATGAAAAGATTTTTAAATTGACGAAGAAAATCTGTCTCAAAATGAGGCGGTAAAAGGCTTGAGAAAGCTTAAGTATCTGAAGTTTGTCAGACTTTTTCCACCAATTTTACAGGGTTTTCTGATATATAGTCTGTGAAAAGGGAGCAAAGATTCAATGCCTAAAATCCTTTTAGTAGAAGATGATCCACTCATTGCAAAGAGTCTTAAATTGAGCCTTGGATACCAGGGTTTTGAGCTGATTCACTCCGATACACTTGCCGCTGCGAGAAGTTCAATTGAAACTGGTAAGTTTGATCTATTCATCCTGGATATTAATTTACCCGACGGCCTCGGATTCGAATTGTGTGAGGAACTAAGGCGTACTCAGTATTTTGTGCCAATTCTAATGTTGACCGCTAAAACCGATGAAGACTCAGTCGTAAAGGCCATTGGTTTAGGCGCAGACGACTATGTACGCAAACCATTTGGAGTAAAAGAATTGGTGGCGCGAATGAATCGCCTGCTTGAAAGAAAAACCAAAGCGCCCAAATTATTGGAGTTTGGAATTCTCAAAATGGATCTTAACAAAAGGCAGGCCTGGGCAAGTGAAATTGAGCTGAGCCTTGGACGCCGTGAATTTGAAATTTTGCGTCTACTCATGCAAAAAGATGGCGACGTCACCACAAGGGACGAAATCTTAAGTGCATTAGATGAAGAGATTGCAATATATGATCGCACCATAGATTCGCATTTGAGTCATTTGCGAAAAAAAATTCGCGAAGCAGGTGCGCTTCAAATTCAAATTAGCCCAGTTTACGGAGTGGGCTACCGACTTGAGGCAAAGTGAAAAAGAAACAATTGGCTTGGTTTTTGTTGATCAGTATAGTTGCCTCGATTCTCTTAAGTATTTTGAGTTTTTTTTGTCTCAGGATTATCAACGAAAGTTCAACCTTTTCTCATCGCCAAGAATATTTGACAAATTTAGCAAAAGATTTTGAGGGCAAGAATTCCGCTCAGGCGATGCTTGAATTCAATCAAAAACACTCTGGCCAACATGGCTCTCGAAGTCAGTACTGGCTCCTCAACAAGAATGGCGAAATTCAAGCTAGTAGCGCCGGCCAAGAGCTACCAATTCTTTGGAGTGAAATCCTCAAGCCAGAGAGTCCTCACGAATTCACCACGACTTATAAAAAATTTAGTTTGATTCCTGATTTGACTCTTATTCGCCTCACGGGTGAACCAGCAATGTATCTTTTGAGTAAAGCGTTGATCAGGCGAGCTCCGAATCAAATGATTATCGCACAAGTCACACTGACTTTTGTCATCATAGCAACCACACTCTTTTTAGCACTTTCGATAACCTTTCTGTATTTGCAGCGTAAATCTGTTGAGGCAAAGGAAATTTTGAATCGACTTGAGCGAGGTGATTTAACAGCGCGCTTTGAGATTCAAGGTTTTGACGAAGCCGGAAGTTTGATGCTCGATTTCAATCGCATGGCTTCGCAAATTGAATTTCTTGTTCATAAAGTTCAAGCCACAGAGAGAATGAGGCGAGAACTCTTACAAGAATTGAGTCATGATTTGAGGACTCCACTTACGAGCCTCAGCACATCTCTCGAAACTCTCCATACTCATACTGAAGAATTGAGCAAAGTAGATCGCGGCGAACTTTTGGCAATGATGCGCGGCGAGCTTGAATACTTCATTCAGCTACTTGAGGATTTATTTTTTATTTCTGAAATCGATGAGCCCAATTACCAGAGTCATTTGTCTGAAATTGATCTTGCAAAGTTACTTGAAGCCGAACTTAAATCACGCGAAACCCTTGCCAGTGGGAAGCTAAAGTGGAGTTTTGAAGATTCCTCAACTCAAAAAAGCTTTAAGGGAGATCAACAGTCTTTGTTGAGGCTAATAAAAAATCTCTTAGACAATGCTGCACGATTTGCGGAGTCCAATGTGAAAGTGCATCTTCGCAATTCAGCAGATGCGGTTTTACTCGAAGTACAAGATGATGGGCCAGGAATGAGTCGAATTGAAATCGAAAGTTTTGGAGAACGAAGAAAACATCGCAGCCTATCCAAATCAAGCAACTTCAAATCTTCATTGGGTTTGGGTTCTGTGATCATAAAAAAAATTGTGCAATTTTACAAAGGTGAGATCGAGATTCTGAACTTACGCGAACAAGGCATTAACTCAAACGGAACACTCATCCGCATCTACTTAAAAGTAGGCGGGATTAGTGAAATTGCAACACGCTGAATTACGAAATCCTAGGTGGCACTTTTCATTTTGAACAAGATCGAATACATCGCGTTTAAGATTTCGGGGTCATAGCGGCCGGCCAATTTATTTTTCATAAATTCAACGGCATCAGTTGGCGTCATTGGGACATTGTATGAACGCTTGGTGGTGAGTGCATCATAAGTATCGGTGATCGCTACAATCCGCGCCATTGGATGAATTTCGGGGCCGGTGAGCTGTTGGGGGTACCCGTTACCTACGAAACTTTCATGGTGTTCAAAGCAGCAGGCACGCATCGATTCACTACAAGCATAGTCCGTTAAAATTTTGAGTCCAAATTGAGGATGTTTTTGCATTTGGGCCCATTCTACTTCGGTGAGTGGGCCCTGTTTGCAAATAATATCGACGTGAACATTGCGCTTGCCAATATCGTGAAATAAAGCGCCTCGGCCAAGTTCTGCCAGTTCTTCACGCCCAAAGCCTACGGCTTTGCCAAGACCGAGAGAATAAACTCCAACGTCTAAAGAATGATTGTAGGTATAAAAATCATGGCTGGAAAGTGAGATGAGATGAGCCATGCCTTCAGGTTCTTGCTCCATAAAATCGATGAATTGGGTGATCACTTCTTTGGACTCATCAAGGGCGCGGCTCACATCGGGTTGTTCAAAAATTTCTTCAGCAAGCGCCATCGAGCTTTCGCGAAGAATATGCGCTTTAGTTGCGATATCAATCGCTTCTTCGTTCATGCGTTCAAAAATAAAATTCTTAAAATTTTTGCGATGTTCTTCAAGAATATAAAAAACATCGGCCTTTCCCAATTGCGCAATTTTTTCTTTGGAGAGGCGATCTCCCGAGCGCAAATAGTGAACGTATCTGCCGTTGATCATAATAAAAAGATCAAAATCTATTGGGCGATCGGGTAAGATCGTGCTGACTTTAATTTTGAAGTGTTTTGCGGGATCCATTAAATAATTATGTCATGCTTTGGTTGACTGGCCAAGCAAACAGAACTTAAATGCGCAATCATGGGACTAAAGCCGACATACACATCAGGTCTAAAACCGGGTCAAAGACCCTCCCTAAAATTAGACACACCCATTCAGTTCCTCAAGGGAGTTGGACCAAAGTTGGGCGATATTCTTTCAAAAAAAGACATCAAAGATGTAAAAGATTTGATCGAATATTATCCGCGGGCCTATGAAGATCGCAGAGTTGCTCGCAATATTTCTTCTCTAAAGCCTGGGGAATTGGTCAGTTTGAAAGCACAAGTTGCAAGCGTTAGTTCCTACAATATGGGAAAGTCCCGACGCAAAATTTATGATGTCACCCTTTACGACGGGTCCGGGAAGATTCATTGCAAATATTTTCGAGTTCCTTACCGGGGTTATTTCGAAAGATTTAAAGTTGGTGAATTGGTAAGGGTGGTAGGGAAAGTTACTTTTTATCGAAGCCAAATCGAGTTTCATCATCCCGATCTTGAAGAAATAAATGCCGAAGATGAAGAGTCCAAAGATCAAGTTTTGCCGATTTATCCCGAAACTGAAGGGCTATCCACGCGCCATATTCAAAAAATGTTAGCACAGGTGATTCGGGAATTTGATCCTGCGCCTCCGGTTGAACTCGAGCGCCTTCCGAGGTGGATTGAAGAAAAGTATCAGTTGGCTAGGCGCTGGGTTGCGCTTAAAAATATTCATATTCCACCAGATCAGTCGGGCGAAGATTTCGTCGCCTTAAAGTCTGAATTTCATCGGCGAATTATTTTTGAAGAATTTTTTTGGCTCGAACTCTATCTCGCAAGTAAGAGATCAAGCTTTAAAGACATGAGTGCCAAGCCACTAAAATCTGATTTTGAGTTGGTCACCAAACTAGTTCAAAGTTTGAGTTTTAAGCTGACCCAGGCCCAGCGGAGATCCTTTAAAGAAATTGCCGATGATTTAGCAAAGCCCTCTCCCATGCATCGGCTGGTGCAAGGGGATGTCGGAAGTGGTAAAACCCTAGTCGCATTCATGAGTGCTCTGATTGCTATTCAAAATAAGCAACAAGTTGCCCTTATGGTTCCGACTGAAATTTTAGCGGAACAACACTTTCAAAACTCTAAAAAATACCTGGAGCCCCTGGGCGTTAGAGTTTCATTGCTTACGGGTGCGATGAAAGCGTCTGAAAAACAAAGAGTTTATGAAGCTCTTTCAGCCGGAGAAATTGATATCTGTGTCGGCACACATGCCCTTATTCAAGAGGATGTTGAGTTTAAAAATTTAGCTCTTGCGATCATAGATGAGCAGCATCGCTTTGGAGTTGAACAGCGAAGTTTGCTCAAATCAAAAGGCCAGAGCCCACATTTTTTAATTATGACCGCCACACCTATTCCCAGGACTTTGGCGATGACAGTTTATGGAGATCTCGATGTTTCAGTTATCGATGAGCTTCCGGTGGGTCGAACTCCAATTGTAACTCGCGTGGTATATGAGGGCGCGCGCCCTAAATTCATGAGCTTTTTAAAAGAACAAGTACAGGCGGGAAGACAGGCTTATATTGTTTATCCGCTTGTAGAGGAGAGCGAAAAGATAGATTTGAAAGATGCGATTTCACAATTTGAAAGACTTAAAATTGATTTTCCTGATTTCAAAATTGCCCTTCTTCACGGCAGAATGAAGCCGCAAGAAAAAGATGAAGTGATGAGGGCTTTTCGCAGCGGGCATTTTCAGATTTTGGTATCGACCACGGTGATCGAGGTAGGGGTTGATGTTGCAAATGCGACTTTAATGGTTATTGAACACGCTGAGCGCTTTGGATTGTCTCAGCTTCATCAATTGCGGGGGCGAGTGGGCCGGGGGAGCCTGAAGAGCTATTGCATTTTATTTTTAGGGCGGGCGGTTTCGATCGAATCTCGCGAGCGAGTCAAGATTATGGAGATGACTTCTGATGGCTTTAAAATTTCTGAAGCCGATCTTGAAATTAGAGGCCCAGGCGAATTTCTGGGTCGCAAGCAATCTGGTCTTCCTGGCTTTAAGCTCGCCAATCTGATCCGAGATGTGAAAATTTTATCAGAGGCCAGAGAGGCTGCATTTTCAATCTTAGAAAGGGATCCAAAGCTAGATCGCTCCGAACATCAAGCTCTTAAGTCCGAGTTGACAAAGGGAAGTAGCCAATTTGTTTCGGTGGGCTAAAGCTTAGCAGGCCTATTTACTTAAAATTGTTTAATTAAGACTGAATCAAACGCCACAACAGGCCTCAAATTATCTAGCTAGAGCCAACAGAGAAATAAGTTCATTTTCATGAGTTTCAATTGATTGAGAGTGTCATACCTGTTATAAACATTTGGCTCTGGGGTATGTTTTTTTAGGGAGGTCTGTTGATGGCATCATTTAATGTCGGTGACAATGCGGTTTATCCTGGTCACGGTGTCGGCAAAGTTACAGCCATGGAGACCAAAGAGATCTTCGGAAACAAGCAAGTTTTTTATACTATCCAAATCTTAGATAGCGGAATGAAAATCATGATTCCGAAAAACAACGTCGATACAGTCGGTCTTCGCCCGATAATTTCAAAAGAAGAAGCTGGCAAAGTGATTCAGATTTTAAAAGAAACCAATGTTAAAATCGACAATCAAACTTGGAACCGAAGATATCGCGAATATATGGAGAAAATTAAAACCGGATCAGTTTACGAAATAGCTGAGGTTTTACGCGATCTATTTTTGCTAAAGGTTGATAAAGAATTAAGTTTTGGTGAGCGCAAAATGCTTGATACTGCGCGTAATTTACTTCTTAAAGAGCTCTCTCTTGCAACTAGCAAAGATGATTTGGAACAACAAGCTGAAGTACGTTCCATTTTTGGTTTATAAAAATCTGTCAAAAATTAAGTTTGCTACGTTATTATAATTAAAGCAGTTCTTTCGTAAAAAGCATTTCCTTGTTAGTCTGTAAGACATTGTATTTAACAAGGAAATAGAATGTCTCATGCTCCAAAAAATTTGCAAAATGTGCGCGTACGATTTGCGCCCTCGCCAACCGGTTATCTTCATGTTGGCGGTGCCAGAACTGCTCTTTATAATTATCTTTTTGCAAAACGCTTTGGTGGCAAATTTATTCTGAGAGTGGAGGATACGGATTTAGACCGCTCCACAGAAGAGTCAATGAAGACTCAGATTCACGCATTGAACTGGCTGAATCTAGCCTGGGATGAGGGGCCTGATCCCAAGACCCTGGTAGATTCTGGCGCCTATGGTCCCTATCGCCAGTCTCAACGAAAAGATATTTACCTCAAATATGCCGAACTTTTGATATCAAAAGATCTCGCTTATTACGATTTTAGAAGCGATGAGGAGCTTGAAGCTCTTAAGCAGATCGCGATCCAAGCGGGGCGGCCGCAACAAGTTGAAGCTCCGGAAATAATAGTATCGCCAACCGATGCTAAGAAACGCATCGCGAGTGGTGAAAAGGCTGCAATCCGATTTAGAGTCCGCGAGAAACGAGATTATATATTGCACGACTTGATTCGCGGCGAAGTGAAGTTTCCAAGCGATATGGTGGGCGACTTTGTTATCTTGAGATCAAACGGTATGCCGGTCTATAATTTCTGTTGTGCAATCGACGATGCGCTCATGAAGATTACCCATGTTTTTCGTGCCGAAGAACATCTGAACAATACTTTGCGGCAATTGATGCTTTATGAAGCCTTTGGTTTTGAGATACCAGAATTTGGACATCTCTCAATTATTTTAGGCGCCGACAAACAAAAGCTTTCAAAACGCCATGGCGCTACAAGTTGCCATGAATATGAGGAGCGCGGTTATTTGCCAGAGGCGCTAAATAATTTTATTTTGTTATTGGGTTGGTCTGCGCCGAGTGCAAAGGAAATTCTGTCTCGCGAAGAGATGATTTCAGAATTTACCAGCGAGCGCTTTCATTCAGCCGCTGCGGTATTTGATGAAACCAAATTAAATTGGATGAATGCGACTCATCTACGCGCACTTTCACATCGAGATCTTTGGCAAAGGCTTAAACCTTTTTTAGACAAAGCAGGTCTCAAATTAAGCGATGATCCTAAATGGCAAGATGAAGCTCTGGCGGCATTTAAAACTTATATGAGCAATTTGTCTGATGGCACTCCGTTGTTTCGTCATTTAAGTGACGAGGCATTTGAAATCAAGCCTGAGGCAAATGAAGCTTTCACCTGGGCTGAGTCCTTATCTGTCTGGAAAAAATGGCGCGAATTAATAGTGGCTCATGAGGGAGAAAGCTTTACCGAAGCTGACTTTCTAGCCATACAAGATCAAGTTAAGCTTGCGACTGGCGCCAAGGGGAAAAATCTTTTTCAACCCATTCGAGTTGCCATAATTGGTGAGCCACACGGTACGGAGCTCAAACTTTTGGTGCCTTTGATGAAAAAAAAATCACTTATATTGAGAGTTGATAAATGTCTCGCTCGAGGAGAGTCTAAATAATGGCTATTCAAATTTTTAATTCCTTGTCTCAGAAAAAAGAAGACTTCGTTTCGCTCGTGCCTGGCATTGTTAAAATGTATTTATGTGGCCCTACGGTTTATGGGCTTTTACATATTGGCAACTTTCGCGGACCTATATTTTTCAATCTGGTTCGCAATTGGTTTGAAAAATCAGGCTACGATGTCACCTTTGTCTACAATTACACAGATGTAGACGATCGCATTATTGAAAAAGCCATTGCCGAAAATTCGGCTTCGTGGGTTATTTCTGAAAGATATATTGGCGAATTTCGAAATGATTTTGGCACTCTTAAATTAAAGCCCCATGATAGCAACCCAAAAGTTACCGAAAATATGGGCGCCATAGTCAAGATGATTGAAAAACTTGTTGAAAATGGTTCGGCTTATGTGGCTGAAGGCGAGGTGCTGTTTTCAGTTCGCAAATTTGCAGAGTACGGAAAGCTTTCGCATCGAAATATTGATGATCTGAAACAAGCAGCCAAGGGTGAGCTGAACCAAAAAAAGATCGACCCTCTCGATTTTGCTCTCTGGAAGCCAGCAAAACCAGATGAACCCAAATGGCCATCTCCGTGGGGAGAAGGGCGTCCGGGCTGGCATATTGAGTGTTCCGCGATGATTCATGAAATTTTAGGTGAGAGTATTGATATTCATGGGGGCGGGATGGACTTGCTGTTTCCTCATCATGAAAATGAAATTGCCCAGAGTGAAGCTTGTACTGGAAAGAAATTTGTTAAGTATTGGATGCACAATAATATGATCAACTTCGGCGATAAAAAAATGTCGAAGTCTTTGGGTAATATCAAGACGGCTCGAGAATTTCTAAAAGAATACAATGCCGAAATCCTCAAGTACATGATGCTAGGGATTCACTATCGATCGGTGAGTGATTTTTCTGAAAAAGCTATTGAGAATGCCATTTCGGGTTTGGCGCGAATTTATTCTGCTTTAGCACTCGCTCATCACCTGCATTCAAGTTCCGATATTGTTCCGGGTGCAGTTGTTCCTGATTTTAATAAAGCTCTTTTAGAAGAAAATGAGCAAATCAAAAAAGCCTTAGATGATGATTTTAATACACCTGAAGTGATGGCGTCTTTTTTCAAGGTGGTTAGAAGCTTCAATACCATTTTTCGTTACGGTATGAAAATGACCCCCGAAGTTCGCGCAACTTGCTTGAGTTTTGAATCCTGGATTCGTGAAAAGGGCAGCCTTATGTCGCTCTTTCAAGAAGATGCGGCCCAGTATTTGCGAATACTTGATGATATGTTACTTCTGCAAAAAGATTTGAAGCGGCCGGTGATTGATGAGTTGGTGAAAGAGCGAATTTCGGCCCGCAAAAGCAAAGACTTTAAAAAAGGCGATGAAATTAGAGCTCAATTGACTGGCTTAGGAATTAAGGTTTTTGATCTTGGCGAAACGAGTCAATGGGAAGTTGAGAAGTAGGGCTTGTATAATTAAATATGCCCTAAGCCGCCTGACAGGTTGAAATGGCAAAGTTTAAACTTAAATCTGAATTCAAGCCTTCGGGTGATCAGCCCCGCGCAATTGAATCTATTGTTTCAAATATCCGGCAGAATATTTCGCAGCAAACTTTATTGGGTGTTACCGGCAGCGGTAAAACTTTTACCATGGCCAATACTATTCAGGAAACCGGTTTGCCGGCCTTGATTTTGGCGCCCAATAAAACCTTGGCAGCTCAGCTTTATGGTGAGTTCAAAGAACTCTTTCCGGAAAACGCCGTCGAATATTTCGTAAGTTACTACGATTATTATCAGCCTGAAGCCTATATTCCAACGACTGATACCTTTATTGAAAAAGATTCGGCGATCAATGATCAGATCGATCGCATGCGCCACTCTGCCACACGTTCGCTCTTTGATCGAACAGATGTCATCATCGTGAGTAGTGTATCGTGTATTTATGGTTTGGGGTCACCCGAGGCTTACGAAGGCATGATGATTCATGTGGTTGCAAATAAAGAAATAAAGCGGGATCAATTTTTACGTGAATTGGTACGTATTCAATATAAGCGCAATGATGTCGATTTTCATCGCGGCACATTCAGGGTGCGTGGTGATATTGTAGATGTTTTTCCTCCCTATGAAGATGAAAAAGCCATTCGCGTTGAATTCTTTGGTGACTTCATCGAGCGCCTTTCCTGGGTCGATCCTCTGCGTGGAGTGAGCCTGGGTGAAATCGAGCAAATCGCGATTTATCCGGGCAGTCACTATGTGACCAGCGATGGCCGAATCAAGACCGCAATTAAAAATATTCAAGAAGAGCTACAGCTGCGAATTGCTGAGCTCACTCACAATATGAAATATCTTGAGGCGCAACGAATTGAGCAACGCACTTACTACGACATTGAAATGATGGAGGAGCTTGGCTTTTGTCAAGGCATCGAAAATTACTCAAGACATCTTACCGGTCGTAACCCTGGAGAGCCGCCGCCAACTTTATTAGAATACTTCCCAGATAAATTTATCACCTTCATAGATGAGTCGCATGTTACCGTACCACAGATTGGCGGTATGTACCGAGGCGATCGCGCCCGCAAAACTACTTTGGTGGAGCATGGCTTTCGCTTACCATCAGCACTCGATAATCGCCCTCTTAATTTTATTGAATTCGAAGAAATGATGGACAAAGTTGTATATGTTTCGGCGACTCCTGGCCCTTATGAGCTTAAAAAGAGTGAGGGATTAATCATAGAGCAAATCATTCGACCCACAGGTTTGCTCGATCCCAATGTTGAAGTGCGCCCGGCAAAACATCAGGTCGACGATCTCTTAAAAGAAATTCGCTTGCGGGTTGAGAGAAGTGAGCGTGTATTGATTACCACACTCACAAAGAGAAGTGCGGAAGATCTCACTGAATATTTCGACGGCCTCAATGTAAAAGTAAAATATCTTCACAGCGATATCAAAACCATGGAGCGCTCTGAAATTTTGCGCGACTTAAGGCTCGGCATTTTCGATGTCTTGATTGGGATCAATTTGCTACGTGAGGGATTGGATATTCCAGAAGTAAGTTTGGTCGCGATTACGGATGCAGATAAGGAAGGATTTTTAAGAAGCGAAAGATCGCTGGTGCAAACCATTGGTCGCGCCGCCCGCAATGTCGATGGCCGAGTCATACTGTATGCCGATCACATAACCGAGAGCATGAGTAAGGCAATGCATGAAACCAAACGAAGACGTAAAATTCAAGAAGAGTATAATACTGCAAATGGCATAACCCCTGCCACCATTCAAAAACGAATCCGTGAGAGCTTAGGTGATATTTACGGGTCCGTCAATTATGCTGCTCCTTTGCCGGGGGTTAAGCAGGTTGCAAGTCCAAGCGAGAAATATTTGAATGACCCAAAAGGAATTGATAAAAAAATTCAATCCATCAGAAAGAAAATGAAAAAACTTTCAGATGATTTGGAATTTGAAGAAGCTGCCAAATTAAGAGATGAGATCAAGCGTCTTGAAATTATTCAATTGGGTAGTCTTTCTGGAAGTGTGGAGGATGAACTAAACCAAGTGATCGAGAGCGGTGAAATCGACAAACCGCAAATATTGAATCTCACAGATCCTAGCCCTTCAGACAAAAAGAAACCTAAAATATGAACAAGCCTACGTCCGAAGCTGACGAAGACAGGCTTTTCAGGCTCAAGGAAAAAGTCAAAAATCTACCGCAACTTCCCGGGGTCTATATAATGAAGACCCAAGGTGGCAAAATCATTTATGTAGGCAAAGCAAAGAGTCTTCGCAATCGTGTGCGCAGTTATTTTTCGATGAGTCCTGAGCTTTCTGCAAAAACTATTTTTTTAGTTCGAAATATTTCTGATTTTGAATATATGCTGACGCAAACTGAAGTCGAGGCATTTTTGCTTGAAGCTTCACTCATAAAAAAGCATCGACCCAAATATAATATTCGCCTAAAAGATGATAAATCCTATCCTTATATCTGTTTGAGTATGAGTGATCCATTTCCAAGACTTTATTTAAAGCGTAAAGTTGAAAAGAACGGATCACTTTATTTCGGTCCCTTTACGAGTGGCTTGGCGGTTAATGCCACCATCAAGTTTTTGAATCGCAGCTTTATGATTCGTGATTGCACCGATGGCTTTTTTAAAACTCGCAAACGTCCTTGCATGACTTATCAAATTGGGCGCTGCACAGGACCGTGTGTAGGACTCATAAATGAAGCTGATTATGCTGCTGATATTGAAGCAGCTAAAAACTTTTTGCGTGGTCGAAATCGCAAAGTTGTAAGCGAGCTGACGCGTAAAATGAAGATGGCGGCCGCAGAAGAAAAATTTGAAAATGCTGCAAAAATGAGAGATTCGATTGAATCCATTCAGAAAATTTTAGAAAAACAAGCTGTGATCAATCCGACAAGCGAGATTGATCAAGATGTCATTGGTTTTTTTGGCGACGAATTTGGCACCATGATTGAGACCTTGCATATTCGCCAAGGAGTCATGATCGGCAATCGTTCTCATTATTTGAAAGATTTAAATCCTTCAGCCGAAGGTGAAGATGTGCGGGAGTGGCTGACTTCTTTCATAACCCAATACTATTACGATAATATTGTGCCTGATGAAGTCATACTGACTGTTGATTTGGGACTTGATTTGGTTAAGCTTCTTCAAGCGGTTTTGAAAGAAAGAGCCGAACATGAGGTGGTGGTGAGATTTGCAACCGATGAAAAGGGCCAAAAACTAATCTCGCTGGCAAATCAAAATGCCCACGCAAAATATGCAGACCAAGTTTCAAAAAATAAGAAACGCGCGCTCGGGCTTGAAGAAATTAAAGAGAAATTAGGGCTTTTGAAGCTTCCAAAAAGAATTGAATGTTTTGATATATCAAATTTTCAAGGTGCCGAAAGTGTCGCCTCTCAAGTGGTATTCGAGGAAGGCCTGCCCGCAAAAGATCATTATCGTCGCTATAAAATTAAAACGGTAAAGGGAGCAAACGATTTTGAATCGATGCGTGAAGTGCTTTCACGTAGGCTCGAACATACCGAATGGGAAGAGCCAGATTTAATAGTGGTTGACGGTGGTAAGGGTCAGTTGGGGATTGCGGTAGAAGTGCTCGAAGAAATGAAACGGGATATTGCCGTCGTAGGCTTGGCTAAGGCACGTTCTCAGGGAGAATTTACGGATCAAGAGGTTTCGGCGACTGAGGAACGTTTTTATCTTCCGGGTCGATCCAATCCCGTAATATTTCGCCCAGCAAGCGACGCCTTTCAGATTCTGGTCGGGATTCGTGACGAAGCTCATCGTTTTGCAATTACTTATCATCGAAAATTGCGAGATCAAACCAGTCTTGAAAGTGAACTAGATTTTGTCGTAGGTTTGGGCGAGAAGCGAAAGAAAGAATTGCTGAAGAGATTCAATTCGGTCGATGACATAAAGGGTGCAAGTATCGAACAAATTGCGAGTCTGCATGGCTTCAACCAGATTTTGGCAGAGCGAATTTTGCTTCAGCTCAATGAAAGTGAACAACTTGCTGAATCGCCTCACTCGGACTCGAACTCATAATTTACTGCAAAATATAGCTTCGGCTTTTCAATTTAACATTGCAGCATGCGCAGCGTGCGTCTTCTTTTACGCTCAAGCTGAGATAATCTGTTTGATGTGTGAATTGCAAGTCCTGGCCACAAAGTGCACATTTTAGATAATCTTCCGAACAAATTTCTGACGAGCTATATTGATCTTCTGATTCATTGTTGCCTTTTAAATTGTTCATAAACATCCCTTTCCTTGATTGGATGTATTGGTTACGGATGTTCTGGGTGGTCTCTGAAGGTCCAGAGAGCGAAATATGCAGGAACCAGCCTCAGGGCCAAGGAAAATTTTGCCGGATATTCACAGGGACTTGTCATAAGGAAACTGCGCGAATTTGCCGAGCCAAGACCGCGGCGGCTAATATATTTTGACTTCTTTCAGGCTTTAGGAGAAATCAGAGCCCAAGATGCTCAAAACCTACTTCAGCTATATTCAAAATGTTCTTGGTTCGAAGTCTTTTATGCTTCCAGAAGACCTCAAAATTGCGGTCGAGCCGGCCACATTTCATTTTGCAGCTCCGAGCTTGAGTCTTGAAGCGAGAGAAGTCTTAGAAAATATTGCAAAAGCATTGAAGCTTAAGAAATATGACATTATTGAGCTCAAAATTGATGGATTAGAAATTCACCCAGTTCAAGAGCCTATGGTTGGGGCGAAGATCGAATCTCAAAAGCAGAAATCAAATCAGACCTTGATAATTTTCGGTGAAAAGGCCGTGCAGTTCCTGCTGCCCCACACGACTTTAGAAATTGGTAAACCGCTTATGATCGAAGGCAGCCAAACGCTTTGGACTCATTCTGTCGACGAAATGTTAAAAAGACCTGAATTGAAGCGAGAGACTTGGCAACATCTCAAATCTTTTACGCAAGCATAAATCGGTCGGATGAGCCTATTTTTGGCAAGCGAATTGTAAGAAATCTGCTTTCGCATTTTGCCAGTGAAAATTTGAATTTTTGAAGCTAATCTGCTGGCTCCAGGTGGAGCATCAATACAAATGAAATTTGATTTTTTGATATTGTTTGGAATAAATTTAATCCTGAGCACACTTCTTGGTTGTACCAGTAGTGGGGTTTCTCCAATTATTGAAACCAAGCCAAGCTTTGATGCAAATCAACAGACGGCTTCCGTTAAAACCTCAGTAGCTTCAGAAAAAATCGCAGCTCTCGAGGGCGAATTTGCCACTGAATTGACAAAGCTAAATTTAAATTTAGCGCAGGCCGAAAAGCTTTCGTTCAAGGAGTCGGCCAAGGGTCAGGAAATTTCTCTCAGTGACTGTCTCTTAGTTGCTCAAAATATTATAAAAAATTATCCCTTACAAGCTCAGTTCAAATCACCAGGCAGTCTGAGCGGAATTGAAAAGTTTTGTCCGGAATCAACTGGTAAATCACAGGTTAAAGTTTATTTAAATAATACTAAGTTCTTAGTTGATCAAAGCCTTGAGGCTTCTCTCATTTTAACAATTCAAACATATAGTGATGAATGGGCTCAACCTAAGCTTGAACAGTATCTGCTCAATTTACAAGACGAGATCATCGGGTTTTATTCACATTATCCTTTGGTAGAAGATGGATCTGAGTTCCTGCAAACTTTCTCAAAATTGACTCCTACAGGAGATCTAATTTCAAAATCCATCAAACAATCAAAGGATATGAAAGCGCCACTTCTTTGGAAAGCTTCGGTTTCTTATTCCTCTTTTGATGGTAAAATTAAATACGCTATTAAAGTTTTGCAAAATGACCAGATCGGAAATGAACTTAGGATTACAAATATCAGATTGCCTTATCAGACAGAATGGCAAAAGTATGAATTTAAATTGGATTTTCCGCTAGATGGTATTTATGATTCCGGCGGTGAGGTTCTTTCGGAATTGAAATCGGAAGTCTCCCTGCAGTATCTGCAACAGGATGATGTTGAATGTGGTGTTGGCTCAATTAGTAAATCCGGCGCGCAGATTCGCGAGTTCGGAAATCAAATTTGTAAAGATAAGCTCGAATCCTATACGACGCTATTCAAGTAATAAGATTTCGACCAGCCCTTGGTCGCATACCTCCCTATGGCTAGGTTGAGTGAGCTTAAGCTAGTTCAATTGCTTCTGCTGATCCAAAATGTGAAAATATAAAGAAGACTCAAAAGACGCCTCAAAAGACACAAGGATGCGATTGAATAGCTTCTTCAAATTCATTTTATTTTCAATTCTATTTTTTGGCGTCGAAGTGAGACTTTGGGCGGTAGAAGTTCGGGTTCGAATATTGAATGAACAAAACTCAATTACCATGGATGCTGAAAACTTCAGAATTATTGCGAGTTCTCATCGCTGCCAGAATTCTTTAGTCAAAGTAAAGGCACTGAAGTCTCAGATGATCATTCGTTATAAGCCAAGTCAAAATAGTTGGAGCCTTTTGAATCTCGCCTCCCACCAGATTTGCGAGATCAACTCAAGAAATCTTAAGTTTGACGCCCAAAGAATGTTTATCAATCGGAAGCAGCTTCCGGGAAAAATTTTATTACTTTCGCATAAACTCAATTTTGATGTGATCGCAGTTTTAGATCTTGAAAAATATTTAGTTGGAGTTCTGGCAAAGGAGATGCCGGCGGGTTTTCCTTTAGAGGCCTTTAAGGCTCAAGCCATTGCCTCACGCAGCTATGCGATGAAGAAAATTATGAAATCACAGGAGCGAGAATTTGATTTAGAAAGTGGTGTTGCCGATCAGATGTTTGAATATACCAGTGGGACGGCTAAAATTCAAACCGCAGTTGAAGAAACCAAGAGCCTGGTGCTTGAAAATCAAAAGGGCCACCTATTTTCAGTATACTATCATGCTGATTGTGGTGGACGTACAGAAGAGCCCTCTGAAGTATGGGGGAGCAATGAAAAAATTGGGAGTGTGGTTGATGATTCCTGTCCCCTTGAAAGTCACTCATCTTGGAATTTTGCAATTTCGAAATTTGAATTGTCGGCACGGCTGAGAGTTATTTTGCAGTTGGGTGATGCACAAATTCTTTCAATTGAAGACTTTGAAAATACAAGTTCGGGCCGAAAAAAATCTCTTAAGTTTGTACTCGATGATCATAGCACTCGCATCATATCTGGGCAGCAGTTACGAAACATACTTGGATTTGAAAAACTCAAAAGTACTTTGTTTGCTTTCAATCAACATGGTGCAGACTTTGTTTTTGAAGGCAAAGGACATGGTCATGGCGTTGGGATGTGTCAGTGGGGAGCTCGGCATTTGGCATTGAGTGGTGAAGCCTATCCGAATATTTTGAAGCATTATTTTCCGCGGGCAAATTTGGCGCGACTACAACAAAATACAAAATTAGATTGATCGAAATTGAAATTCAACTTTAGACGGGCCCTTAAATCAGTTCGATATAATTCTTAGAGAAGGTGTTTTTTGCTGTCCTCCCCAGCCGCCCGTATTAATTGTTAGACCCTTGCACTTAATAATATTGCCGCCAATCAAAGTTTCACTCTTGCCGCAGCCATCAAATATCTTAGAAAGTTTAATGACCGACATCTTTTTGTTTAGCTTTAGCTTTTTAAATACCAGGCAATTTGGCAAATCGCCAATTTCAGCTTCAATGGATATAATTTTAGATTGGTCATCAAGGCCAATACTGAATTCACCGACAATAAAAAAGTTTTTAGAGTTCTGAACGTTCTTTATAGGCATTCCTAGGTCCTCTAGTTCCTTTAAATTACGATCAAGTTCAATTGGGCCAAAGGCATGCCCCGGCAAGATTTGAATTGGGCATTTTAGATTTTTTAAGGATCCATAAATCCCTGGGCGCGCCTGCGGGACGTCTTCATAGGACATAAGAGCCAGAGGCCAAAGGGATACAAATAGGGATAATGAGAAAATTAAACGCTTTTTCATAAAATAAATTTACATCGTATCGGAAGCTTAGAAAACAAAAATTTCATTGATTTGTTTATCTCAAAAAAAAGCGACTGATGTTAAATCAGTCGCAGCTTAGTCTATCCTAATTTTGAAAATTTCGTAATTTTCTAAGCGCCGCCGCCGTCGCCACCGCCACCGCCACCGCCGCCACCACCATCGCCGCCGCCGCCACCACCGTCGCCACCGCCATCGCCGCCGCCACCAGGATTACAAGCTGCAGAAGGTGAATGAACTAAAACGTTTTTAACTTTATCCCAATAATTACATCTATAGAGATCAGGCGCTAAGTCTTGGCAAAACGCCGTGAACGATCTGATGTAGTTGGTTCTTCTACCATCCCAATATTGCAAGTCGATTCGCGCCGTGATTCCACCCTTTGCTCGACATGATGACGTGAGTTCTTGCTGCAAATTCGAATGAAAACTTGAGCAGGCTGCGGGCACATTCATAAAGGCATCATTTATATCTCGATAGACCAAATCATAACTTGTCATATGTTGATTGCTAGAGTGTTGGATTATCACTCGGCAAAATTCACCTCGAGCAAATGCGCTAACTGATAAAAAAAGTAAACAAAAGGTAGTTATTAATAGTTTCATGGTTCCCCCGTATTCGTTGATTCTGCAAAACTAATATTGCA
>JAYUEN010000466.1:0-1051 GCA_043739185.1 Bdellovibrionales bacterium
CTAAAACCTCATGGTGAGGGTGATGTGCAAAAAAATCGCATCTTAGCGTGTTGGAGCCATAATGATTTGCGTTGGTTTTGACTTTTGCAAGATGCTCACTATTTTTAGTTAGTGCTGATGCAGTGGATTTTGTCATTTTTTAAAGAGGCTATATCAACAATTTTTGCAGCAACCACCTCTTTCAGTGCTTTTTTTACTGTTTGCCTCCAGCTTGTTAAAGACTCATCCTTAGAGTCACACATTTTTCTAAATGTTTCAATTAAAAGTGCGTATGGATACTTATTGCTCTCTATATAATCCGCCAAGCGTCGAGCAACTGGTGACAATTTTAGATATATATCCCAAGAATGACTAGTGAATGTATTTCCAGCAAACAACAAAATCAGATTAGGATCAACCCAAACCGTGAAGCGTGTCGATTCACCATTTGAATCGTTATGCGCTATATAGTTTTGAATAAGTGAGATCGAGCCAGTCGATCCGTAAGCTTTTTTATTCAAAGCCAAAACTTCACTCGCTTTTAACCGAGAAATGCTTTCACGAACCTTCATATAATAGCGACCATTTTTTGGCCAATTTACATCTTTTACCAAATCTTTAATTAAAAAATCAAAAGGATCTCCCAGCGCAACAACCTTGGCATAGCTTAGTATTTGCAACCAAATTATTTCATCATCTGCAGCTCTCAACTCTATACCAGTATACTGAATAGTCACAGCCTCATTAAAATGGAATAATTCTTTATGAAGAAAAACCCTGCGAGGCTCAGACTTACTCCTCGCGGTGAAAAGTGATGATCTGGCATAATCGTTCGGGATATGTCGCAAGTCACCTCGACGGCCTAAAGTCTCAGGGAAAATTAAATCAAGTTGAAACGGTTTTGAAGGAGTTATCCCCTTTCCAGTTAAATAATGTTTTTTTTGTGTTTCTGCTATGTGATTTTCTAGCTTAGAACTTGAGAACGAGTCCATTACACGACCCCCTGCGCTTTTAAGCGCTCAGCCTTTGTCCGCGCGCCCTTTCTTGCAGGTAGCTGGCTGGATTGTGACCT
>JAYUEN010000467.1:0-1048 GCA_043739185.1 Bdellovibrionales bacterium
TATCGAGTCTGAATTATACTCAGCTGAAAAAGAAGAGACCGCTCCTGTTGCAGCAGCTGTTGAACTTTCTCCTGAAGCGGCAGCTGAAAAAGCAGCGGCAAAGGCAAGTAAAAAAGCAGCAAAAACTGCTAAAGCAGCTAAAGTAGCAAAAAAGTAAACTGAATCAAATTGAAATCCAAAATCTCTGACCGGCAATTTGAAATGCTTGATCATACTCAATTGCCCTTTCAGCCAATCATTGGTGTGGATGAAGTTGGGCGCGGCTGTTTAGCCGGAGCGGTCTATGCCGCAGCTGTAGTTCTAACCCCTGGTTTTGATTTTTCAGAAATCACTGATTCTAAAAAAATATCCGCCATTCGAAGAGAGAAACTATCGGCCGAAATTATGGCCAGTTGCCAATACAGTATTGCCTTTGCAACAGTAAATGAAATCGATGAGATCAATATTTTACAGGCATCACTTCTCGCCATGAAGCGGGCGGTATTAGGTTTAATACATACTTACGGATTAAATTCTGGGCTCATTGCAATTGACGGAAACCAATTGCTTAAAGATCCTGGTTTAGAGTTTAAAAACTTTAAGCAGCAATGTTTTATTCAGGGCGATTTGAGATTGAAGCCAATAGGTGCGGCGTCGATTATTGCAAAGGTTGCTCGCGATCACTATATGAAAGAACTAGATTTTGAATTTCCGCAATATGGATTCTCCTCACATAAAGCTTATGCCTCCGCCGCCCACCGGGCAGCCATTCAAAAATTTGGACCTTGTCGTGAACATCGAAAAACGTTTGGCGGAGTCAAAGAGTATATTTCCGTTGAAGCTACTCAGCAATTCTGAACGGGGTTTGTACTGTGAATATCTGGTCCTTAAAAAATATTTAAATTTGAATTATATATTTATTAGCCATCGCTTTAGAACTCCAACGGGAGAAGTTTATTTACTCTTTTTTGATCCGAAGTCCGAAAATGCTGTGGCAATTGAAGTGAAGGCTTCGTCATCCGATGATTTTCTCTTTGCAAGAGTTGGAGCTCGGCAAAAAGCGAAACTT
>JAYUEN010000468.1:0-1048 GCA_043739185.1 Bdellovibrionales bacterium
GAGCTTTCAGGGGCGGAAGCAATGACAGAAAGTCTTGCAGCATTTGATATTTTTTCAGAGTTTGCATTTCCAAATGCAAAAGCTTCAGAACGGAGCAAAAGAATGAAAACGACAAATCTCTCTGATTTTTTACCAATTTTTGGTCCTTGGCCAGGTCACGATGAGCCGAGTATTTTATTAAGATCACGACTTGGTAGTCTTGTAAAATTTGATCCGTTTTCGAAAAATTTATCAAACCACAACCAGCTCATCAGTGGCGGGTCAGGGAGCGGTAAAAGTTATTTCACCACTATTTTGCTGACACAACTATTAAAAGAGAATCCAAAAGTTTTCATTGTCGATATTGGTGCGTCCTACAAAAAGCTCTGTGAGCATCTTGACGGCCAGTATGTACCACTTGGCGCAAACTCAAGCGTCTCAATCAATCCTTTTGATCTTTTACCCAATGAGACCAAGCCCAGCGGCGAAAAAATTAAATTCTTGCTTGGACTTGTTGAAATCATATCAAAGGAAGAGGGATCTAGCAGACTACCAAAGCTTGAACGTGCTGAGATCGAAGAGGCAATTAGTCTATGCTATGAAGTTGCGAGAACACCAACACTCTCAACACTTCAAAAGATTTTGTCAGAGCATAAAGATCCAATTATTAAAAGGTACGCGAGAATCCTTTCGTCATGGTGCGGAGATTCAAGTTACGGCAAATTTGTCGATCGACCGACTAACCTCAATCTTGATAGATCAATCGTTTCGTTTGATTTGAAAGGTCTCGACAATTATCCAGATCTTCAAGAGGTGTGCTTATTTATGATTATGGACTTTGTCTGGAGACAGATTCAGAGCTCACCCCGTGATCAAAAAAAGATTTTTGCCTTCGACGAGTGCTGGAAATTGCTTGAGAGCGAGGTCGGGAGCTCGATCTTGTCCGATGTTTTTAGAACATTTCGAAAGTATTTCGCTGGAGTGATTGCAATTTCACAAGATATCGATGACTTCGCAAAATCTAAAGTCGCAAGTGCGATTTTACCAAACTCCGCCGTCAAATGGATTC
>JAYUEN010000469.1:0-3463 GCA_043739185.1 Bdellovibrionales bacterium
AGTCCGGGTCAGCTTTCAAAACTCATTCATGGCAAACTTGAGATGAGTCCTGCACAAGCCACTAAAATAATTGAGAAACTTCGCCCGGATGAGAAAGATGCGAATCACCTTTTGCAAGATATCCATCCGCTCTTGGGGCTCAAAGTGGTCGAACCCATTATTACCAAGAGTAGTTTATTGGCTGAAGATGAATTCAAACTCATTTCTGATGTTTCTCACTTTGCTCTCCTCAGTCTAATAAGATTAAAAGAAAACTCATCCAATCCTCTCTGGATTTCTGAAAAGTTGGGAATTTCAAACGAAGCCGCAAGTGGCGCACTTAAACGACTCATGCGATTAGGTTTAGTCTGGAGAAAGAATGATCGCTTAGAGAGAAGTTCAACTCCTATTACGACATCGAAAGACATTCCCTCGACCGCCATTAAAGCCTATCACAAGCAGAACCTAAATTTGGCTATTGAGAAAATTGAAAGTACGGCCGTTGAAGACCGAGAGTACTCAGCCATTACAATGGCAATTGATCCGCGCAAAATCAAAAAAGCTAAAAAAATGATTATTGAGTTTACTGAGAAACTTTCTGCCGAGCTTGAATCAAATAATCCTTCGGAAGTTTATACTTTGGCGGTTCAACTCTTTCCGGTCACGATTCGGAAAAAAGCTTCGAAATTGGAGAATTGAAAATGAAGACTTATGTAACGCTGATTTTGATTTTAATGATTTCTCTGAATTCAAAGGCCGGAGGCGATTCCGTTCGAAATGGCGGCGACTCACTTGCCCAGCGATTTGTTTTTGAGGCGCGATTTGTTTTCGGAATCCTCAAAACACTTGAGCTCGAACAAGAGTACTTTCCTATGGTTGAAAAATTAAACCAGGATATTGATTCAATAAGTGTTCATTCTACTGACGAGGTCCTAAAAATTCGAGAAGTGACGGTAGATGCAATCAATATTCCTTTTCAGCATGAAATTCTGCTTTCGCGTTCTCGCTGGATTGAATTGCTTAAGAAAAAAAGATCTGACTATGTTGCCCTTATTATTCATGAATATTTAGGAGTCGAAGGATATGATGATTCGAGTTATAGGATTTCTAAAAAATTAGTTGAATTCATAGGGCCAAATCTTGAGTTTGATCCAATGATCATCCCGCTTTTCAGATCGGATTTAAATGAGGCCAATGTTTGGGTTAAAAAACTTCTCAAAGATTTAGAGCCTGCGCACGAAGCACCGCTTTTGGACTCAACTAAATTATTATACTGCTTTCATATGGCAAGCCTCAAGCAAGCTATTTACCATATTTTTATTCAACGCTCTTATGTCGATTCGAAATTGAATCCGGCTTTGACCTTAAAATTTTATGAATTGCAAAGTTCAAGTCTTAGGCTCGCTGATCCCTGTGATAGTCCAAAGGTCTTCGAGCAAACTAATATTGAAAGCTTTTTAGAATCTGAACTTAAATATTCAATGAGCCTCATTGAGAATATTGCCGAAAAGCTATAATGCTTTTTGGCTGAAACTTAAACTTAATAAGATGACTCACTTTGAGATTTTTGAGCCTCTCACATAATTTAGCGTTTCTTATTCAAAACACATATCACACTCTATTTTATCAATTTCAAAAGTCACTTCAGGTCTTTGCCTAAAAATATTCATCTTTAAAAAATCATTTTTCAAAATAGAGTTTTAGACCAAGGCACCGACAAGCTTGACATGACTCAAATGTGCACATTTCTGCCTGGCAAGGCCTTTGACAGCATCACCAAACTAGACAGTCAGAGTACTTTTAAAAGCCTGTTTTTGGGTTTTCATTTTGCAATATTGTATAAGCAATCATCGAGCTTTTGGAGACCGCGCAGGTTTAACCTAAAGAGATTTGCTGTCCAACTTCTGATGAAGGTTCTGTTTGGCTTTGAAATTTTGTTTATCCTCCCAGAAAGAGACAATTTTTCACTTGGAGAATTGATTTGAAGCTTTCAAGAATATTAAAATTAGGCGTGGTTGGCTTTGCAATATCTGGCAATAGTATTTTATTTACTAACTGCTCCAATACGGGTTTTAGCCCGGTCAACTCGTCTACAAATTCTCTTTCGAGTCAAAGTCCAGTATTGGTGGCGCCAGTAAATGCCCCTAGTATTAAGTCACTAAAAGCATCTTCAATGAGTGTCAGTCCAAATTCATCGGTTGTCATATCTTGGGTCCTTTCAGGAGATGCGCCGACAAGTATAAAATTAAATAATATAGATGTAACCGGAAGGTCCTCATTGAATGTTACGTTATCGGTAACGGGTACTTTTACTCTGATTGCAACCAATCAATCAGGATTTGATACTTCAAGTTTAACAGTTCAAGTAATCCCGCCACCGACGCCCACTCCAGGAACTTCGCCGACACCAATGCCGACGGCAACTCCATCTCCAACGCCTTCGCCAAGCCCGGTTTGTGCTTTTAAGAGTCTTACTGGCTTACCGAGTGATGGCGCCGCTTCTGCAACGATGACCGCAAGCTTAAGTACAACTCTGTCATGCACACTATATTGTAGACTCAATCGCATTTCAGATGGGATCGCATATACGCCCATCGTCTGCCCAAATCCCTTTATGGTTGGAATTACAAGTCCACTCACTCCGGGAAATTACGAAGTAGATTTTTATTTAGATAAGGGCGCAGGAATAGATGCAAGCAAACCAGATCAATTTCGCGCATGGACAATTGCGGCCCCACCACCGACACCTACTCCAACGACATCTCCTACTCCGCCACCAGTTACGGGAGTAACACCACTTCCTCCTGCTTATTTGGGATCATCCGCTTGGGGCGTTGATGCCCCAGACGATAATGACCAAGCGGCTTGGGTCAATTCGGGTTTCACCGCAGGTGGTTCAGACGGCTCACGTGGCTATTCTGAAAAAGGATACGCTTATGTCCTAAATAATCTCTCGCAACTTCCGACCATTTCGAATAGCGCAAACGGTGGTGGAACACGTTTTGGTCCGGTCACAGTCGATGGCTTACCCGCAATTCTGCACAATGTGCGACAAGGTGATGCTTTAAGATATCAAGGCAATCGTTCCGGAATTGTTTATGGCGGATACGCCATTCAACATGGTGAAGATCATTGGTTTGCTTGGGCCTTCAAACTCGGAACTGAATGGCAAGTAGCCAATAGCGGAGGACACGGCGACCGCAATGGACTCTTCGATACGCACCAACAAACTGCCACCATCGGAAATCCATCGGGCCTTAATTGGTGGGGAGATTCACCAGCTGGACATGAGCTGTGGTGGTATGTTGAACGCATGGACGGCAGTGGCTCTGCCTTTCTCTACAATGCCCCAGCAGCGCCCGGCCAATGGCAAAGATGCATTATTCACTACCGATCGGGCTCGCTTGCACAAGGGCCAGTGTACGATGTTTGGTTTGCTACCGGCACAGCCGCCTATGTGAAACTTCCGCGCGCGATTGATCCT
>JAYUEN010000470.1:0-30977 GCA_043739185.1 Bdellovibrionales bacterium
CCTAATTTTTAGTATCAAATAAAAAACAATCGCCTGCGCTTGCGATCAACTGGCTCAATTGCAAAAAGAAAAATTATCGCAATATGCTTTAAAGCTCCAAGCTTTTCGTTCAAAGGCTACTGCTTAGTTTTCGCTTTTGCTTTCAATATCCAATCGAGATTTTCAAATATAGGAACAGCAAAGCCTAATGCCTTTTCATCACCACATCTTGTGCCGGAAGCTTTGGTCGATTGAATAGCAATCAAAACAGGCCTCGATTCAAAAATAGCAAACAGGCCGCCACCACTATCGCTTTGGCAAGGCCCTCCACCAATTTGGCTCGCGTGATACGCCAAAATTGGATACTGAACATTTGGTGAAATATCAAAATGAACTTCAAGCGCAAGATTTGGCGATTCTTCGCTCTTTTCTGCCTTACCATTGGCAATTAAATAAATCTTCGAAGAATCATAACTATGCTCATCTACAAGTCTTGCTTCACTATGCGAAAATGAGATGGGGTGGCTCAAATTTATAAGCGCAATGTCCGTCCCAACTTCGACTAATTTGGGGTTTGCTTTAAATCCGACTCTATAATTTGGATGCCTTACAACTGAAGTAATTCGAGTCTTGTAATAATGAGCATTCATCGGATCACTAATTTTCAGCTCGTCAAAGACTTGTAATTCTTCAGTGCAATGAGCAGCCGTAAGCAGTCTTTGACTATCTAAAATGACCGCCGAACATTGTAAAGCGCCTTCTGAACTTTGTACTGGCCTCATGCGAACCACAAAACTCGCCTCGCCCAATTCAAGGGGAATGGCCTCTCCACCAAATATTGCATGGGAATTTAGATTGAAACTGAGATTCAAAAAAAGACAAATGAGGTGAATCATATATCCGAAATAAAGCAAGACCCATGTAATGTCAAAAGCCCCGAGCCATTTTGTAATCATTATTAGCGTAAATAAGTCAGGCGCTTAATGCCTTGAATTACGAAATGTTAGCAGCTATTTCGAAACTCGATCCCGCTTTCGATTGGGTCCTTGGGCTTCATCGAAGATTCCCTGAAAACAAGAATGCCATGATTTTTTCTTAAACTCTTCTGCTGGTAGGCTTGCGATCGCCATTTGATGACCGCGGCTTTTTTCTGCGGCAAATAAATCAACGAGCCTTCTTAGGGCTTCTTTGTGGAGGGCCGTACAGCCGTAAGTGGCCACTTGTCCAGCCTTATGAAAGCGATCGAGCATCTCGATTTTCTTTGCACATTCGCTCTTTTGATTTGCATCTTTCATTCGACACTCATCTTGAATCCGGGCATTCATTTCAGCCAAAAGCACTTCGTCAACTTGATGAACGAAAATGCAAGAGCCTGATTTTGAGACCGCTGAGGTCTCATGCTCAATATGAAGGCCTAGGGTATAGAGCTTATTTAGCCCCAATTGTTCTCCAGAACCTTCCTCAACTGAAGCCAGGGCCCCTGCAGGCCGGTACCAGAGACGATCATATAGTTTCGCATTGTTGACATCATCCGAGCAATTGAGCTCATTGCTTACCATCTCCTTACCATTAACTACAAAAACTGGAGTATCAGGTGCAATCGCCTCTGCTTCGAGTTTTGGCCTCAAAATTTGCAAGTAGTTGGGGTCCTTTGATCTTGCCTCTTGTCCAAAATATTTGTCCCGAAACCGAAAAACTCCGGCAGGAGTTTTATGATCCCCTTCAACTTTGAATTTGTCTGAGGACGGATTTTCAGTCAGGTCGCGATATTTATTTCCCCAAGCCATGCCATTTTCACCGATAAAGGCTTGCTCGTCGACAATGGCCCTATTTTGAACCCAAGCTGCACCCAAGCTTTTACGCTGAAAAACTTTTAACTTTGCATTTGATGTCTGCCAATTTTCGGATGTCACAATTACTAATACATAAGCTCCGTTAATATTTTTAAGCGCTTCTTTAGGGCAAGACTCAACATTTTCAATAGCCTGCGCACTCACGTGAAATATACAAATGAGTGCAGTAAGGACGGACATTTTAAAAAATAAAACTAATTTCACTCTAAAGATATCGGAAATATATTGGCTATTCTAAAACGAAACTCTAGGCCTCTCAGGACCTAGGTCTCGGGCATAAGCGCCGCATTTTAAAAGCCAACCAAGAGCTCGGAAGCTTTTTTTGAAGCTTCAAGGGCAGTCATTTTATCAAATGCTTCGGAGTGCAAAAACATATTCATCTTTCGATTGTTTTCAATGCTGGGTGCAAAATTCCAAAGCCATTCATGTATAATTAAAAAGGACAATTGAAATTGATCATGATGCAATAAAGATTCAAATATCTCAAGATCAAATTCAAATATGATTTTATCTTCTGTCGTTTTGCTTTCCGCATTCGAAAGCCGCACTATGGCTTGAAGAATTTCAATTCCGCCCTTGCCATTATTACAAGAAATCGGCAATTTGATCTGTTCATCATAAACTCTTAAAGGAGAAAAATAAGGCTTCCACTGATAATGTTTTTTCAAATCTTGATTGCCGATTTGATTCATAAACTCTTCAAATGAAGGACTCAACTGCGGAATCTTTTCTTGCAACAATACTAGGATGTGCTCAAGTGACTGTTTTAAGACTCGAAAATAATTTAACCTCGCTGGGTGCCTTTGCGGTCTATGTATCATTACAAAATCAAGACTCTGATAACTGATATCACCAGAACAAATAACGACCTCTCCGCCGTTTCGCACGCGATCAGCATATCCCATTGAAGAAATTATACTGAAAATAAAAATATTCAAAAATAAATATTTGAAATTAAACATCGAGCAGCGCCAGAGGAAAAAATTGCAGATTGAGTTGGTAGACAGCATTTCCGTCTTTTGAATCAGTCATGCTTTCAAAATCTCCCATAAATTTTTCAATTAACTGCTTTGCTTCATTCAATTTATTTTTATCAATTTTCAAAGTACAAGCCTGCATGCTTCTTTCTTGAAAGCCGAATTTTCGAATGGCCTTAATGCCTATACTACCCATTTCTTCGTGATATTGCTTTATAGACTCTGAGCTAATTTCATTTTCAGAGAGCAGAAGAACATCTGATGCAATATAGTTTGACTCCGACTCTTGCAAAAAACCAAGTTCGTGCAATTTTTCACAGACACTCAACAAATTTGCTTCGCCTTCATAGCTCAGTTTTTTCCGCAGCCAGATTTCATCCTTTATTATTGGCGTCAACTGCGCAAGCTGCCGAATTGCCAAAAAATACCAATTCCTAACTTCGCTCATTTGAATCTCTGTTAAAATGATCGTCTTTCTTGATTTAACGCCAGTTAAGATTTCGGTTTCAATTAAGCCTCGAGTAGGATGATCTTGAGCCAACTTTGTTTTCTGTATTAAATATTGAAAATGCCTTTTTTCAATCTCGGTAAAGTTAAAATATTTCACAAGTGCTGCACTTACAACGGGGCCACAAGTTCTTTGACCGCAAATGATTTTAGAAATCGAGGTTGTTGATTTGAGGCCAAGCCTCTTAGCCCATCCTGAAATAGACCATGTTGGTCGTTCGCTTCGCGATTTTTCGACAAAATCAGCTAAATAATTTTCGAGAGTCGCGTATTCAAGAACATCAATTCTCATCTTGCCCCCCAAACGAACACTTTAAATAGCCGATAGAGAGCATTTTAGCTAGACAGTGCGCAAAGCGACATTTCAATTACTTAATAAAGCGTTGGCAGACTTGCAAACGCTTTTTGTGAGCTTTTCAAGACTCAGACTTTGAATTCATATCAAAACATCTGATTCAAGGACTAACATTAAGAACAGTGGGGGCAAAATGCGATTTTTAAGTGCCAGCTGCAAGTATTTTAAGAATAATTCAAAAGGCTCCGTTGTTGTTCTAGCCCTTGTGGCTACTTTGGCGGTTTCATTGATTGCTTCAGTTGTCGGTGGCTATTTTCTCAATCTTCGAAAGCAGCAAAATCGACTCAATTTAATTAATTCACTTAGCCTCATTCAAGCCAATATATTAGACACAATTTCAAGTGATTCAGCTTGGTTCATTACGAAAACAAATAATGCTCCGGCCTCAAACCTCAATCCCAATCCATTCAAACTCTATGATGGCGCAGGAACTTTGATTTATGACTCTACCAGCGCGACTTCTGGCTTCACGATAACCGGAGCTCCCTGTCAAAATTGGTCCAGTGGGGGTTCCTCAAGCTGCCCGCTAAGACTTCTACTCAGCTGGAAGCAAGTTGCCCAATGCAATTTAGATGTCGTGCCAGCATTTCAGATCACTGGCTCTTATAGTTATGCCCCCGGAGATGCGGCCAATCGCTTTGAGCTCAATTGGCTCAATTACAGCAATCAACTCACTTTTTGTAGAAAGTCTGCAGTGCAAAATTACAGTTGCGTGAATGGCCCTCCTGCAGCCGCTTGTGGAGCTCCTGACCAATGGTACTGCACTTCAACCGGATGGATTTGTGGCCGTATATTCAACTGAACATAAAAAACTTTTATGCTCTACATCGGGCTCAACCTTGTTAGAACTTAGTCTGACAATAGGAATTTTATCAATTTCGATTCTCTCAATTACATGGACACTCATCAATATTTCAAAGAAACAAGTTGATCAAAATTTTATTTTTAGTCTTATTCAAAATCGCCTCTTATTTCAGGGAGTCATTGCCAGTGACAATGCTTGGACAGCTACAGTTTCAAATAATCCAAGTATGAATTGTCTGCAGACTCATTCGAGTTGCACGGCCACCGCAAATTTAGGACCACAGACGTTTAAGCTCTATGATCAAAATTCAAATCTATATTATGACGGCATCAATGCCCTTTCAGGATTTACTGCGAGCGGAAGCACTTGCAATTCTTTCTCGAACTCTGCCGATTGCGTCCTGCACTTAGATTTGTCTTGGAAGCCACAGTGTGATGCAGCCTCTAGTCTTGATCCCAATTGTTTGTCTCCGTATGTGCAAATTTTAGGTTCATATAGCTATTTGGGGCCAAGTACAGTCTCATTCAATTGGGCTCATTATAATTTTCAATATGGAAGGGCGACTCCAAGACTTCCGAGTTCAGCACTTCCTTGTTTAGACGCCCCTCCGGCAGGGGGTTGCAATGCTCCAAAAATTTGGGTGTGTATGCCGCCGCCAAGTTATTGGGAGTGTCACCTTTTAACTCCCTAAAATGATTCTTACGACTTTGGAGTTTAAAATATGAGAGGCTTTTCATTAATTGAAGTTCTAGTAGGAATTCTGATTAGTTCAATTTGTGCTTTGGGCTTAGCTAATATTGTTGGTCAATGGTCGGAACTTAACCAGGGCCAATCGCTATCTAGCGTATTAAGTCAAAATCGCATCAATGTTCAAAATGCAATAAAGAGTGATCTCGCTTGGTCAAAAACCATAAGCGTAAATGCCAATATGAGTTGCCTCAACCAAGCTGCAGGCTGCGCTAGTGTGGTTGTGCCACTTGCCTTTAATTTAGTCGACGCTAATGGTGGCTCTGTTATTTTTAATGGACAAGCAGGCTTCACTGGCTTTGAAATTAATGGCAGTCTCTGCCTGGCCTCATGTCCTGTTCAGTTGGTGACGACTTGGATTCCCCAATGCAATTTGGGGATTGATCCAAATTGCGTCTCTCCACTTATATTGATTCAAGGAACCTATACTCAAAATTTTCAAATCCTTGGTGGAATCAATTGGGAAAAATACAATTTTCAAATCTTGAGACACGCGATTAATACTTCTCCCTGTTCGGGAAATCTCCCGGTTTGCTCAGCGCCTCGAATAACGGTCTGCACTTCTTCTGGCTGGATTTGCGTGACACCAGGCTGCTCCCCTCAACTGGTGAGCTGGACCATTGCTGGCACATTATGCCAAGGACAAGCCACCGCCACCGATGCCGGTCAAGACTCAAGTGTCATCAATTCATTTAATGCAAATTCAGGATTTGCAATTTTCAACTGCAGCAGCGCAGGCGATGGACTATTTAGCGCAAACCCAAATCCGGGAGCTAGTTGCAACCCACCACCGACTCCGACGCCAACTCCAACTCCTACGCCGACTCCAACTCCTACTCCGACTCCAACTCCAACTCCAACTCCGACTCCAACTCCGACTCCTACGCCGACTCCAACTCCTACTCCTACTCCTACGCCGACTCCAACTCCTACTCCTACGCCGACTCCTACTCCTACTCCTACTCCTACTCCTTCGCTAACCTGGCATATTTCTGGTGGAGGCCCTCAAGCTGGTGCAGACACTTGTTTCATTCTAAAGGGCGAATATGCAGGCAATGTAAGCCCTGGCCAAGCCTGTAGCGTATTCAAACCCAATGGGCCTTGCCGAGAATCAAATGAAAAATATATTATGGGCTGCTTTTAATGCAAAAGAAGAAAAATCCGCAAATCCATAAAAGTCTCTTTTCGAGACATTCAAAAAGCTGTCACCACATAAGTGGCTGTGAAATGCCTATTCGAAGTTTTGAAGATATTTTTTTTGAATGTCACTAAACTCGTCAAAGTATACTTCAGATGAAAACAACCGAGCCGAATCGCAAATCGATACAGCTCATTAAAAAGACAATTCCTCTGTGAAAACAAAACAAAAATGCGAATTGTTTCAATTTGATATTGGTACTTCAAATGCAGAAATAAAGTGAAAGCCCTGAGGAAATGGCCTAATGCAAATTCAAAACTATAAAATCAAACAAACTGCCATTATTTCAATTTTTATATGCGTCCTGACGCTGCCATTTCAAAATTGTTCGCAGGTAGATTTCGCTTTGAATTATAATACACTGGCCTCCCTTGCTAGCTCTGGCCCAATGCTTATTGTAAATGGCGGCCGCCCAAGCAATAGCAAGATCATGCCGGTAGCATTTCAATTAGCGGCTCTACAGAGTCAAACCGGCGCCGAATTCACCAGCATGCGGCTTGGTCTTAATCGCAATACTTTAGATAGCGCTCCCTATGTCCCCTTTGCCAATCCAACGAGTATTGATTTGCAAACCGAATATGCAAATGATGGAACCAAAGATGGCATTAAAAATATTTACGTTGATATTCATATTAAGGGCACAGAGGCAGCGATGAATTTAATCGGCCAACTGACCCTCGACACCATTGCTCCAACTACGCAATCACTCAACATTGAAAATGGTGCAAGCTCAACAACTATGAATTATACAAGTTTGCAATTGCAGGCCCATGACACCTATTCAAATATCACCCAAGTTTGCTTTAAAACTTTTGCGATTCAACCTTCAGTCAAGGATCTCTGCTGGACTCCTGTGAGTCAACTGGGAGCCAATGCCCTAAGCCCAAATCTCGATTTAAAAAAAGCACCCTTTCTTATTGGCTTTGTTCAGGGAAAATATACGGTATATGCTTTTCTTCAAGACGAAGCCGGCAATATTTCAAAACTGACAAGTGCCGGAGCCGGCACTGATAAATTGGATCGAAAATCGATTCAGTATAATCCGCCGATACCACCTGTACTCATCAATATTTTTGCCAGCAATACTGATCATTCAAGTTTTCCTCCAAAGCTAAATCAACTTACCAATATGCCAGGCGATAGCATTTATATTAAATGGAAAGTCGCCTCTGCACCGGGCGGCTTGGGCGCAAACCCAGTACAGCTATTTTATACCTTAGATGAAAAACATTATTCTCTGATTGAGAGTAATCTTGCCAATGCTGCTAATGGCGATTGTAGTCTCGATGCCAACTACAGTGGCTGTTACAAATGGACTTCTAAAATCGACACTGACAAATACTTTCGCATACGTGTGGGTGTCCAAGATAAAAATGGACAATTGAGCTTCGCTTCAACTCTACCTATTAATACCGGATCGTTTTATATTTTGGCGGGCAATACCGATCCCGGACTTGATGGTTCTGCCGCCAGTGCAATTTTTTACAATGCCAATCTCTCGCAAACTTTTTATGCCGATCCGCAAAGTTTTGTCATCACGCAATTCGGGAGCATTGTTTTTCGTGATTCACAACGCGGCCTTTTACTCATTGATCCATACAACGGAATTCAAAAATTAATTGTACCTCTTGATGTAAATGGCGGAGGGCATTTTGTCGACGGACCACTCGGAACGGCAACACTTGCCTTCAATAATGCTCGCATCGCTTTAGATTACAATGACCGTATTTTAATCATGGACTCAAGCAAAATTCGTGTTTTAGATTTGCAATCTAAAACTCTTACTTCATTTATAGGAAATGATTCACGTAGCAGCGGCTCTCTCGCCTCCGGAACTTTAGCAAATAAATTTGATTTTAGTATCAATGATAGCGGTGGCTCAAATACAGTTTTAGCGAATCCAATGTATCCGCTCCCCAATGGCGATTTGATTTTCAAAAATGGCAGTGATCGCAGTAGCATTGGCGCCGGCGCAAGCCTTCGCATCTATAAGGCTTCAGATCAAAGGATTTATACCATGAATCCCAGCGGTGCAGGCGCTAATTACGGAGGCTCTTGGGATCCAAGCTGGGATATTACAAGTAGCAATCATACCCTAAATAATTTTGGCATCGGATTTGATCCTTTCAATTCCCAGCTCACCAATATATTTGCCGGCCTCTATATGCAAATTGTGGGTGACAATGCCTATTACTTTAGTTCGCTTGATCCATACACATTTAAAGTGCTTCCTCAAAATTTACAGATGGCAATTCCTTTTGGATTTGGCCACAATACAGATCAATACCTAAGCGATCGAGTTGGCAATACAACGAGTTTTTCACGTTGGGGTGCGAAAATTTTGCAATTCAATAACTCAAATAATTCTTGGACTACAGTGCTCGGCACCGGCACTCTCGGCCAATGTGCTGACGGTACCAAGGCTCTTGATTGCAATGTCGATTTGCAATCTGTTTTTATTGGTCCACAAAATCAAATTTATTTTGCAGATCGCGGGCGCATTCGCACCATTGCAGACGGCAAAGTATTTAGCATTATTGGGCAGTCCTATAGCTTTGGTGATGGCGGACTTGCAACTTCAGCGCGTTTTGGTTTAGTCGATTATATTGATCAAGATAAGAATAATAATATTGTTGTGCTTGACTCAACCGAAGCACGCTTTCGGAGCTTTCCGGCCGCAGGAGCAATTTCGACCATTGCAGGAAATGGCACTGCTGGCAATCCTGATGATTCGCAACTGGCTGTGAACCAGCCCCTTTTGACAGGTTATTGGGGCGGCCTTTACTCATTTACGATTGACCAAAACACAGGGGATCTTTATTTCGTGAATTATAAATTGAATGCGACCACCGGTCATTGGCAAAATCTTTACGGTTCCGCGACCAACTTTGCTAATGGCGATGGTCTTCCCGCAGCTTCAATCACCGCCAATTATCCCTGGGCGACCTTAGGCTTTGGAGGTGGCAAGCTTTTGCAAGCAAGCAATAATTGGACTTACGATGCCACTCATCCAAATGGCTGGCTTTATGATAGTTTTTATAAATTGTACGACAGTACAAATAACTATGTTCAGAGCAATTTGGCTGGGAGTCATGAGCCCTCAACTTCTGGTTTTGGCGCCGATGGAGACCCACTATCAAATGCTCAGGTTCCCCCACAGTTCAATCAAGAAAATTCAAAAGTCTTTTATGACAAAGACAAATCTCGCTGGTACGCTTTGAACAATCGAAGTAGCGCAATTAAAATTTTAAAAGAAGGCCCTGATGAAGTAATGCAAACTCTAGTGAATTTGCCAAGAGCAATCAGCTCCTTTACTTATGTCTTGAATTCTTCAAGTCAGCCCATGGTATACTACTGTGCAACTGACGGATTGATTTACAAATTTAATATTACATTGAAAACTGAAAAGGCGATACCATGGCCAAGCCCGAGCATTGCATGCCAGGGAAACGCACTGCTTTTGAACCCCTCACGCAATAGCGTAATTTTTCCTTTTAGTCAGAATGCTCTAAATGGAGTTGCCGAAGTGGTCGACACTCCTTAATTTAGCTTAGACGCCAACTCGCTTTTTTGCATTGCAAGCATTTTAAGAAGCAGGTAGCATAAAAACCAATGAGTACTGCAAGTGATCTACTCTTTCAAAAATTCGAAGCTGTAAAGTCAAATATTGACCGCGAGGCGGTTTTTAAAGAGCTTGGTAAAAACGCGACTTCGATAGCCGCCGTGACCGATGACGAACTGACTTTCTTTTTCAAAATGAATCGGGTCGAATCTCAGACTCTGTTTATGACTCCGGTTGAATCTCCAAGAAATTTGATAATGAATGAAAATGGCTTTTTGTTTTTTTCAATCTCAAGCGGTCAATACGCCCTTCGCGGCCCCCTCAAACCTTCTCAAGATGGATTGATTTGTTTTTCAATGAGCAATGAATTGCGAAGACTACAGAGAAGAACTAATTTTCGCGTTTCAACTATTGGCACCAAGACTTTAAAGGTAAAAATTCCTGAATTTAATTCTAAAATAAAAAATGTTCAATTTGAGGTTCAAGACATTAGCGCTGGTGGTTTAACCATTTATGTTTCAGATGCAAAAATATTAAATTTGCAGTTTGGAGCAAGCTTTATTTGTGAGCTCAGTCACCCTTCAAGATCAGTTGAAAATCTGAAAGCCAGCATTCGCCATATTGATCAAGTTGAAAATGGCCAAAAGCTGGGAATTGAATTTCTAAATCTCAGCAAAGATCAAATGCAAGATCTCCTGGCTCTTTCGCTTCAAATGCACCGCGAATCAAAAAGTAGTTTCTGATTCAGCGTTTTGACTGTGGAGCACCATCTGAACACGGACCAAAACTTCTAATAAGGGCTGCCGCTTTTTTCTGGCCAGGTTGACCCAGGTGCATGGTTTGCCAGTAGTTACCCTTCCAAAATACATTGTGCGAAGAATTGACCGGCTGACTTGAATACCAATTGAGCATATCAAGACCACAGCTTACGTTGCGGGCTCCATCATAAACATCAATGCTTTTTCTGCCGCAAACTCCACCGCAATAAATATTAGTTTTACCTAAATCAAGTTGCCACAAGCCAGCCGCGGTTCCGTAAGTACCTTGCGTATGAATGTGGGGATTGCATGAACTCTCTTCCATGGCAATTGCGGCCGCAAACCAAACCCAAAAGTTTCGCTTGGTATCTTCATTAAAACTTGAATACTTTGGGCAAACTAAATTAGGAACATCCGTCGGCGGACCATCAAAGAGTACGTTATCAACATTTGATGTATTGTGATTATAAATATAAAGTCCCCATGGACCATAGTTTCCGTTGGCATCAATAAAGTCTTCGCAATCGGTTGACCATTTTGGTCCAGGAACAATTCCCTGAGCACTTCGAGGAAGAGTCACCGCCGCTGGCATGCGATCCTGAGTCAAGGGTCGATATGAGCTAAATTCTTGACCGTTTCCGCCCCAAGCATTTAAACCGTTTCGTAGCACTTTAATTTTATAAATCAAAGATGCTGGCTTACCGGGCAAGAGCTGACCCGCTCGATCAAAGATTTGGAGTTCATTTCCCGCAGCATCCATCAACATTATATTCTGACGTTCCCGAGAAAGATTTGGGCGATATTGCAACCAAAGATCTTCAGTATAAGAACTGTCGCCAATCAAATCAATTTGGACCTGAATCATATAGCGCACATCTTGCGTAAAACCCTCAGGATTTGCGCCGTGGCTCACAAGATGAAAACTTTGCGGAATAACTCGACCTTCGGTTCCCTTTGCTAAAAGGCTTACCGGAAAATCAAATGGTCTTTTTGCCAAATGAAATCTTGCAAGCATTCGACCATAAGTTTTCAGTTTGTTCCACTCGGCTCTTTCGATTTCAGCAAGTTGCTCAAGTTTTTCAAGATCGGCCTCTTTTATATCGGCCCAATGTTGGTGAGCACTTTCAGAAATTTTATGTTCTTCAAGTTTTATTTCTTGCGCGAGATGCTTTCCGAGCTCTTTACGTTTTTCAGAAGCAAGTCTAAAGTTTCTCCAGTCGTATTCTAAAACGCGCTCAAAAGATTCTTTGGCTTCACGATGCATTTCCTTCCAGGTCATTCCCGGCTTGAAACTTTCAGCCTTTAAAAAGGGAGCAGACACAGTTCCTAGAATTAGGGCGCCAAATATACATTTCTTTATCGCACCAAACTTAGCCATTGAAAATCTCCGAGTGATTTTGATTTTAACTTAGATTGCAGCTTTTGCGCCTGAGTTAGCAGCTCCTTTAGATGATGGCCTCGCTTGGTATTTCACAGTGCATTCACATAGATATATGGTAAAATTAAAGTCTGTGATCAGCACATTTTGGAGGCTGCTTCGTTGAACTTTTGGTCACTGGTGACGGAAACCGAAATGTACCTGCTTAGTTTTGGAGGCGCATTGCGTTTAAGGTATTCTAAAATGAATCTGACTTACGCAAAGCGCCTCCAAAACTAAGCAGGTACATTTCGGCAGGAATTTCTTGAATTTACAAAGAGTGGAGTTTGATTGAATGGGAGCTCTAATACGAAGCAAGTATTCGGCGAGCCAGATTTATAGCTAAGAGATCCGTTGTGGCCCTTTGCAATTCCTTTCGAAATGCTAAGACCCAAGCCGCTTCCCATTCCAAAATCCTTGGTTGTGAAAAAAGGCTCCATGAGTCGTTCGACAATATGTGGAGCAATGCCACAGCCACTATCAGTAAAAAGGATCTGTACTGAATTTTCGCAAATCACAGATTCAATTTCAATCCATCGGTCCTTTAAATCTGAAATCGCATCAATAGAGTTTCCTAAAAGGTTCACAAAAATTTGCGAAATCTCAGTTGGTCGACATAAAATTTGAATATCTTGAGAACACTTCATGCGAAGTTCAATCTTGGCCAATTTGAATCGGTCCATACAAAATGAAAGGCTCTCTTCAAGGATTTGAAAAACATTACTACTTTGAAACTGAGCGTTTCCGGCTTCTCGCGAGAAAGTTCTAAGGCCAGCAATGATTTTTGCAATTCTTAGACAGGAATTTGAAATAGAACTAAGCCCCTCTACTATTTTTTCATTTTCGATTTTACCTGCAACAATTCGGTTCATTAAAATTTCGGCTTTTCCTGAAATGACGGTCAAGGGATTATTGATTTCATGAGCAATACCTGCTGCCATTTTACCTAGTGAAGCTAATTTTGCGGAAGAGACCAAATCGGCTTGTGCTTTTTTCAGGGCTTGCTCGCCCTCTTTGAGTTCGGTAATGTTTTCGATAACAAGGATTTTAGTTGGGCTACTCGAAGCTGAGGCCTCGGTGACGTCATCTGAAATATTAAAGTCAAAATTGATTTCTTGCCCATCAAGTAAGGCCCGTGCCCCATCAATACCTCTAAGAAAAAAACTGATGTGCTTTTTTGGAATTGAATTTTTATCTTTGAACTCAACTAAAATATTTTCAAGACCATGAGTATGAGTCTTAAGCTGAGCAAGCTCCATGATCCCGGCCGCACCTTTTAAATTGTGAAAACTTCTGAATACTTTATCATAAGTTGTTCGAAACTCGGCACCGCCGTCGAGAGCCAAGAGACTGGTTTCGGCGACATCTAATAATTCTCTTGATTCTGATTTAAATTCTTCAATCTCTTCTTCAGAAAATGACATTAGCAAATCCTTTGCATGGCTGACATTGAGCTGAGTATTTGACTATCGCTGTTTGATTTTTTTTCAATTCTCATTGCACCAGATTTTTCGGCTAAGTACGACCGGCAAAAGAGCTGGAAAATGACAATTAATATTAATTTAATAAAATTGACCAATAGCTGGTCCATAATATTGAAATCGCTATTTGGGCTTGATCAACTTGCTCAGAATGAATTTGGAATGGATTTTACTTATATATTTTAACTTTGCTGATTGAACTTTGTGAAAATATTTTCTCAAAACGAAATTCAAGGTCTTGTGTCTAAACACGATCTTTAAAAAGATTCGGGCTTTCAGATTGAGACCTGGGCTCGTGATAATGAAGCACTTATTTAGATTTAGTAAAAGTCAGAATACTAAGCGCCGCCGTCCCCACCACCAAAGTAGCAAGAAGGATCTGTAGGACTCAACACTTGATCAACTTGGCAGAATGCGGCTCCATTTGGCGTCCAAATTCCGGCCGCATTACAGGTAATATAATACGGAGAGGTGAATTGAAAGTTCGATACACCTTGGCCAGCATTTAGAAAGACATTGCTTGTTGAGCATGCCACAACTGAACCCGCACTTGCCGACGCATTAAAAACGGTTGCAACATTTAATGGATTACCCATGCCAACTTGAACTCCGTTTGTACAAAAGAGGCGAACAGCACAGACAAAACTTGCGTTGACGGGACTACAATTTGCGACGGGAGTTGGTGTTGGTGCAGGTGTTGGTGTCGGTGCAGGTGTTGGTGTTGGTGCAGGCGTTGGTGTTGGTGCAGGCGTTGGTGTTGGTGTCGCCCCAATCACTCCAATATTAACTTGAATACTTGAAGCTATGGCACCCGTTGCATCCTTAATAGTAACTGAAATCGTGCCTGATGAAGAAAAGGCAATTGAGCAAGGTATACTTTGCAAGGCTGAATGGATTGGAACTCCGCTTGCACACGCAGAGTTTCCATTTGATGTATAAATGAAGGTAAAATCATATGGTGCTACTCCTCCAATGACAACGGCCGTAATGGTTTGGTTCACACCTGCATTTACATTTAATATGGGCGCACTCAAATTAACTGCCATTGACTGACCATTTCCGGTTAAAACCGGAACTACAGTGCTCGAATTTTTTGAAGAGGCTTGATTCCAGGCTGAAGCGCCGCCATCAGACTGGGCGCAGTTTTGAAAAACAAAGAAACTTGCAAAAATCGATGTGAGTAAGACGATTTTAATGTTTTTCATTTTAAACCCCGTTCTTTTCTTTTGAACTCTGACATTATATTACCTTGAAACTGCAAGTGTTTGGCCATTACAAATCAATCAGGTGCCGTCCTTGAGCCCCTTGCTGATCAAAGTTTTTACTCGTATCTAAGTACTCGACAAGAAATGAAAATCTCATTTTGAGACATCTTCGACATAAACACTTGCATCGCAGTCGAAAAACTTAATTTCCGCATATCTCATATCTACTCAACGGCAAAATCTCAATTCGCCTTGAATCAATTTGTCTCAGGTTGCGGACCATCGTCTGGCCAAATTATATTATTTTTGAGATCCCTATCGAATCCCCTTTCAAGACTTTAGATTTAAAGTAAAATTCAACTATGAAATTGATTATTCTCGCTGCCTTTGATCTTTTCCTTACTTTCTCCATTTTGCATTTGAACCCTTTTCTTTTTTCAAAACATTTGCTGTGGAGCCGAGATGAGCTAGGTTCGCGCCCGATTCCTGTTTTTTCCCCTCTTATAAGTGCCCAAGGCCACGTTGCACATTTCATTTACAGAAATTCAAGCTCACGCCACGGCTTTGAAAAGCTTGCTATCAATTTAAAATTAAAAAAGGCATGGCAAACAGAAGGCCTTAATTTCGGAGCTCATACCGCAAGTAAATCCTCGCCCGCAATTGATCAAGACGGTATTTTTGTCGGTGGCGACATGAATTCATTTTCGGCCTTTGATTTTCAAGGTCATTTAATTTGGCAATTTCATCTTGAATATACCGCGCGTGGAGTACATGGGACCGCCGCACTTGATGAACATTTTGTTTACTTTGGCGCCTACAATGGACGCTTTTACTGCTTAGATAAAAAAACTGGAAGGGTTCAATGGGTGATACGTCTTGGTGATAGCATTGGCTCCTCCCCCCTACTTTACAAAGATGAACTCTATATCAGTGTTGAGACATTCACTCCACCAAATGGCTATGTCGTTAAGCTCAAAGCAAGTGATGGTAGTATGGTCTGGAAATCCCAGCTCCTAGGCGAACAAGCGCATTCATCAGTTGCCTTAGAAGAAGAGAGCGGCCTCGCTTTTGTAGGGGCCAATAGCAAAAAGCTTTTCGCAATTGATTCAAAGTCCGGCAATTTCATATGGCAAAAAGATGTGGATGGCGAAGTCAAATCCACTCCGGCAGTTCACCAACACATCGTATATGTAACCGACCGTGGTGGTTTTTTGTCCGCATTTCAAACCTCAACAGGAAATCTTCTCTGGAAAACTCATATCTCTAGTGACCTTAAAACAGACAAAGGTTCGCAATCATGCCCCACAATCTTTGAGCGTGAAAAGATGATCGTTACTGCAAGTCTTTCAGGACTTATTGTTGGAGTTCGAATGAGTGATGGCAAAATACTTTGGCAAAAACAAAGTAGCCACAATAGTGGTTTGAAGACGAGCGCCACCGGTACTTTGCAGGAAAATAGCTCTTCTTCATTGGCCTGGATCGAATGCGATCACTTTGAAATCTGCGCGCTCAACCCAAGAAACGGAAAGGTTTTAACGCGAATTAAAACGGATGCGCCCATTTCAGGGAGCCTTGAATTTTTCGATGGCGCAATGTATTTTGCAACGGATCCGCAGCTCGAACGGAATTTAGCGGGGACTCTTTTAAAGCTGGAGTACTAGACTGTACAAAAAGTTAAATTTCGTTGTTTTTATTGGTTTATGTTAAGTTTTTACAGTCTAGTGTGCCGGTTTATGAATGCCACCTGCGACGTCAATCCAAGACTTCGATTTGCAAAAATCTCTAATTTCAATGATTTTCTGAAAACTTGCATCACTGGTTCTTTTGGCTGTGAGCCCAAGATCAAGATCTATAAAATCAGGACGATTTTTTTCACTTCGGCAGTAAGTTGATGCTTCAGCGAAGATCACCAAAGGATCGCAATTGATTCGTACCCCAAGTTGATTGAGACTTTTTCGAGGAGCTTCTCTGATTTGCCCATTTTGATACTTTAAAAAAATAAAATCATCACATTGAACATTTGCATCGAGCATATTGAGAGAAAACATCCGTCCCTCTCCCGTTAAGGCAGAGTCTCCGGAATAAAAAAACGGCGGCAATTGTAGAATAACAAACGCTGCTAAGAAGACCATACTCGGCTTATTGAGACTCAAGATATTCATTTTAATTTCATTGAAGTTCAATTCGAAATTTCTTACAAAAATATAAACTGTAAGCAAACAAGCCATAATAGCTGGATAAAAAATTCCGACAATAAAATAAGAAAAAAAGTGAAAGCAAAACAGTTGCATAAATGTAAACCAAAAAATGAGGCGCTTTTTAGAAAGCAGCCCCCACACCATTAGCATTTCGAGAAATGGGACATAAGCACAGAGCCACTCGAGTAATTTTGCGGAAAGTGCGATCGGCTTTGTGAAACTAACGCTCGATAGCCACTCCACATTGAATTTGAGAATGCCAGCAAAGAAATAAAAAAGAGGGATCAGAAAGAACGTGGTGCGAATCTTATCAGGAAAAAACAAATAAGCTATGCTCACCCAAAGTGGCATATAGTGATAATTTCCCATGAAACGATAATCTTGAAAAAAAATAAATAATTTAAAAAAAAATAGAAAAAGCAAAAGTGGATACGCATAGGAATTAAAGGCTTTTATAAGAAAAGCAAGAAAACAAGTCAGAGCAAGAACTCCGTAAATTCCGAGGATTGCATGCACCATCAAGTCCGATGCAAATGTGTATTTATAGCACTGCGAATAAATTGGCCAGCAGACACGAAAAGGATCGCGCAAATATTTTAAAAGTAAATTCCCATTATTCGTCCAAAACCAAAAACTAAAAACATGGGTAAGCGCCAAAGCAGAGCCAAAGTATTTTAAACTTCGACTTGCCAATATTTCTTGAATGGAGTTTTGAAGGTAGCGCTCAAGCATTCTCTAAGTAGAATTGAATACAGTGGCTTCGTCAAATGCCGGCCCTTGTCAGCGTTTATGCAACCAGCCCCGACGAATGTCCAAGTTAAGGTCCGGCGGCGTCTTTCCAACAAGCGAACAGAATTGACCTCCATAAAAAAATCTATGACAATTTTTCAAAGTCATGTTGAGGAGGTAGCGAGTGAGAATTCAGACCATTACGATTGATAATTTTTATCCTGACCCCATGCGAGTTCGCGAATTTGCGCTATCGGTTGGTTGGCACCAACCATATCAGAAGGACAACGGGAATATTAAAACTAATACTGCTCAAAAAGCTGATAAGACCTGGTTGACCACAAATAAAGTCGATATAGCGCCGACGATTTTCCATTCTGACAAAATGATTTCTGTACTTGAATCAGTCACGGGCGACGATATCGACCGGCAAGCCTGGAAAGAAAGACCAACCCGTTGGAATGGATTATTTCATGTAAAAACCCATGACCAATTCGAATCCTGTCTTGATAGTGACTATAATCCACACCAACACGCAGGTATCCACTCTCATACAATTGACAACTCCAATTCAACGGGCGCCGATGGTTGGGCAGGCATCATTTATCTAAATCCCAATGCTGCCCCAGCAGCTGGACTTACCACTTGGCGCCCCAAAACTGTCGTTGAAGATAGCTTCTGGACAATCCATTTTACCCACGAAAACTTTGAAAAAATTGATACAATTGGCAACACATTTAACCGATTGATTCTGGCACGCGGGGATATTTGGCATTCGGGCGCAGCGGGTTGGGGTGATTCACTGAGTACTGGTCGAATGTTTCAAACATTTTTCTTTCGTAGTCTGGGGCCCTCCAAAGTCAAAAAAGATTTCAAACTCACGTCTGACGATTTACCACAGCCTAAAAAACCAGAGTTGTCAGTAGTCTCCAAAAGCATTTGATTCGGTTCTAGGAAGTGTACGCCCCCCGCGATTGTCTCAAAATGATTAGTGCCTCATTATAGCGCCTCGTTTTGAGAAGTTGCTTTAGAATGAAAACTTTCTGTCCGATGAGTATCTGTTCTATTTAGATACTTTTTGAAATGAATTCCGAAAGCAAAGAATTCGAAGGGGAATAATTGTGCGTTTGGTAAAAGATCTCTTGTTGAAGTTAAAAAGCAATCATACAAAAAAAATAGCAGCCGCAAGAATTGGAGCGATTTTATTGATAAATTTCGCAATTTATCTATCAATTGTGGTCTTTCAAAACTGCGCAGACTCCGGTGGATCTTCTCCAGTGAACCAGTCTAAGACGGCATCGGCGGTAACAGAACCGGCGCCCTCATGTAAATTAGTTTTTTATGACACGAAAACTGGGATAAACGGATCAAATATTGATGCAAACGTAGGAGATTCTGTTGGAATGTATATCACCTGGTCCAATGTAGCAGCCAATGCAAGTCAAAATTGGGCTGCAGCCACAGCAACATATAACTGCACAATTGGCACTCCAGGTACTTTTGATCCATCAGACTTGGCAACAAATTATCAACTTCCTCCTGATCCTGCCACCGTTTCAAATAGCTGTACAGTAACAGTCACAAATAGCGGCGGATCAAATACTTGCAGTGGGTCGGTAATCGTCCATACTCCAGCACCGACTTGTACCGTTGTTTGGAGTGATACGACCAAATCTACTTCAGGAAGCAATCTTACAGTAAGTAAATCCGATAATGTCGGTTTAACAATTTCATTTATGAATCTTTCAGGAAGTAATGGCGCCCAAGCAAGTTATTCGTGTACGCTGGGAGGAAGCGGCAACTTCACCCCTGCTCAATTTGCTAATCCGTATGTTCTTCCACCAATTCCCGCAGTTTCGAGTAATAGCTGTACAGTCACCGTTACGAATTCCGGAGGAAGCAATATTTGTTCTGGTGCTCTGACGGTGCAATAATCTGTGATCTCAACGGTCTTCGGCGGCAAGACTATTGCCAAGGGTTCAATTATTAATTGATTGGCAGTATTTCTTACAACCAGACTCAATTTATAAGTTTGAACGAGCTTGCAGGAAAAACCAAGGAACTTCAGCTTTTACCTGCTTCTCAAGCATTGTTCTCGACCAATTCTGGACTACAACACTGGGTACCAAATCAAATAGTCTAAAGAGATGGATCCCACAAGAAAAGACCGCTTTCCCCCATCTGAAATTTCATGGGCGGCAATTGAATTTGAACGTCTTCCCAATCCCCTTTGGGCAAAAACATTTATTTATTTAACTGCTTTTATTGTGTGTATCGGAATCGGATTTAGTCTCGTTGCAAAGGTACCTCTAACCGCCGAAGGAAATGGTCGTATGACGAGCATACAAGCTCCCGTACCGATTCGCGCGGCTGCTAAAATGACTGTTTCAGAGTTGAAAGTTTATGAAAATAAAGTTGTCACAAAAGGCGAAGTGCTTATTGAATCGATGGAGAGCCTCTCGCCACAGGATGTAGGGCTTCTCAAACGCTACGTGAGTGAGCTTTCAGGAATCGACAAGTGGGATCTGATTCGATGTGGTCAAAAGTGTATCTCAAGACTCAAAGACCAAGCGCGTGCATACCAATCTCTGCATCTGCAAGGTGAAGCCATGAACTTTGCAACCCCGGTACAAGATCACTTAAGAGAAATTTTACTTGGTTTACAAGAACGTTTGGAGTTAGCAAATCTGACCGCAGATATGCGAGCCCAAATTGCGATGGACAATCAAAAAATTGCTCAAATTAAAAGTCGACAGGCCGAAGTTATATTGGCAAAGGAATTTGAAGCCCTCAATGTCGATTTGGTACAAAACCAAACACGTATCAAAGAACGTTATCAGAAATCCAACGAGCGCATTAGCAGTGCTCAAGAACAAGTGATTTCTTATCTCACGGACTTAGAAAATAAAATTCGTTATTTCACCTCTCAGTTTGTAATTAAAGCCCCCTTTAGTGGAACGGTATCTAATCTGAGTGTTAAGGGAAAAGGCGAAGTGCTTACTCCAGGGCAAGATTTAATGGTCATCGTACCAAAGGACTCAGAACTCATTGCCGAACTTGAAGTAGAAAATCGCGACATCTCAGATGTGCAACCTGGCCAGACCGCCGACCTCGTCATTGATTCCCTGCCAGAATATGAATATGGTACGGTCAAAGGAGTCGTGCTCGAGTTTACCCGAAAAGAGAAAGACTCTTCTGTTATTCGAAACTTGGCTTCAATTGAAGCTCCTGTTTTCGTCGCTCGAATAAAACTTTCTAGTCAATCCTTAACAAAAGATGGAGTTGTTTCGCCGTTCATCTTTGGGATGACATTACACGGCCACGTCACGATTCGGACTGAGTCTATCTTTAACGTTGTTATGAGAGCGCTCTTCAGACTTAAAGAAGGTTTGCGCCAGCCCAAGCAAAAGATAGGCAAAAATAAAAAATGACTTCTACAGCCTACGCCAAAACGGTGTTATCGGAAATGAGTAGTCACTCCATTTTCAGGTTTTTTCCTGAAGTTTTAGATGCGTTTCTCAAGCATGGCGTTGTGCAAAGTGTGAACCTTCGCAAGCGTATTTGCGTCGTGAACACACCTATTAAACATCTTATCATTCCGATTGATGGGAAATTGCGTCTGGTTCTCCCAACTGGTCGTCCTGGTGATGAAAGATTTCTTGCAGTCCTTGATCCCCTCCTACCCCTTTGCTGGCGAGACCATCTTCAAAACAATCCGTATTGCCTCTCTGCTATAACAGAGGAGAATTGCAATATTCTCTTTGTTCCGAGCAATATAGTCAATAAAGTATCACCCTTACGATCCCCGACCGAAAATGCTATCCAGTTATTGATATCCTCCTCTGCCTTAAGAAATTTTATAGAATCCGGAGATGCCAAATTTAAATGTGGAGTAAAAATAGCAAACTGTCTTAAGACCATAGACGCTCCAGCAATTAGACTGCGAAATATTGAGGAAGTGAATTTCAGTGGAAATCTACTTCACTTTATTGAAGATGGTTGGGTTGTTTTTGAAGGCCAGCTGCAAACAGGTCAAACTATTCATCGGGTGTTACGTGCAGGCGACTGGTTTGGAGAACCTTGCTTTCAGAAACTATTCACAAGGCCTCCTAAATTAACTTTTTCAAAAGAAATGACGATTCGGCAGTTTGCGCAATCGAAGTTAAAATCAGCTTTTCCCAATGGAGAGGTTCCGTGGGAAGCCATCGCTCCAGCCTGGTTAGAAGAAGCAAAGAGGTCGGCGGAATCCAGCTTCAAGACCTCCCCTCGAAAACGGACAAGACTTACCGACCTAACAATGATAGAGTTGGGATACAAGACTGATCCCAAGAAAATAGTTTACGCTAACAATAGTAGCGAATGGCCAGAAATGGCGGTCCGCAACTTGGCTATCCTTAATGCTGTTGACCTCAACCTGTCGAATCTTAAAATATTCTTTGATGCCAATGAAAGACTGTCTCTTGGATCTTTCGCAGAAGTTTTAGAGCGTCATGGCTTTATTACAAGAGCCCTTCGTTGTGAGCCGTCTCGCCTCAAGAGACAAAAAATGCCCTTGTTGGCCTTTTGTAATTCACGTCCATATGTGATTCTTAAGGTGAGCGGGCGACAGGTTTATCTTCTTGATCCCGAGAAAGGAATTGTCGGTGTCCACCTTAAAGAATTCTCTCAGGCTTGGAATGGGCAAGCTCTCGAAGCGCAGCGCTCACCGCTTGAACCAATCTTAGAGGACGCCATTACCAGACACTTTCTGGACGATTTTCGCCGGATAACGGCGGCGCTGATCTCTGCCATCTACGGCAAAGACTCTTCTGGTATTTACCGCAATATGTTTATCTTGGGTTTGGTTGCAGCACTCCTCGAAGGAACTATTCCACTATGCATGGAATATATTGTAGGAGACATTCTCACTTCGAAGAATCTGCAATCACTTCAAACCATATGTATTGGTATAATTTTGATTGTCTTTTTTTCGACTGTCTGCGAGGTCATCAGTAAACTCCTATCCGAAATGAAACTCCAAAGACTCCAGTTCGATACACAGTCCTATATGATTCGCCAGTATCTGCAAACTCCTCCAAAAATCCAAGGAGAGAGCCGCTCTTATGATATGATTGCGAAATTGGATTTGATGCAGCACTTAAACGAAACTTTTCACAATCCAAGAATTGAAATTTATTTATTGGGTACCGTTTGTTTCCTATATTTTCTGGTCATCGCAGCAATGCGACTAGATGTGGCCATTGTTTTAGCGATAGGATCCCTCGCAATGGGAAATTTAAAACGCTTCTATGTTGATCAGAACCTTCATGAACTGCCGGGCACAACTGATCTCCGTCAAAGTGCAAAAATTAAGCTGGGTGAACAGATTGAATCAACTCACGTTATCAAAAGTGTGCGCGGAGAGGTCATAGCGGCAAAGAACACTGAATTTTATTCATTAGGCGTAACTCGTCTTTATCTGAAACTTGCCAATAAACTCAACAATGGATGGGGTGCCACCGGAATCATCACCGCCGTAGTTTATTCTATATCGGTATATCTGATGATTGGTGGAGGAGGATTCACAAAAGGCAAACTAGAACCAGGTGTCTTCTTGGCGGTCATGCTTTTTCTGGGCATCTTTAATCGAAAATTTACGGGTCTGACAACTGCTTACGGAGAATATCAGTTCTTCAAACTTGAATCTATTAGTTACGGTTACTATGCCCGCCCCAATCAAGAGTATTCGTTGCCTACCATTAGAAACACACGAGCCATTGCCCTCAAAGGTGATATCCGATTTGTCAACGTAGGCTTTCAGTATTCGGGGACAAATAATTTTTGTTTGAAAGAAATTTCATTTTCAATTCAACCAGGCAAAACCATCGCAATTGTTGGACAAAGTGGTGCGGGTAAATCGACCTTAGTGCAGATGATCGCAGGGCAACTAAGACCTCAGTCTGGTAGCATCGTATATGATGAAGTAGACTCAAGGCTCTTATCATTACAGTCGATTCGAGATCAAATCGGAATAGTTGAGCAGGAGCCGAAATTATTTGCTGATACTTTTATTGCCAATATCGCATACGGAGATGATGCTCCAGATATAAAACGCGTCGAGGCTGCAGCTCGAGCTAGCGGCGCAAACTTGTTCATTGAATCATTACCTGGTGGCTACCATTTTTTCTTGCACAATAATGGCCGAGATTTATCTGCAGGTATGAGAACCCAAATTTCTATTGCCAGGGCAATTTATAAAAACCCGCGTATTTTAATCATCGACGAGGCGGGTGCACATCTTGACCCTATTTCTTTTAAAAGCATGTGCGACAATGTCACAGAGCTAATGGAAGACAGGACTGTAATCTTTGTGACTCAGCGTCTGCAAACCCTACAAAAAGTCGATTACGTATACGTTCTTAAAAATGGTTTTATCATTGAATCTGGCACTCACAATGAACTGATTCGTAATCATAGAGAATATATTGAACTATTCCGAGCGCAAGTTAGCACTTACTGAGGAAGAATGAACGACGAAAAACTGAAATCATCAATATTAGCTCTCGTTCCTCCCTCGGCCCGAGAAAAATTGTATGCTGATTGCAAAGAATACAACATTGTCAAATCGGATTGGTTAAAATTGACTGAACCACCAACCGACCTTGCATTTGTATTGAATGGAGAAATTGCACTAAGAAATAAAACGGGCAATATGATGGAATATGGCCGGGTTGTAAGTGGTAGATCAATTGAATTGAAAGCATTTTTTCTAAAATCACCTACTTGGGATTGGGCATGGCAAGCTCAAGAAGACTCAAAAGTCTTTGTGGTTCCTTGGAAGTCATTTGTCGAGGCCTTTGCTTCAGCGCCTCAAACTCTTAACTACCTTCACAGGATGGCTATCAATCCAGAATTGCAAAAGCTCAAGAGAGATTTGCGATCTCTTGGGACCGCCCATCAAAGTGTCGAAACTATAATTAATAGCTTAAAGCATGGTTCATTTTCTGAAGCCAAATCTCGCTGTGTAAATGAACGTCTCTTTTTTGTTGTATCCAGCGGCCGTATGGAGTTGAATTTTGCCTTGGATGGCACTTTTCGCCCAATGGGAAGTTTTCAGTTGGGCGAAACTTTAATATACGATCCCAAACAAAAAAATTATTTTTATGAAGTTATTGAGGATGTTAAGGGCTGGTATATTTTTGAAAGTGAATGGAAGAAACTGAAATGCCAAAAAGATCTAGAGGATTTTTTTGAAATTCGTTATGGTCTAATTGAAGAGTCAAAGGATGCGCTTTCAGATCAAACTACCGGCGAAATGGAAATTTATCAGGGGCAATCGAAACTCAAACGCAGAGTCACAATTTTTCACCGACTACATTATTTTTTTTCATCTAGAAAAATCGTAACTCACTCTGAATTTTCTAATGCGGCACCTGCATGTTTAGCATCTGCTGCGGCTCAGTTTGGCTATAAAATTGGAGTGAAGGCAATTAAGTTTCACTTCACAGGTTCGCACGAAAGTGGAGTTTTGAACTCCATTGCCCGGGTGGCACATAGCATTTCTTTTACCTCAAAAAAATATACCATCAATCCTGAGCTCAACTTCAAAGCAAATTATCCGACTATAATAGACTATGGTTCAAAACCCCTGCTGCTATTTTCAATATTAGATCATCATGCTGAGGTAGGAGATACTCAAACAGGTGCCATTAACTTCATAGCGGTTCATAGACTCACAAGACGATGGAACGGAAGAGTCTTAGAAATTTTTCCGACTGCAAAATCGTGCAATCTTTCTGACTCGAGAGTAGAAATCTTTAAGTACTTCTCGCTTTTGAAAGGCAATCTTCATGCCTGTTTTCTTATTTTTCTAGCGAGCTCCCTTTCTTTTCTTTTTAGTTTAACAATTCCCATGTTCAATCAATTCGTCTTTGAACGTATGGCAGAAGATGAAGATTGGTCCTTGGGAGCGGTGGTAACTATAGGTTATTTTGCGAGCAGCCTTATTGCGGCAATACTGACTTGGGCTTCTCGCATGATCGTGAGCCAATTCAACTTCACAATGGACGCCAAATTTACCAGTGCATTTGTACAGCAGCTCGTTCGTTTGCCCGTAGGCTTCTTTGATAGCGTTGGTAAAGGTGAGCTCTTCAACCATCAAATATTACTCAAAGAAGTCCAGGTTTTTGTCACTCAGCAAATCGTCGCGATCGCTATGCAATTGACTTGTGTGACAACAGCTTCATTTGTTCTTTATCTGTATCATCCTAAGTTACTATGGACCGTGTCGCTCTTCATTATTCCTCTTATTTTACCGATCGGAATCTTAACTCCGACTTTGATTCGCCTGAGAACATCAATGGCCCAGCATGAATCTACAGGTAAACGTATCTTAATGGAAATCTGTGATTGGTATGAAACAGTGAAATTGAACAACTCATTTCGCGCAGAACGTTGGCGATGGGAAGCCAACTTTCTAGACCGATCCGCACTTGCTATCAAAGCACAAAGATTCAGTACTATCGTCACTGGAGTCAATGCCTTTACTCGCGAAGCGATGAAAATCGCAGTTTTGTATGAGGCAGTCCAACTCAGTTTCAGTAATAATCTCAGTGTCGGCAAAGTAGTTGCTGCAATTTTTTGTGTCGAGCTTCTCACCCCTGCTCTAGTTGGTTTGTTAGAGGTATTTGATACCTTCCCTAAATTCCTTGCTGGTCTGGCTCAAGTGGATCCGATATTCAGCAAACGCCCTGAGGCTATTGATTTGCCAACAGACAAGAAAATGGTACGCGAGGCCCGCGGAAAAATTAGATTTGAAAATGTTGATTTTCGTTACAGCCCGACTTCCCCCAATATTCTAACAAAAGTGAATCTTGAAATTGCTGCTGGCGAAAAAGTTGCGATTGTAGGTATGAGCGGTTCGGGCAAGTCGACTTTGGTAAGCCTGTTCAACGGATTGCGAAAACCAAGTTCTGGCAATATCTTTATAGACGATATAAGTATAAAAAAAATGTCACTAGCCACTCGAAGAAAAATTGTCGGAATGATTCCTCAGGGAAGCCGACTCTTTTCGGGAAGTTTAATTGACAATATTTCGATGTTTGATCCTCAGGTCTCATTCGAACGCGTTGCTGCGGCTGCCTACCACGCCGATGCCGAACAATTTATCACCCGCCTTCCTCAAGGTTACTCATCTATGATTGCTGCTGGCGGTACCGGCCTATCAGTTGGGCAGGCACAAAGAATTTTAATTGCTCGCATGATCTATGAAGATTTCAAAGTTTTTATTCTCGATGAGTCCACCAGCCACCTCGACCCCATTTCGGAAGAAAGATTGCTCAGTCGATTTTTAAAAAGTATTGGAAGTCGAACTCTCATATTTGTCTCACAACACGTTAATCTATTGTCGACGACCGACAAAATCATTTTTGTCCACAATGGGACAGTTGCCGAAATCGGCCGCCATGAAGAATTATTGCATAAACGCGGACTTTACTATGAGTTTTTGTCACGCCAACAGAGCGTTGCACTCTAACTCATTAATAAATTTATAGATTTTAGGCATTTAACTTTACACTCCCTAAAACCAGCTTCTGGACTTGAGAAATCTCCATATTCTGACGAAACCTGAGCTATCGATATCTTAAGGAGGGAACGCGTGCTCCACACCATCAATGATCAGCCTTTTTACAAGTTCGAAGACCAACTTGATTTTGATCTGCTTCACCAAGAGGCAGCAGATCTTTTAATTTATGCTAGGGACAAGTTCGACTTTGGCACCCCATCTGGAGCCGTCACACGCGGCTCGGATGGTATCAATCAGCTCGATGATGTGAACAAGGAATTGACGGCTCGCGACCAGGAACGGATGAAAGGAATGACCGCAGGCCAAAGGGCGGCTTACCTGAAAATCGTCAAACAAACCTACTTCCCATGGTTCGTTTATCCTCTGAACGAACGTCGTGATTGGAACCTACGCGGACAAAAACGAGATTCCTGGCTTCCTCACGTAGAAAAGTATATGCCCAATTTTATCAAAGCTGTCGAAAGCCTGAAGATGTTCAAACATGTTGGTTGGGCTCGACTCTATGCCAACGAAGCCTTTAATGGCGTACAAGTTCATTTTGATGGGCACTTAAATCCGGCAAATAAAAAGTTGTCTTTTGATAATTTTGTTTTTTTTAACCTTAACGCAAAACCACTTTTTCTTTATGATAAGGATCAACACAAAAAGATTTACATGAAAGAAAAACTCTTTTATTTTGATGCCGCCAACTATCATGGTACGGATGCGCAACCTTTCTTCAATTATTCGATTCGTATCGATGGTGAATTCACCGACGATTTCTCGAAATCTTTGAAGCTAAGCCGCAATGAGATTACGAAGCATACCCTGAAACAACTGCCAGCCGATAGGGCGGCCTAACACAATATTTTATCGATATCAGATTTGGTAAGCCGCTGAAATACGCGAGGCCAAAGTTGGGCTTAAAATTTTTCTCGCTGGCTTCAAGTATTCTTTAAAGGCATCTCTATCTTGCCCTATTGTGCGAGGCCGCAGCTCAATAATATTTGCAAAATTCAAGACAATGAGATCCCTAAATTGCTCAGATGTGACCGGCATTCTTCGATTGTCTTGAAAACTTTCAACATAATATTCTCCATCATTCTGAAGCTGGCTGAACAATGAAACTCGCGCATGAACGCAAAATAAAAAAACCAAGGCCTCTGCCCGCTCGCCCACTACGGACCTAACCCAGTCGCGCTCTTGCAAAGAAACAATCTCGTGTCGAAACGCGACGGTTCCGTAAATACTGTGAAGTAAACCGGCGACACATACGGCTTCTTCTTCTTCCCAACTTTTTAAAACCTGGTATACCCCAAGAAGATGTTGATCAAAACTTTGACTTAAATGAGCAATTGAGCTGAAACCATATGCAGAAAATTGACTGAGAATATGTACAGGATCCTGCATTTAACACTTCACCTTTTTCTCTCAACGATTGACCGTAGCTGAACTTTTAAGTTTTTCAGCTACCCGACTTTTTGATTTTTCTAACTGTGCAATCTCAAGTCGAGCTATTAATGACTTTTCCCAGGCGCTTCGTGCGACATTCAAGGCTTCTAAATACGTCCTATATGCTTGAGTCGTAACTGTCAGGTCAATCAATCCAATTTTCAATTGCACCCTAATAACCTCAATTAATTTTTTGGAATCAATAATAGTTTTTTTAGCCACTTCAATGCTTTCAGCAGCATGAGCCATCGTACGGTATAGCAATTTCAAATCACGGTTAAAATCAAGTATGGTTTGAAGCTCCATCTCATCAAGTAAATGACTTCTTTCAGCAGCTGATCTGATTTCTAAGTTCTTATTTTCTCCGGCAAAATTATATGAAAAACGAAATCCGATAATTCCTTGGCCACGATTGTAATTTGATGGGTTATCAGAATAAAACCCTAAACCCAAATAAGGAACTAGACTCCATTTCATTTCCTTACGCAAGAGTTCGATATTTTTCTTTTGGGCCTCCTTACGAAATTCAAAAGATTGAATCGCCGGCAAGGATCGAACGAATTCGTCATTTATTCGATTGGGATCATTTTTTTCTAATTTTATTTCTAAGGGGTCCTGGCATTTGGCCTTTTGCCGAAGCAGACTCCTTGCGACCCAAATAGCCTTTGTCCCTACGTCAGAAAAACGGGCTTCAACATCACCTTGATCCTCAATATATTCCTGGCGCTGCTGTTCTAATTGATTCTGAACATTTTTTAACAGCAAATAATCTGGCAAAGACATGCTCTTTGACTGCAACTTGACTTCGGCTGCATGAAGAATTTCGGCCAAAATAATACCAACCGCATCTAAATCTTGCAGACGGCAAAGCAAATTAAAATATTGAACGATATACACCTGCTTTTTCTGAATTTCTGAAAGATAATTTGATTCGGCGTCAAAATAGCTTGATCGCGCTTCACTTCTTTCGATGTCAGCACGTATGTTGAGCGGACTTCGTGAACCACCTTTCGATATGTCTTTTCCAATCGTGAACTGCCCCTGAATTGGAACAACGGAAGTGTCACTAGGCGCAATTGGCTGAAAAAAACTCGTTTCAGATTTGAATTCCAATCCATTGCGATTTAAAAAGGTCACGTTAATCATTCCGGGAATCGATTTCGCCATCGCGCGATCTGTGCTTGCGTAGGTATTGATATCTGTGTTCAGAGTCCAAGGACTTTCGTAAAGGGTAGATTGGTACCGCAAATCATTGTATCGACCCGAGCTCTGCAAAACTTCTTTTCTTTCGCCCGCTTCGATTTCAATTGAAATCTTTTTTTGAAATTCGTCAAAACTCATTGCATCTTGCGCGAATGAAGTGTGGGACGCAAAAACCAATGAGCACGAAATCAAAACTAAATCGAAAATTTTATTTTTCGCTAAGGATTGAGCAGCGTTCATTTTTGCTACCCCAGATTTGTAAAATAAAATGCCGTGCACATTTCGCTTAACACTGCCCTTGATCGCACTTTAATAACGAGAAGTACCTCAGTAACTACACCACCAGAAAAGAACTGAGACAAGTCCAGTAGAACACTGAACTATTTTTCGGACCGACGCTAGTTAAAGTCTTAATCCAGTAAGTAAATGAATATGTTTAAGCTTATAGTTATCGCCCAAAGTACCTAGAGTGAAAGCGAAATCTCTATTCAAGTCGCTTTGTAACACAAGTAAGATTGCAGTCTCCTACTGAGTAAGGCATGCGATCACTTGTGAATTCTTAATCGGCCGTCCAAACTCAACTGAGTTGTATATGTGATGCATGTTCACGTTCAGTCGAGCCGGTTCAACGAAGGCTAAGCCAGAGGCTCCATCCGTAAGAGAACCAGCCAAAACTGGCAAAAAAACAACTAGACACACTCTTTTCTAATAGAAAGTATCTCGCCAACTTTCGCCCCTCTCCATTATCTGAAAGGAGAGAGGCTCGAGACTTATTCTGGCCCTGGATCTGGCCCTGGATCTGGAGACGGATCCGGAGCCGGAGACGGATCCGGAGCCGGCGATGGATCCGGAGCCGGAGCCGGCGATGGATCCGCGGGACTTGGTGACGGGCTCGGCGATGGATCCGCGGGACTTGGCGACGGGCTCGGCGATGGATCCGCAGGACTTGGTGACGGGCTCGGCGATGGATCCGCGGGACTTGGCGACGGGCTCGGCGATGGATCCGC